>DATHND010000096.1:0-8572 GCA_035486335.1 Solirubrobacteraceae bacterium
GGTCGACGGCCTCGTCTTCTCTTATGAGATGTTCGACCAGTTCATCGCGCGGGCGCACCGACTCTCCTCGCGCAAGCCCGTCACCGTCTACGTGATGCTGACGAAGGGCTCGCTCGATGAGAAGAAGTGGGAGCTGCTCTCGGCCAAGGCCGCCGCGGCCGACCTCGCGCTCGACGGCCAACTGATGGACGAGCGCGAGGAGCCGGTCTCGCTCGAGCAGGTGCTCAAGGAGCTGCAAGCTCGGGGCGTGCCGGTCACGGGCGATGAGATCGCCGAGGTCGAGCTGCGCGCGAGCTGGGAGCAGACCCCTGGCGTCGTCGTCTCGCTCGCCGCTCGCCGCTCTGCTGGCTTTCAGCCGATCCCTCCGCTGCGCGAAGCCGAGCAGCTGGACCTGTTCGCCGCCTAGTGGCCCGCCGAGCAGGGTCGAGCTCCGGCTGAATCCGAGCTCCAGCGGTGGCCCCGGCGCCGTCCTGGCGCGCTTGGGCTGCGCGATCACTTCACAAATTGCTGGCCGCTCTAGGTCGCTCGCGGTCATTAACGCCGGGCGCACCTTCGACGGCGCGCTGCAAACGCTGATGTCCATCAAGAGAGAGAAAGGTCATCGATCGAAGGCCGATCTACGACGGTGCTGCTTCGTGTACCCAGTGCAGTCTGCCTCCGGTCGGTGTCGCGCCGTCTTCTTGCCCCATTTTCGACGCCGCCGTCCGCGCTTCAACCCCTACGGGGTTCCCCTCCGCCCGTTCCGGGCTTCGGTTCCGCGCGGCCGCTCGGCGTCGTTAGGGGCGGCGTCAACTAGCTCCACCACCAACAGGAGGCAATGCAATGGGCACCTACGCAATCAACAACGTCGTCGAGGTCGGCCGTCTCACGCGCGACCCCGAGCTGCGCTCGCTCGCGGATGGCAACAGCGTCTGCAAGCTGCGCCTGGCCGTTGACGGCATGGGCCGCGGCGGCGAGACCGGCTACATCGACGTCGACGCTTTCGGCAAGTCCGGCGAAGCGTGCGCGCAGTACCTCGTCAAGGGCCGCCAGGTCGTCGTCCGGGGCCGCCTTCAGTGGCACGAATGGCAGCCGGAGGTCGGCTCTGCTCGCCAGGTGCACCACATCGTCGCCGACCAGGTCCAGTTCCTCGGCGGCGCGAGCGAGGAGGCCACGGCCGAGGCCGAGCCCGCCGAGGCGGCGGCCTGACGAAACGCAGGCGCCCCGCGTCCTACCGGACGCGGGCGCCGTTCGTTCTCAAGGAGCGATCAATCATGTCTCAGACCGACTTCAGCGAGGCCTACATCAAAACGATCGCCAAGCGCCGTGAACGGCTGCGGACGCTCTGGGAGATGACCCCCGCCGAGCGCATATTGGCGATGCGCCGTGGCGAGCTGACGCTCGAGCAGTGCGCGGCCTGGGCCGCGCGCTTCCCCGAACAGATCCCGCTCGTCAATGGCGAGTACGAGTACCTCGCCAAGCACACGCCGGAGGCGAGCGAGTGAGCAGCGAGCACGTCGACGGCGCGCTTGAGGCCTACCTTCGAGTGCTGGCCGGCGAGCAATGCGCCGGCCAGCTGCTCGACGTGCGCTGGGCGGGGCGGGCGCCCGGGATGCGCCGGCGCTTCATCCCCGCAGCGAGGCTCGCAGAGGCCGCCCGCCTGATCCGCGCGATCGCGCCGAGCGCCGACGTCTACATCGGCGTCGCTCTGCGCGCGCGCCTGGCGGGCGGCAAGAGCGCGATTGTCGGCTCGCATCTGGTGTACGTGGAGTGCGATCGTGCACCGGTGAGAGAGCTCCTCCTCGCGCAGCCCGCGCTGACGCCGACGATCGAGATCGCCTCGGGGACCGCCGAGCACTGTCATCTCTACTGGCGACTGCGAACGCGGGCTCCGAGCGCGCGCGTCGAGAGCGCCAACCGCAGGCTCGCGCTCGCGCTCGGCGGCGACCTGCGCTCAGTCGACATCGCGCGGATCCTGCGCCCGCCGGAGACCTTCAACCACAAGGCCCAGCCGCCGCGCGCGGTCCGCCTGCTCGCGCTTCGCTTCGACGCTCGCTACTCGCTTGCGGAGCTGCTCGAGCGCCTGCCGCCGGACCCGTCTCCCCAGCCCGACCCGTCGAGCGGCTCCTCGACCGCGGCGCGCAGCGAGCTCGACCGCGCTCTGCGCGCGATCCCGCCCTCGCGCTACGTGCGCGAGCTGACCGGCCGCGAGGCCGATCGCGCCGGCAAGGTGCTGTGCCCCTTTCATCGGGAGACGCGCCCGAGCCTGCAGCTTTATCGCGACGGCAGCTTCTACTGCTTTGGCTGCCGGCGTGGCGGCAGCATCATCGACTTCGCAGCCGCGACGTGGGGGTACGGGACTCGCGGAGATCAGTTCCTCGTGCTGCGCGCACGTCTCGCCGAGCGCTTCGGACTCGACGAGTTCGCGCGCCGGTGAGCTTTCGCGCGCCTCGCCCGCTACGTTGACCTGCGTGAGCGACCGCCGCAAAGTCGGCCTGCAGGTCAAGCTCGACGGCCGGCTCGTGGAGAGCGAGACGACGGTCACGTGGGCCGGCCCCTACGTGCTCGCGATCGCCACCGTCCTGCCCGAGCGCGAGTTGCTGCTCGGGGTTCACTCGTGCTTTCTCGGCCACGAGGACGTGCCGACGCTCGCGTCGCACATCGTCGTCGGCCCGCGCGAGCGCACTCCGTACGCCGTCACCGCCGAGCACGATCACGCGAGCGTCGATCCTGTACTGCACCCGCGCGAGTGCGTCTATGAGCACGCCGGAATCGTCGTCGAGGCATTGAAGGCCCTGAGCGAGCACGTCGGCATCGAGGTCCCCGACGACGCGTTCGCCGCGATCGAGCGCGACGGGTAGCGCGCGACTCGCGCCCGATCGTCGGACTCCGACGACGGGTGCCCCGGCGGACTCAGCGGCGGCGTGCCGGGCTTCCAGTCTCGCACGCCCCCTGGGCGTGCGGTGGGTCGCCGAGGCACGCCGCCGGCGTTCGCCCGTGACCCAAGAAGGAGAAGAGATGCCGACTGACCCGCAGGCCGACCAGCAGGCTTACACCCTCGCGGAGATTCCGATTGAACGCATCGTGGTCTCGAAGAACAACCCGCGCAAGCGCTTCGACGAGCAGGAGCTCGAGTGCCTCGCGCACGCGATCCGCACGCGCGGCTTCGATCACCCCGTGCTCGTCAAGCCCGCCGACGAGGAGGGCCGGCACGAGCTGATCGGCGGCGAGCGTCGGTGGCGCGCCGCCGCGAAAGCGGGCGTCGAGGTGCTGCCCGCCCTGATCAAGACCCGGGCGGGCGCGCCCGGCGACGATCTCGTCGACGCGATCCTCGCCAACGACCTCAGCGTGCCGCTGGACGTCGTCGAGGAGGCGCTCGGATACCAGGCGTTGCTCGGCGAAGGCCGCTACACGCGCAAGGGCATCGCCGAGACGCTGAAGATCCCGCTCTCGCGCGTGCGCGAGCGGCTCTTGATCCTCGAGCTGCCACAGGCGGTCCGGGATCGGCTGCTCAGCGGGGAGGTGCCGCTGCTCGCCGTAAAGACGCTAGCGCAGCTGGCAAAGCTCTACGACGGCCTACCCGAGCTCGCGGTCAAGCGCGTGATCGACTCCCGCACCCAGGGCTGGCGCGAACCGCTCGGCTGGGACGATCTGATCGCGGACCCGATCTCGCTGCTGATCGGCGGCTACGACGAGCAGATCGAGGACTTCCCCGAGGGCGTGTTCGTCGCCAACTGCTCCTACCCGGTCGCCACCTTCGCGCTCGACGAGTCAGCCGCTGCCATGCTCGCCGAGCTGTGCAAGCTCAGCGAGACCGAGCCCGAGCACGTCGAGGTCTACTTCGGCGAGCAACTGCTCGAGCAGGCGTGCTCGCTCGGTGCCGCGCACCGCTCGGCCAACGGGTCGGAGGCGATCATCCTCGGCAGCGATCTCGCCAACCAGCTCGTCGGCGACTACCTCGCCGCCGTGGTCAAGCAGATGCGCGACGACGAAGATACCGCTCCCTGCTTGCCGCACCCCGCGAGCACGGCTGTAGGCGACGGCAACGAAGCCACGGGCGCCTCCGGCGCAGAGGAGCAGGCGCCGCGTCCCGCCGCGCCGACGCTTGAGCAGATCGAGGGAGGCCGGCGACGCGCCCTGGAAGAAGATCGCCGCTTGAGCGATGAGACGATCGCCGCCAACCAGGCGCTCGGCGCGGCGCTGGTCAAGCACCTCGCGACGGTGAAGCTCGACGTTCGCGTCGTGAAGATCCTCAGCGCGGCGCCGATCGCGACGCATCTCGCCGACATCGCCGCTCGCGGTGCGCGGCTCTGCTTCCCCGGCTTCGCCGAGCTCAGCGAGCGCAAGAACGGCTCGACGAAGGCCGTCTACCCCGAGCCGCGCGACGCGCAAGCGAAGGCGCGCGAGTACCTGCAGCAGGCCGAGAGTGCCGGCGAGGTCGCCGCCCGCGTGCTCGCGCTGCTCGCCGCCGCGCGCTGGGGCAAACAGGACTGGGCGATCTCGCGCTCGAAAGCGAGCCACTACACGTTGCAGCTCGGCAGCTACTACGAGCATGGCGTGCCTTGGCGCGACGAGGCCGAGGAGCTGCTCGATGAGATCCTGATCGAGCGCCTGCCCGAGGAGATCGCTGCGCCGATCGCCGCGGCCAAAGCACAGCGCGAGGCGGCGGCCGCCGAGGAGCGCCGCCGCGAGCGCGAGCGCGACAAAGACGTCGCTCGCTTCCTCAAGTGCGCGGCGAAGCTCACGCGCGCAGAACGCCAGGAGAAGATCCAGCGGCTGCGGCGCGAACACGGCTACAGCGCGGTCAATCACGGCAAGGGCAAGGAGCTGATGGAGCTGCCCGAGCCGCACGAGGAGCTCGAGCTGGCCGCGGCCGCGTGAACGAAGCGCCTGCCTGCCCGTCGCGTGATCAGGCGCGGCGGGCGGGTGCCAACACCCTCACTGGCTCTGGAATTAACACACAGTGAGCACTGACCCCTACGGTCGGGGATCGCACACGCTCTAGCCCAGCGAACCGGCTTTGCGGCGAGTAAAGCCCTGCGCTGCGCGTCGCCCTGCGGGCGCTCCCTGACGGGACAGGGCTTGACACGCCTCGCCGGTTCGCTCCGGGCCGCGGGTGCTCAAACCCCGACCGAAGGAGTCACAGTGAACACTTCTACAAGCAGTTCTTCACCTTCACCTCGTCAGCTTCGCTACCTGCGCGATCTCGCGACGCAGACAGGGACGAGCTTCACCAATCCCGCAACGCGTGCGCAGGCGAGCTCTGAAATCGATCGTCTGAAAAAGCTGAAGTCCGGTGCCTCACGCCTCCCACTCGACTTCGTCGACGACGATGCCGAGCAGGCGCTGCGCTACGCGACCGAGGTTCGCTCCGAGGAGGTCTCCGGCCACGGCGTCTCGGCCACTTGGGCGAACGCGAGCGAGCCGAGCGAGCGTCCTTCGCAGCCTCGCGTCGGCGAGCGCACGGAGCTCGCGCGCTACCGCATCAGCGAAGGCGAGCGCGTCCTCTACGGCCAGCGGGTCGACGGTCGCGTACGTGTCACCGACCGACCGGCGGTAGTCGGCGGGCGTTCCTACCTCGTCCAGTCGGGCGTCGAGGTCGATGGCTTGGACGCGCTGAAGGCGCTGGTCGCCGACTACCTCGAGCAGGCCGACCGCTTCGACCGGGTGCCGATGGCGACGAGCGCGGTTCGCCAGAGCGAATACCTCGCCGAGGCGTAGGCCGCTCGCGCCAACCTTCAGCCCGCAGCTTGCTCAGGTGCTCGGCTGCTGGTGCGCGCCGCGCGCCTGCCACGGCGACGTGCTCGTGCGCTTGGCGAACGCGGCGCGCTGATCGCTGCCGCCCGGGCGTAGAGCGCCCGGCGCGGGTCCTCGCCCTCCTGAGCATGGCACGCCTTCGGCGTGCCGGATGTCGGGCTCCACGGCCCCGCACCCGGCGGGGCTCTGAAACGAAGGGAGGCCGTGATGAAGGACATAACGCCGCTGTTGGCGATTGTGGGAGATGACTCCCGCATCGATCGGCTCGCGCGCGAGCTGAGCCTCGACGGCTACGCGGTCACGATCGCCGCGACTTCCTCGGCGCTGCGCTTGCGCGAGCCCCGCGTCTTGCGCCACCGCGAGCTGCAGATCGACGCCGCCTCGCGCGAGGTTCACTTCGCATCGAGCCGTCTGAAGCTGTGCCGCCAGGAGTACGCGCCGCTCGTCCACCTCGCCCGCGATCCGCACCGCGTGTTCACCGGGCGCGAACTGCTCAGCGACGTGTGGCGCTTTCACGCCGAGGGTTCGACCAAGACGCTCGCGTTGCACGCCTCGCGGTTGCGCCGCAAGCTCGCGCTCGCCGGTGCCGGCGCTGGCTGGATCGGCACGGTGTGGGGCGTCGGCTACCGCCTGGCGGCGCCGACCGAGGAGTCCTCGCCGGTCGAGCTCGCGCGCGAATCGGGGAGGACCGCATGAGCGCGAAGACCGCATCCCCGACGTCTTCGCCCGGTCGGGCGCGGCTTCACTCCGACGTGCTCGCCCGCTACGGCGACGCCGACGGTCCGCGCGAGCTTCGCTGCCTGCATCTCGCCGACGGCACCCGGCTCGTCGTTGACTGGCGCATGCAACGCCGCGCCGACGCGCGGCTGGTCGGTTCGCTCGCTGTGGAGGAGCCGAGAGAGAACGCGTGCCTGCTCGCCGAGCTCTACGTCGCCGACGCAAGCCGCGGATGTTGCCGGCGGCTGTGCGCCGCCGATCTCCAGGGCGCGAGCGCGTCGCGGCCCGACGTCGACGTCGAGCCCGTCGCGGAGCTGCGCGACGACGCCGACGCCGCGTACGCGCTCGTCCCGATCCCGTGCGGCAAGTCCTATGCCGTGCTTCGCTGGACGCGCCGGGCTGCTCGCGATCGCGAGCCGCGCCCGCTGTGCCTGCGCGAGGTCATCTCGCAGCTGCAGGCGTACGAGCCTGCCCGCTCGATCACGCTGCGCGCGCTCACATGCCACGACGGCGACTCGGCGGTCTCGGTCGCGCGGCTGCGGGAAGAGCTCGCGCGCGTCGAGACGAGCCCGATCGTGCTGAACCGCGCGCTGCGCGAGGCGGTGCTCGCGCACGCCGAGCACGGGACCAGCCTCAGCGAGATCGCGCTCCGCTGCGGGCGCACCAAGCGCGGCCGCGACGGCGGCATCACCGGCGAAACGAGCTGGCTCACTCGGCGGATCGGCGTGCGACCGGAGGGAGGAGAGAGCGCGCCGACCCCGTGGATCCACAGCGACGTGCTCGCGCTGATCGCTCGCCAGGGGCTCGGCGTCAGCCCACTTGAGGTCGAAGCCGCCTAGCGGCGCTGCTGCGCGGAGTCCCCGCCAGTCGTCCCGGCGCTCTCGATTCGCCAGCGGCTCCCGGGGCCGAACTCGAGCGCCAGGCCCGCAGGGCTGATCAGCTCCCATGTCGGCAGCTGATCGACGCCTGGCTCCGCCGTCGGCTCGACTTGAAGCGTCGCGCCGTCCGACAGCGCGCAGCGCAAGGCGCCGGACGCCGTGTCGATCTGCGCGCTCTGGACCGAGCGCCCGACCAGCTGCGACGGGGTGGACGGCGAGCACTGCGCGTTCTGGCTTGCCAGCCGCCAGCGACCCCCGTGCGGGTCGCGGACCTCCACGTGGAGCACGCTCGGGTGCGCGATCGTCGCATCGACGATCTCGCCCGCGAATGAATGAAGGACGCTCGCCGGTGAGGCATCGAGGGCGATCGCCTCGGGGGCGTGCCCGGCATTGCGTGAGGTACTGCGCTCGTTTGTCATGGCGGTAGTTGACCGCGACAGGGACGAAGCGGCCAGCGAATCGTCGGTCGCGACCTTGCGGTCAGCGAGTTGCACCCGGCGCTGCGTGCCGCAGCTACCACGACGCAGGCTGCGCCTGCTGTGACCGAGCCTCCTGCGTCGGCTCTTCCTCCGGTCTCGTCGCCGCGCACCGGCCTTGCAGAGCCCTGCGGGCTGCCCGCTCGCGGCTCGCTGACGCTCGCCGACTCACGCGGCCGGCGCACAGCGCCAAAGCCGGACAGACGAGATGCACGGGTGTGCGAGTGGTGCCTCAGCGGTATCCAACTCGTTGGCCGCTGCTCGTCGCTCGGGGTCTATAGCCGGTGTGTTGACCGCAGCCAGCATCGGCGCCGCCAAAGCCGGCGGCTACGCCCGCTACCTGGAGTCAAAGACGATCGAGCCAGAGCGCGGCGACTACTACCTGAGCCCGGCCGGCGAGCCGACGCAGGCGCCTGGACGCTGGCTGGCCTCGCCTGAGACGCTCGCACGGTTGGGCATCAACGCAAGCAGCGTCGACGGCGCTGACTTCATTGCGCTAATGGAGGGTCGCCACCCTCGCACCGGCAAATGGCTACGCCCCGTCGGTGCGAACGGCCAGCGCGGCGGCGGAATCGATCTGACCTTCAGCGCGCCGAAGTCGGTCTCGACCATCTGGGCGCTCGGCGATGAGTCCGAGCGTCGCGAGATCGAGGCCGCGCACGCCGCCGCCGTCAGCGAGGCGATCGCCCACCTGACCGAGAACGTGCCGAGCGTACGCCGCCGCTACGAAGGCCAGGTGGTCGAGGAGCCAGCGCTCGATCTGAT
>DATHND010000097.1:0-8896 GCA_035486335.1 Solirubrobacteraceae bacterium
CTCGCGACGGCCGACACCTCGTCGGTCGACATCACCCACGTGCCGACCGCCAGCAGCAGCACGAGCTGGGTCGCGAGCGCGACCGTGCGCAGTCGCCAACGCGGGATCGGGCGAACGCGGTGTCGCGCCTGCAGGACGACGTCCGCCGCCGCGGGGTCGCGGGCGGCCGCGGGCTCGGCGTCGACGGACTCTGGCTCGGCGAAGCTCGCGCGCACGTGCTCGCGCAGCTCGCTCGTGTCGTTCGCGAGCCGGACGATGTCGAGCGCGGCCATCGCGCGCGTGTTGACGCGCGCGTGTCCCACCGGCAGCCCGTAGGAGACGACCGGCGTGCCAGCCGCCATCGCCTCCAGGCACGTCACGCCGCCGGTCGAGTGCACGAGCACGTCGGCCGCCGACAGCAGCTCGGGCATCCTGTCGGTGAACCCGTAGACGTGGACGCGTGGCTCTGACGCGAACGTGCGGCGGAGCTTGCTCGCGAGCTGATCGTTGCGACCGGCGAGGCAAACGATGCTGGTGGCCTCGGGGACGCGGATGAACTCGCGCACGGCGCCCTCGACGTCGCCGACGCCCCAGCCGCCGCCGGACACGACGACCATCCGCCCCTCCTCGGGAAGCCCGAGCGCTCGGCGCGCCTGGAGCGGGCAGCGTGGTTTCAAAAACTCGTCGGAGATCAGCGGCTGCACGAGCTTGACGCTGTCGCGTCCGGCGATCCGCTCGACCGACGCAAGCGACTCGCCGTACATCACCATGTGCATGTCGATGCCGGGCTGCGCCCAGAAGAACAGCCCCGTCAGGTCGGTGATCGTCGCGACGGTCGGGCATCTGACCTCGCCGATCCGGCGCAGTCGCGCGAGCACGACCGTCACCGCTGGATAGGTCGAGACGACGACGTCGGGCTCGTGCTCGGCGATCGTCCGCGCCAGCGGACGCGAGCCGAAGCGGCAGAGCAGGCGCGTCGTGACCGCGCGCACCGGGCGCACGTGGTTGAGCAGCCCGTAGATCAGCGTGTACGTCCACGGGATGAACCGCAGCTGGACGCGGTAGCCGTCCTCGACGACCGGTTTCAGCAGGCGCCCCATCGCGGCGAGGCCGTCGATCACGGTCACCTCGGCCGGCTGCTCGGCCTCCGTCAGCTGCGCGGCGAGCGCGCGCGCCGCGGCCGCATGACCCTCGCCGACGTCGGCGGACAGGATCAGGACGCGGCGGGGCCCCGGCGTGCGCTGCGGCTTGGATTTGCGTTGGCGACGTCGCATTGAGGAAGATCCCGCGTTTGCGGCGGCGCCCGCGCCGCAGGCGCTGCGCGTGTTCGCACCCGACTTGCCGATGCCTCCGGCAAGCGTCATACGCGCGTGGGTCGGGATTCTACATCCCCCACCCAACGCCTGCCCGGCGCCAGACGCAACAATGGGTCGATGCAGACCGCCGCGGCTCCGACCGGGACGTCGATCGAGCTTGGGTCGTCCGCCCGCCGCGCACGCGACCGTCGCCGCGCTCCGGCGTCGCGCGGCGGCTCCCGCGCCGCGCGCTCGCTCGCCCGGCTGGGGCTGCTCGGGATCGTCGTCACCATCTTCCTGACGGCGGCGGCTGCTGCGGGCGAACCGACGCAGTACGTACCCGGGCGCAGCGGCGGCTGGCAGTCGTGGCTGGCGGGCCCGCTCGCGGACCTGCGTCTCGGCGGGCTCGGTCCGGGCGAGTTCCAGTCGCTGACGCTCGTGATGTGCGCGAGCTACGTGCTCGTGCTGCTGTTCGCGCGCGCCGTCTCGCTGCGCTCGCTGTGGGTCGCGATCGTGGTCGCGCACGTGACCCTGCTCGTCGGCCCGCCGCTGCTCTCGCAGGACGTGTTCGGCTACATCGGCTTCGCGCGGATGGGCGTGCTGCACGGCCTCGACCCGTACACGCACGTCGCCGCGCAGGCTTCGAGCGACGAAATCTTCGCGTTCCTCGGCTGGCCGCATCAGCACTCGCCGTACGGCCCGTTGTTCACGCTGCTCAGCTACGCGACCGTGCCGCTCGGCGTCGGCGGCGCGCTGTGGGCGTTCAAGGCGCTCGCCGTCGCCTCGAGCCTCGGCGCGATCGCGCTGATCGGTTTGGCCGCGAGCCGGCTCGGCGGCTCGCGGCGCTGGGCGTGCGCGTTCGTCGGGCTCAACCCCGTGCTGCTCGTGCTCGCGGTCGGCGGCGCGCACAACGACACGCTGATCCTGCTGACGCTCGCGGCTGCGCTCGCGCTGACGGCCGGCGCCCAGCCGCGCGTACGCGCGGGCGCCGGCACGCTGGCGGCGGCGATCGGCGTGAAGGTGACCGCCGGGCTGATGCTGCCGTTCCTGATCCTCGCGCCGCGGCGGGTTCGCGAGCGCCTCCACGTCGCGGCGGCGGCGATCGTGAGCCTCGCCGTGGTCGGCGCCATCGCGCTGATCGGCTTCGGCAGCCACGCGATTGGCTTCATCGGCGCCGTCGGCGAGCAGCAGCAGCTCGTCTCGATCCACAGCGTCCCAGCCGAGACGGCGCGGCTCGTCGGCCTGAACGGGACGCCGACGTGGTGGCGCGACGTGTTCGTCGCGGCGTTCCTGCTCGTCGTCGTCGTCGCGCTGTGGCGCACGGCGCGAGGCGGCGACTGGCGCGTAGCCGCCGGCTGGAGCACGCTGGCGTTGATCGTCTCGACCGCGTGGCTGCTGCCGTGGTACGTGATCTGGGCGCTGCCGCTAGCCGCGGTCTGCCGCGATCGGCGGCTGCGCGGCGCCACGCTGCTGCTCTGCGCGTACGCGGTCCTCTTCCACATCTCGCTCGGCGAAGCGCTGCTCAATCCCCCGCGGCCCAAGGCCGTCCACGTGATCCCCTTCCCGCGCCGCCACGGCGTCGATCTCACCCGTTTCCAGATCACGAACGACGCCCTGCTCGATCTCGGTCGCTGACGCGTCCGGACGCTGGCGCCGCACCCGCATCGCCGCGAGCCGCCTGAACTTGAGGATCTCCAAGACGTAGACGAGATAGACGCTCGCCGCGGCGACGACCAGGCCGAGCGCGACCAGCACGAGCGTCCAACCGGTGTGCAGGTGACCTTTGTGGTCGCTGTAGGGGATGAAGCGCAGCGCCAGCGCGAGCCCGGCGAGCATCAGCGTCCATGCGTACAGGTAGGCGATCGTGCGCCTGCTGGAGAACACGATTCGCGCCATCCGGTGGTGGAAGTGCTCGCTGTCGGGACGGTAGATCGGCTGGCGGTACTTCACGCGCTTGAGCACGACGAACGTCGTGTCGAGGAACGGCGCGGCGAGCAGGATCAGCGGCAGCACGAACGACACGACGGCCGCCGTCTTGATCGCCGCCTCGACCGCGATCACGCCCATCATCAGGCCGAGCAGGTTGGCGCCGCAGTCGCCCATGAAGCTCGACGCCGGCGGGAAGTTGTAGAACAGGAAGCCGAGCGCCGCGCCCGCCGTCAGCGCCGCCAGCACGGCCGGCTGCGCACGGCCGAGGTCGAACGCGATGACCGTCATCGCCACGGCGATGATCGTGCAGACGCCGGCCGCGAGCCCGTCGACGCCGTCGGAGAAGTTGACGACGTTCATCATCAGCACGAGCCCGAGCACGGTCAGGATCGGCCCGGCGTTCGTCACGCCGGCGTTCGGGAACGCGAGCGTGCCGACGAACGGCAGCGTGATCGCCTTCACGGCGACGCCGTAATGCACGACGATCGCCGCCGCGACGAACTGGCCGGCGAGCTTGACGATCGGCGGCATCTCGAAGCGGTCGTCGAGCGCGCCGACGAGCGTGATCACGGCCGCCGCGAGCAGCACGCCGTGCCACAGTTGAGGTTCGCCGCCGTATCCCGACGGCAGCCAGATCAGCGCGGCGACAAGCGTGCCGGCGAAGATCGCGAGGCCGCCGAGCAGCGGCGTCGGACTCTCCGAGAGGCCACGCTCGCGCGGCTCGTCGATCGCGCCGACGGCCCTCGCGATGCGCATCGTGAGCGGCGTGAGCAGCGCCGAGACGGCGGCCGCCACGAGGAAGGCGTAAAGCGCGTCGAGCTCGTCAGGATGCGCCATCGAACGCTCAACAGCATCGCAGGCGCGGGGGTCGCACGCGAGCGGCGACCGCCGGGGAGCTAAACGGGGGCGCCCGCGCCCAGTTCTTGGTAAAGGGGATAGCGCTCGACGATCTCGCCGACGCGCCCGCGCAGCTCCTGCGCGCGCGACTCGTATTCGGGCGTGAGCGCGATCGCCATGATCTTGCCGACCTCGACGAAGTCCTCGTGCTGCAGGCCACGTGTTGCGAGCGCGGGCGTGCCGATCCGCAGACCGGAGGCCTCCATCGGCGGGCGCGGGTCGAACGGGACGGCGTTGCGGTTGACGGTGATGTCGATCGCGTGCAGGCGGTCCTCGGCCTGCCGGCCGGTCAGCTCGGGGCGACTGTCGCGCAGGTCGACGAGCACGAGGTGCACGTCGGTGCCGCCGCTGAGCACGTTGACGCCATGGCCGGCGGCAAGCAGCTCCTGCGCCCACGCGCGCGCGCCGTCGAGCGTACGCCGCTGGCGCTCGGCGAACAGCTCGCTCGCGGCGATCTTGAACGTGACGGCCTTCGCCGCGATCACGTGCTCGAGCGGGCCACCCTGCTGCCCCGGGAAGACCGCCGAGTCGATCTTCTTCGCGAGCTCCTGCTTGCAGAGGATCGTGCCCGCGCGCGGGCCGCCGAGCGTCTTGTGCGTCGTCGTCGTGACGATGTCGGCGCCGAACTGCAGCGGGTTCGGGTGCAGCCCAGCGGCGACGAGCCCGGCGAAGTGCGCCATGTCGACCATCAACAGCGCACCGACCTCGTCGGCGATCTCGCGAAAGCGCGCGAAGTCGAGCTGACGCGGGTATGCCGACCAGCCGGCGAGCAGCAGCTTCGGACGACGCTCGCGCGCGATCCGCGCGACCTCGTCCATGTCGATCAGGCCGCTGGCGCGATCGACCTCGTACGCGGCGATTTCGTACAGGCGGCCGGAGACGTTGATCTTCATCCCGTGTGTCAGGTGGCCGCCGTGGGCGAGTGAAAGCCCCATGATCGTGTCGCCTGGGCGAAGCAGCGCGTGGTAGACGGCCGTGTTCGCCTGCGCGCCCGAGTGCGGCTGAACGTTCGCGTGCTCGGCGCCGAACAGCGCCTTCGCCCGGTCGATCGCGAGCTGCTCGGAGACGTCGACCCACTCGCAGCCGCCGTAGTAGCGACGGCCCGGATAGCCCTCGGCGTACTTGTTCGTCAGCACCGAGCCCTGGCATTCGAGCACGGCGCGCGGCACGAAGTTCTCCGACGCGATCGCCTCGAGCGTGCGCTGCTCGCGCTCGAGCTCGCCGCGCAGGACGTCGGCGATCTCCGGATCGACATCGCTGAGCGGTCGGTTGAAGTAGTCGGGGCTGAGCTCGGACACGGCGCCCTCCTTGCAGGCTCGAAGACTTTGGTGCCCAGGCGCGCGGCGGTCTCGCTGGCCGCTTCCCGGTGGTCAATCCACCTCAGGCGCCAGTCGCGGCAGCGATAACGAGGCTAGCAGGAGCGCGAGCGGGCGTTCAGCGCGCCTCGTGCAGCAGCTCGCGTACGGCTTCGGCCGCGAGCGCGCCCTCGCGCAGCACGTGCCATTCGCCGGTCGCGTCGTAGTCGCGCAGGTCGATCACGGTCGAGGGCGTGCCCGGCAGCGCGCCGCCGTCGAGCACGACGTCGGCGCCTTCGCGCAGGCCGCTCGGCACGTCGGCGAGCGTTCGCGCGTCGGGCTCGCCGGAGAGGTTCGCGCTCGTCTGCATCACCGGGTCGCAGATCGCGCTCAGCGCATGCAGCCGTTCGGGCAGCCAAGGCACGCGCAGCCCGAGCGTCGTCGGGTCGCCGCGGCAAGCGGCGAGGAAGTCGCGCGAGCGGTTCTCGATCAGCAGCGTCACCGGTCCGGGCAGCAGCGCTTGCAGCGCGCAACGCTCGCTGAAGGCGAGCTCGGGCAGCGCGCGCAGCGCCGGCTCGAGCGCGAAGAACATCACCGCGGCCGGCCGCGCCGGCGGGCGCCCCTTCAGCTCGTACAGACGTTGGGCGGCGGTCTCGTTCTCGGGATCGCAGCAGACGCCGTAGACGGTGTCGCTCGGGAACACCGCGACGCCGCCGCCGGCGACGCATTCGCCCAGGCGCTCTGCATCTTCCTCGCTCAACGTCTCCGTCATCGTCGTGCGCGCACCCCTGTCACCACCCGCTCGATACCCGCCAGGTCGCGAACGTACCCCGTTTCTTCAAAGCCGGCCGCGGCGAGCAGCACGCCGACGGCACGCGCCTGCCCGGCGCCGACCTCGAGCGCGACGAACGCGACGCGCTCGCGCGCGGCGAGCTGCTCGCTCAGCGCGCGGATCGCGTCGAGCCCGTCCGCGCCCGCGAACAGCGCGCCGGGCGGCTCGTGGCGCACGATCTCCGGCGCCAGGCTGGCGCGCTCGCGCTCGGCGACGTACGGCAGGTTGGCGAGCACGGCATCGAGCTCGTCGGGCACGCCGTCGAGCAGGTCGGCGTGAAGGAAGCGGACGTCGAGCCCGAGCCGGGCCGCGTTGGCGCGCGCGAGCGCGAGCGCGTCGTCGCTGATGTCGCTGGCGACGACGTCGAGGTCCGGGCGCTCGTGCTTCAGCGCCAGCGCGATCGCGCCGCTGCCGGTACCGACGTCGAGCACGCTCGCGCCCGGCGCCAGCGTCAAACCGTGTTCGACGAGCAGCTCGCTCTCGGGCCGCGGCACGAGCGCGCGCGAATCGACCGACAGCTCGATCTGGCGGAAGCCGCGCGTGCCGACGATGTACGCGACCGGCTCGCGCTCGACCGCGCGGCGGCGGACGGCGCCCTGGAAACCGCGCACGGCCGGCCCCGTGACGAGCAGCTCGCGGTCGAGCAGCAGCCGCTCGCGACCGACGCCGAGCACGTGCGCGAGCAGCACTTCGGCGTCGAGGCGCGGCGTCTGGCAGCCGGCGGCGGCGATCGCCGTGACCGCGCCGTCGAGCGCGTCGCGGACGGACGTGCCGCTCGGACGCCGCGCCCGCGCGGCCGGCGGATCGGCGGGCGACGCGTCGGCGCCGGCCGGCCTCACACCGCCGCCTGCCTGCCTGCGCCCTTCAGCGTGTGCTCGTCGGAGCGCGCCTGCAGCCGGCGCCGCTTCTCGTCGGCCTGCAGCGCGGCGGTCAGCTCGTCGAGCTGCCCCTCGAGCACGTCGTCGAGGTTGTGCACGGTCAGCTTGATCCGATGGTCGGTGACGCGCCGCTCGCCGTAGTTGTACGTGCGGATCTTCTCGGCGCGATCGCCGGTGCCGACCTGCGAGCGGCGGTCGGCGGCGAGCTCGGCCTGCTGTTCGGCGAGCGCGCGCTCGTACAGGCGCGCGCGCAGCACGCGCAGCGCCTTCTCGCGGTTCTGCAGCTGCGACTTCTCGTCCTGCATCGAGACGACGATGCCCGACGGCTTGTGCGTGATGCGCACGGCGGAGTCGGTCGTGTTGACCGACTGCCCGCCGGGGCCCGAGGAGCGGTAGACGTCGATCTGCAGGTCGTTCGCGTCGATCTGCACGTCGACGTCCTCGGCCTCGGGCAGCACGGCGACGGTCGCCGTCGAAGTGTGGATGCGCCCCTGCGACTCGGTCTGCGGGACGCGCTGCACGCGGTGCGTGCCGCCCTCGAACTTGAACACCGAGTAGGCGCCGTCGGGCGGGCGGGACTTGATCTCGAACGTGTACTTGCCGTCGCCGATCTCCATCGACTCGGCCTGGAAGCCGAGCCGTTCGGCGTAACGGGTCAGCATCCGGTAAAGGTCGCCGGCCCACAGCCCGGCCTCGTCGCCGCCGGCGCCGCCCTGGATTTCGACGATCACGCTCTTCTCGTCGTTCGGGTCGCGCTCGACCATCGCCATGCGGATCTCCTCCTCGAGCCGCTCGATCCGCTCGCGCGCGGCCGCGAGCTCGTCGCGCAGCTCGGAGTCCTCGCCCTCCTCGCTGAGCAGCTCCTCGGCGCCGTCGGCCGTTTCCTGCGCCTCGCGCCATTGCGCCGCGAGCTCCGCCGCCGGCTCGAGCTGCCGGTAGCCGCGACCGACCTCGGCGTAGCGCTCCCGGTCGGAGATCACCTCCGGATCGGTCATCTGCTCGCCCAGCTCCGCGAAGCGGCTCTCGATCTGCTTGACGAGGTCTTCGATCATCGCTTTTTCAGTTTATGGGCCGCCCGCTGGGCGGCCACGAGATCGACGCCGACGCGCCGTCCAGCGAGAAGCCTCTTAAGCGACGACCTCGACGCCGACGAGGTCAGCGGCCGACAGCGCGCCGGGCGTCTCGCGGTCGAGTACCGACTGCAGCGCGGCGATCGCGACGGCGAGCTGGTCGAGGTCGGGCTCACGCGTCGTCAGCAGCTGCAGCTTCAACCCGGGCCACATCACCGCGCGCACCCAGCGGCGGCTGCGGTTGCGCCCGGCGAACTTGATCAGCTCGAAGGAGATGCCGGCGATCAGCGGCACGCCGAGGATGCGCGTCGCGACGAGCCAGTACCACGCCGGCAGCCCGATCGGCGCGAACACGAAGATCGCGACGATCATCACGACGAGCAGGAAGCTCGTGCCGCAACGCGGGTGCAGGCGCGAGAAGCGCTGCGCGCCTGCCGGCGTCAGCGGCAGGCCGGCCTCGAAGCACGAGATCGTCTTGTGCTCGGCGCCGTGGTACTCGAACACGCGCCGCAGATCGCGCAGGCGCGACAGCAGCAGCATGTAGCCGAGGAAGATGCCCGTTCGCACGAGCCCCTCGATCAGCCAGAACAGGAACGACGACCCGAGCTGCCCCTTGATCAGGCTCGTCAGGCCGACTGGGATCAGAAAGAACAGCACGATCGCGAAGACGAGCGCGACGACGACCGTGCCGGCCCACACGGCCTTCGGGATCTCGTCGGGC
>DATHND010000098.1:0-12725 GCA_035486335.1 Solirubrobacteraceae bacterium
GACCTGATGCTGCCCGGCCGGCCGGGGCTCGAGATCCTGCAGACGCTGCGCCAGGCGCGCCCGACGACGCCGGTGATCGTGCTGACGGCGCGCGGGGAGGTCGAGGACCGCGTCGTCGGCCTGGAAGCCGGCGCGGTCGACTACCTCGTCAAGCCGTTCTCGGTCGCCGAGCTCGTCGCGCGCGTGCGCGCGCAGCTGCGCGTCGTCGCGCAGGCGTCGGCGAGCACGTTGCGCGCAGAGGACATCGAGGTCAACCTGCTGAACCGCAAGGTGACGCGCGGCGGGCGTGCGATCACGCTCTCGATGACCGAGTTCGAGCTGCTCGTGTACCTGCTGCGCCACCCCGGTCAGGTGCTCACGCGCGACCAGATCCTCAGCGCCGTGTGGGGCTACGAGCACGACCCGACGACGAACGTCGTCGACGTCTACGTCGGCTACCTGCGCCGCAAGCTCGGCGCGCCGGAGGACCCGGCGCCGATCTTCACCGTGCGCGCCGTCGGCTACCGTCTCGGCGGCGCCGGCTAAAGCGGAGATGCGCGCGCTGCGCGACCGCTTCAGGCACGTCGGCCTGCGCTGGCGCCTGGCCGGCTGGGTGGCGCTAGTCACGCTGCTGTGCACGGGGATCGCCTTCGTCGCCGTGTACAACGGGACCGGCACGCAGCTGCGCCGCCAGATCGACGGCGAGATCGCGGGCTACGCGAAGGGGCTCACGCACGGGCTCACACGCGCCAACGTCGCGACGCCGGCACGCGCTCGCTCGGAGGCCGCCGAGTTCGTCGGCGACCAGTCGTTCGCCGCCAGCTCGACCGTCCTGTTCGTGACGATCCCCGGCTCGCGGACGGTCACGAACCGGCCCGAGCTGTTCTCCGACACGGCCGTTCCGGACAACGGCGAGACGCCCGCCGAGCAGGCGCACGAGGACATCCTCTCGCGCCGGCTGCTGACACAGCCGAGCGGCTACTCGACGCTCTCGCTACCCGACGTCGGCGACATGCGGTTGCTCAAGCGCCAGGTGCGCCTGCGCGACGGCGCGCTCACGACGGTCGGCGTCGGCGAGCCGCTCGGCACGGTCACGCACGCGCAGGCGAGCGTCGCGCGCGCGTTCGTCCTCGCCGGGATCCTCGCGCTCGCCGGCGCGCTGCTCGCGGCCTTGCTGATCGGGACGCGCGTGTCGCGCCCGCTGCGACGGATGGCCGCGGTCGCGGCGCGCGTCGACGCCGGCGACCTGCACCCGCGGATTCACGACGCCGGCGGACAGGCGGAGGAGGTGCGCGTGCTGAGCGACGCGTTCAACCACATGCTCGACCGCCTGACCGACGCGTTCGCGCGCCAGCGCGCGTTCGTCGCCGACGCCTCGCACGAGCTGCGCACGCCGCTGACCGTGATCCGCGGCCAGCTCGAGGTGCTCGCCTCGCAGCCGTCTCCGTCGGGCGCGGAGGTGCGGCGGGTCGAGACCCTCGTGCAGGCCGAGCTCGCGCGGATCAGCCGCCTCGTCGATGACCTGCTGCTGCTCGCCAAGAGCGAGCAGACCGAGTTCCTGCGCGTCGGGACGATCGACCTGCGCCCGTTCGTCGAGCAGCTGTGGGACGGCACGAGCCTGCTCGCCGAGCGCCGCTTCGAGCTCGGCCCGATCCCCGACGGGACGCTCCGCGCCGACCCCGACCGACTCGCGCAGGCGCTGCGCAACCTGATCGCGAACGCCGTCGAGCACACGGCCGCCGGTGACGGCCTCGTGCGAATGCGGATCGAGCAGCTGCGCGGCGCGTGCCTGCGCTTCTTCGTCGAAGACGACGGCCCCGGGATCCCGCGCGAGCAGCGCGAGCGGGTGTTCGACCGCTTCCACCGGACCGACTCGGCGCGCGACCGCGCCTCGGGCGGCACCGGCCTCGGGCTGGCGATCGTCCGTGCGATCGCGCTCGCGCACGGCGGCGGCGTCAGCGCCGGTCGCTCGCCCGAGGGCGGCGCGCGGATCGAGCTCGTGATCGCCGGCTTCAGCCCACGAGCGCCGCAGCACGGGCCGCACGTCGAGTCGAGGCTACCGGAGGATTCCCGTGTGGCCGATCGAGTAACGGCCGGGCTCGGGCCAGACGCATAGGCCGTGCGGTCCGTCGCCGACGGGGATCCGGTGCAGCAGCCGTCCGGTCCGCGTCGAGATCGCGTAGACGGCCGCATCCGAGCGCCCCGACAGCCACAGGATGCCGCCGTCGGCCGAGACGTTGCCCATGTCCGGCGTCGAGCCGCTCGGCAGCCACCACTTCGCGATCGGCCGCCGCGTCGCGAACGAGATCACGCTGATCGAGCCCTCGGCGCGGTTGGAGACGTACAGGACCTTCGCGTCGCGGCTAGGGTACAGGCCGTGCGCGCCCGCGCCGGTCAGCTCGAAGCGGATCACGCGAAGCGTGCGGACGTCGATCAACCAGACGCCGCCGAGCGCCATGTCGGCGACGTAGAAGGTGCGCCCGTCAGGTGAGAGCTTGACGTCCTGCGGCTGCGCGCCGGGCGCGAGCGGGATCACGCGCACGACGCGCTCGCTCTGCAGGTCGACGACGATCACGCGGCCGGCGAACTCGCACGACGCGAGCGCATAGCGCCCGCCGGCGGTGAAGTCCATGTGGTCGATGCCGCGACACTGCGGCGTCGCCAGCGCGTGGTGCAGCGCCATCGTGTGGGGATCGCGGAAGTCGAGCTCGCGGTGCGCCTCGGCGACGACGATCGCCCAACGCCCGTCGGGCGTGAAGTACATGTTGTACGGGTCGGCCACCGGGATCGGGCGGCCCGGGCGACCCGTGCGCGGGTCGATCGGCGTGAGGCTGTTGCCGAGGTCGTTCGTCACGTACAGCGTGCGCAGGTTCCACGCCGGCACGACGTGCTGCGGCAGCGCGCCGACGGGGAAGCTGTCGATCACGCTGAACGTCCGCTGCGAGATCACGTCGACCGTGTTCGATTCGCTGTTCGGCACGTACACGAGCGCCGGGTCGCCGCGCACGACCGGGCTGAGCCGGCCGGCGTGGTCGGCCGCATAGACGTTCGTGGCGCTGAGCGCCGGCGGCACCGCCCCGGCGCGCGGGACTTCGACGTCGCCTCGCCCGCTCGCGCCGCCACTCGACGGCACGGCGCCGAGGCCGGCGGCGGGCACGTCGCTCGCGCTGACGCGCGGGGCGCTGCCACCGCCGCATGCGGCGAGCCCGCTCGCGAGCGCCAGCGCCGTCGCCGCGGCGACCGCCCGGCGTCCCCTCACCGCGAGCGCCCCGTGCGCCGTCATCGCGTGCGCGGCACGAGCGTCAGCGCGACGTCCTGCACGGCTCCGGCGCTGTCGCGGCCGCCGACCGCGAGGATGCGGTCGGGCAGCGACGCCGCGCCGAGGTCCGACAGCGCCTTTGGCAGATGGCCCGCGACGCGCACAGCGCCGCTCGTCGGATCGACGGCGAGGATCGTCGAGGTCTGTTCGGAGAGCCCTTCGCCGCGACCGCCGATCACGTACATCAGGCCGTTCAGCGACGCGCCCGCGGCGTGCGTCAGCGCGTGTGGCAGCTCGCCGATCTGGCTCACGCGCCCGCTCGCCGGATCGAACGAGAGGATCGCCCGCTGCGCCGTTTCGCCCGACGTGCCGCCGGCGATCAGCACGCGTCCGCCGACGGTCGCGACGGCCGCGTAGCGCAGCGGCCGCGGCAGCGTGCCGGCGACGCGCGAGCCGTGGCCGGGGGTGAACGCGACGATCGTGCGCAGCGGCACGGTCTCGGTGTACCCGCCGACGACGTACGCCACGCCCGCGAGTGCAGCCGCGGCGACATCCGACGCCGGCGCCGGCAGCCGCCCGACCTCGCGCGCGCCCGCGCGGCCCACTTCGAGGACGGCCGAGCTCGCCGTTTCGGCATTGCCGCCGCCGAACAGGTACGCGCGTCCGGCGACGCTCGCCGCGGCCGCGTCGTGCAGCGGCGACGGCAGTTGTGCGACGGCGCGCGCGCCGTCGCCGTCGATCAGCGTCACGCTCGCGAGCGAGGAGTCGCTCGCGTCGAGGCCCGCGATCGCGAGGACGCCGCCCGCGCCGGGCGTCACCGCCGGGAGCTGCACCGCTTCGGGCAGCGCCGTCGTCGTCGCGACGCGCAGCTCGGGCGAGACGCGCGGCGCGCGCGCGACCGCCACCGATCGCTGCGCCGTGCTCGCGCTCCTCGCGCCTGCGCCGGAGCCGCCGCCACACCCGAGCAACGGCAGGGCGAGGAGGACCGCTGCGAGCGGTCCGGCGCGCAGGGCGGCGACGGGCACGCCGCCAGCTTCTGTGCGCCGCCTAAATGGGAGCTGAGCGTCCGATGAGAACACCCTCACGCTGTATCGTCCGCTAGCCAGCGCGCATCGCCTCAGCCGAAGAACAGCTCCGCCGTCTCGTACAGCCGCGGGTCGAGCAGCTTCGGCTCGCGCAGCGCGTCGGCGAGCGGTGTCTCGACGATCTCGGTTCCGCGCAGGGCGATCATCGCGCCGAAGCGGCCGCCGAGCGCCGCATCCATCGCGGCGACGCCGAAGCGCGTTGCGAGCACGCGGTCGAACGCGACCGGCGTGCCGCCGCGCTGCACGTGGCCGAGGATCGTCACACGGCTCTCGTAGCCGGTCCGACGCTCCAGCTCGCCCTCGAGCAGGACGCCGATCCCGCCGAGCCGCGCGTGCCCGAACGCGTCGGTCGCCGTTCCCTCGCGAACCTGCAGCGTGCCCTCGCGCGGCGTCGCGCCCTCGGCGACGACGACGATCGAGAAGCTCGGCCCGCGCGCATGGCGCTTGCGGATGTGCTCGGCGACCTCCTCGACGTCGAACGGCCGCTCGGGGACGAGGATCGCGTCGGCGCCGCCGGCGAGTCCCGCGTACGCGGCGATCCAGCCGGCGTGCCGGCCCATCACCTCGAGCACCATCACGCGGTTGTGCGACTCGGCGGTCGTGTGCAGGCGGTCGATCGCGTCGGTCACGATCTGCACCGCCGTCTGGAACCCGAAGGTCACGTCGGTTCCGCCCAGGTCGTTGTCGATCGTCTTCGGCACGCCGACGATCGGCACGCCCGCCTCGTGCAGGCGCAGCGCCACGCCGAGCGTGTCCTCGCCGCCGATCGGCAGCAGCGCGTCGAGCTCGCGCGAGCGCATCGTCTCGCGGATCGCCGCGACGCCGTCGCGACCGTCGGCGAACGGGTTCGTGCGCGACGTGCCGAGGATCGTGCCGCCGCGCGGGAGGATGCCGGCCGTGCTGCGCAGCGTCAGCTCGATCGCGTCGTCGGCCAGTACGCCGGCCCAGCCGTAGCGGAAGCCGACGAAGCCGTGTCCCGGCTCCGCCAGCCCGCGTCGCACGACGGCGCGGATCACGGCGTTCAGCCCCGGGCAGTCGCCACCGCCGGTCAGCAGGCCGATGCGCACGCTAGATCCCCTGTCCCGGCAGGAACTCGTTCGTGAACGGCGGCAGCGCCGTGTTCGGATCGTGCTCGAGCAGCTGGCGCGAGAACATCCAGTTGCCGAACGACGCCCACGCCGACGGGCTCTGCCATCCGTAGGGCTTACCGGCTTCGTTCGGCGCCGCCGCCGGCAGCGTCTGCTCGATCGAGGCGAGCTGCAGCTTCTCATCCAGCGACGGGTTCGCCTTGACGACGAGCGCCGCCGCGGCCGCTGGATCGGCGCGCACCTCGCGCTCGCCGCGGGTCAGCGCCTGCAGGAACGCGCGCAGGTCCTGGCCGCGCTGATGCGCCTCGTCTTCGCGCACGACGAGCACGAGCTCGTCATAGCTCGGCACGCCGGCGCGGTCGACTGGGATCGTCAGCGGGTGCTTGCGCATCTGCTGCAGCTGGATCGCCTCGTAGTTCCAGAAGCCGCCGAGCGTCGCCGCGACCTTGCCCGACAGCATCGCCGGCACTAGGTTGAAGCCGACGTTGACTTCCTTGACGCTCGCCGGGTTCGCGCCGGCCGCCTGCAGCGCGCTGTGCAGCTCGGCCGCCTGGTAGGGGATGCCGGCGGTCCCGACCGTCTTGCCCGCGAGGTCTGAGACCTTCTTCACGTGGCTCGACGGCAGCGCGATGATCGACGTCAGCGGTCGCTGCACGAGCGCGCCGATCGAGACCAATTTGAGCCCTTCGTCGCGCGCAAGCAGCAGCTCCGGCTCGTACGAGATCGCCATCTCCGCGCGGCCCGCCGCGAGCAGCTTCAGCGGTTCCGACGGGTCGGCCGGCGTCTTCGGTTCGACGTTCAGGCCGACCGCGCGGAAGTCGCCGTTCGTGATCGCCGAGTACAGGGCCGCGTGGTCGGCGTTCGGGAAGAAGTCGAGCACGAGCGGAAACGGCTTCGCGCTCGCCGCCGTCAGCGTGTCCTGCTTGGCGCCGCACGCCGACAGCGCCAGCAGCGCCGCGGCCGCGGCAAGCGGCGTCAGCAGTCGGCGGATCCGGCGGCGCGGCGGTGAGGTTGCTGTCAAGGTGTCTCTCCTCGTTGTCGGGTCGCCCACGGCGCGAGCGTTCGCTCGGCCAGCGACAGGGCATAGAAGCATGCGATCGCGAGCGCGAACAGGACCAGCGCGGCGGCGTACGCGCGCGGCGTCTGCAGCGCCGTCAAATCGGCGTTGATCTCGTGGCCGAGCCCCGCGTGCACGCCGCTCGTAGCCGTCTGCGACTCGGCGATGTACGCGCCGATCACGCCGACCGCGAGCGCGATGCGTGCGCCGCTGAGCGCCGCCGGCAGCGCCTCCGGCAGCTCGGCGAAGCGGAACGCCTGCCAGCGCGTCGCGTCGAGCGTGCGCAGCAGCTTGATCCGCTCGCGGTCGGCCGCGTGCAGCCCGTCGACGGTCGTCACGAGCACGGGGAAGAAGCAGACGAGCACGATCACGACGAGCTTTGGCAGCACGCCGAACCCCCACCAGTAGACGAGCAACGGCGCGATCACCGCGATCGGGATCGCCTGCGATCCAACCGCGAGCGGGTAAAGCGCGTGGCGCAGCGGCGGCGAGAAGTGCACGAGCACGGCGAACGCGAAGCCGAGCGCGAGCGCGAGCGCGATCCCGAGCGCGACCTCCTCGGCGGTCGGGCCGAGGTTCGCCGCGAGCAAGCCCGCGTTGTCCCACAGCGCCGCGGCGATCGCATGCGGCGCCGGCAGGACGTAGGGGCTCGTCGAGCCGAGGTCGGCGTACAGCTCCCACGCGCCGAGCAGCGCGAGCACGAGCACGAGCGGCGCCAGCAGCCGTCTCATGCGTCGTCGCTCCTCGCTCCCGCGAGCAACGCCAGCGCGCGCTCGCGCAGCGCGACGACGCCCTCGTCGGTGCGCACGCGCGGTCGCTCGAGCGCGACGTCGAGCTCGGCGACGACGCGCCCGGGGCGCGGCGAGAGCACGAGCACGCGGTCGGCCAGCACGATCGCCTCCTCGACGTCGTGCGTCACGAGCACGACCGTCCGCGACGGCCGGGTCGGGCGCGGCTCGCGCGCGAGCGCGCGCTCGAGCCAGCCCTGCAGCTCCGCGCGCGTGATCGCGTCGAGCGCGCTGAGCGGCTCGTCGAGGCACAGCACCGGCTTGCCCGACAACAGCGTGCGCACGAACGCGACGCGCTGGCGCATCCCGCCCGACAGCTCGTCCGGCGCGGCGTGCTCGAAGCCGGCGAGCCCAAGCTCGGCGAACAGCAGCGCCGCGCGGCGCCGCGCCTCGCCGCGCGCGACGTGCGCGATTCGCAGGGCGAGCGCCGCGTTGTCGAGCGCGTCGAGCCACGGCAGCAGCAGGTCGCGCTGGGGCATCAGCGCCGCCGGCTCGCTCGCGACGCTGCCCTCCTGCGGCTGCTGCAGGCCGCAGATCAGCTCCAGCAGCGTCGTCTTGCCGCAGCCGCTCGGGCCGACGATCGCGAGCAACTCGCCGCGCGCGACGCTCAGCGAGACGTCGCCGAGCGCGCGCAGCGGCACGCCGGCGCGCTGGTCGAACACGCGCCCGACGTCGCGCAGCGCGACCGCGCAATCGTCCGCCGCCGGCTTGCTCGGCGGCTGTCCGAGGGACTGCAGTTGCGTGGCCACTTCGCTCCCTTCGCGGGCATTACCCCACAGGTTCTAAGGGTCGGCGTCGGTGGAAATCGCTTTCCCGGGGCGCCATCTCAGCCGGCCTTCCGCCAGCCCCCCTGTGCTTGTCGCTCGCGTTGATCCTATCGCGCGACGTGCGGCGCCGAGCGACGCGCCGCGGAGCTCAGCACGCGGGTCGCCGGCCGGCGACGCCGCGTCGCTCAAGCCGAGACGACCGGCCGCGTCAGCGCGCGCACGAAGTCCTCGAGTTGCGCCGTCGTCCAGCACTCGAACGCCGTGCAGTACTGCTCGTAGGCGGCGATCACCGAGTCGCCGTAGTTCCAGTACAGGCGCGGCTCCGGGTTCAGCCAGAACGTGCGCCCGGCGTGCGCGGCGATCTGCGCGAAGATGTCGGCGCGCGGGTCGCGCCCGTTCGTGCGCGCGTCGCCGAGCACGATCACCGTCGCGCGCGGGTGCAGATCGTCCTCGACCTGCACGAGGAACTCCGACCAGACGCGCCCGTAGTCGGTGTAACCGGAGATGTCGGCGACCCCAGCGTCCGAGCCAATTCGTTCGGAGACGGTCTTGAAGTTGCGCTCGTGTTCGAAGATGTCGGTCACCTCGGAGATCCGCTCGATGAACACGAACGAGCGCATCTTGCGAAACGTGTCGTGCAGCGCGTGCAGCACGGATAGAAAAAAAACCGACGCCGACGTGACGCTCGTCGAGACGTCGCACAGCACGTAGATCTCCGGGCGTTTCGGTCGGCGCGGGCGGAACTTCAGCTCGACCGGCACGCCGCCGGTCTGCAGCGACGCGCGCATCGTCCGGCGTACGTCGACCTGCGCGTGGCGGCGGTGTCCGCGCATCTGCATCCCCTGCGTCGCAAGCCGCCGGCGCAGTTGCGCGACGACGCGATGCACGGCGGCGAGGTCGGCGAGCGGCCCCGACGGCAGCGCGCGGTCGAGCTCACCGAGCGGACGCGCCGGCGGCAGGTTGCCCGTGCGCTCGATCTGCGAGCGCTCGAGCTCGCGTCGCAAAAGCGCCTCAAAGCGCCGCAGCGCCTCGCGCGGCAGCCCGTCGTGGCGTGGGTCCTCGGGTGGCAGATCGGGCTGCGGCTCGGCGCGCAGGCCGAGCGCGCGGCGGATCCGCTGGACGTCGACGCCGATCACGCCCGAACCCTCCTGGCGTCGCGCGAACGCGGCGATCGCCATCCGCGCGAGGTCGCGCATCGTGCCCTCGGCGCCGTCGCGGATCGCGGCCGCGATCTCCGCGCGCAGCGCCTCGAGCTCCTCCTCGGTGAGCTCGTCGAGGATCGCGCGGTCCTCCTCGCGCACGCCCTCGCGCGCAGCCGCGAGCTCGACCGCGCGGAAGAAGAAGCGCTCGAACACGAGCTCGAACACACGGCGGTCCTCCTGGCTCTTGGCGAGCGTCGCGGCGAGCGCCTCGCGGAAGTCCTCCTGGGCGGTCCACTCGATCTCACGCAGCACCGCGAACGCGTCGAGCAGCTCCGAGGTGCCGACGGCGACGCCCTCGCGGCGCAGCTCCTCGCCGAACTCGAGCACGCGTGCGGGCAGGCCGTCGGGCGCCGGCAGGCCCTCGGCGGCGGGCGGCGGGCGCTCAGGCGACATGCGGCGCAACCGGGTCGGGCGGCGCCGGCCCGGTCGCGCCGCCCGGCCCGGTCGCGGCCGGCGCTCCGAGCTTGAGCCCGACGCGCTCGGCGACGACGTCCATGTCCGCGCGGTGCTTGACGATCACCGACATCGTCTCGTTGAACGTCTCGCTGTCGATCTCCTCGGCGCCGAGCAGCAAGAGCGCGCGCGCCCAGTCGATCGACTCGGCGATCGACGGCGGCTTCTTCAGATCGAGCGCGCGCACCATCCCGATCACCTCGACGAGCCGCCGCGCGACCGTCTCGCGCAGGTCGGGCGCGTGCAGGCGCACGATCTCGAGCTCGTGCTCGAGCTCGGGGTAATCGAGCCAGAGATAGAGGCAGCGGCGCTTCAGTGCCTCGGTCAGCTCGCGCGAGTTGTTCGATGTCAGCAGCACGATCGGGTGCGTGCGCGACTCGACACGCCCGAGCTCGGGAATCGAGATCTGGAAGTCGGAGAGCACCTCGAGCAGCATCGCCTCGAACTCCTGGTCGGTCTTGTCGATCTCGTCGATCAGCAGCACGACCGGCTGCTCGGACGCGATCGCGCTCATCAGCGGCCGCGCCAGCAGGAACTCCTCGCCGAAGATGTCCTCCTGCACGGCGTCCCAGCCCGTGCCCGACGCCTCGGCCTGGATCCGCAAGAGCTGCTTGCGGTAGTTCCACTCGTACAGCGCCTTCGCCTCGTCGAGGCCCTCGTAGCACTGCAGACGCACGAGCTCGCGCCCGAGGAACGACGCGAGCGCCTTCGCCAGCTCGGTCTTGCCGACGCCGGCCGGACCCTCGACGAGCACCGGCTTGCCGAGCTTTGTCGCGAGGAACGACACGAGCGCCGTCGACTCGCCCGGGAGGTAGCCGACCGAGCGCAAGCCGGACGCTACCTCCTGCACTGAGCCGGGCGCTGGGGAGGCGCCGGGCGCCGCGGACGGAGAGACGGACATCGTGCCGCTCAATGATAGGCGTCCGCCGTTGCGCGCCGACTGGTGCTCGGCGCGCTCACGTCTCGTCCGGCGGCGCGTCCTCGAACGACATCTGCTCGGCCGACCCGCCGCGCCCCGGCGGCGCCGGTGGATAGCGTGGCCGTGCGCGCCGCGGGCGCGCCTCGCGCGCGTACGGGCCGGCCGGCTCGACCGGCGTCGGCGACGCCGGGGCCGGTCGCGTCGTCGTCAGCTCGGCACGCTCTGCGCTCGGCCGTCCGGGCAAGTCTTCGTCCTCCTCGTAAAGATCTCCGGCGCTCCGCGCGTCAGCACGGTCGCGCCCGCCGCCGTGCGCCGGGCCGTCCCGACGCGGGCGCGACAGCGGCGGCCCGCCGCGCTCGCTCGCGCGAATCCGCCTGCCACTGTAGACGAGGCCGAGCGCGACGAGCAGCGCGATGAAGATGCCCCACTGCACGCCGACCGTCGAGCTGATCTTCGCGTTGCCCTGCAGCCCGGGCTTGTCGAGCAGGCGGTAGAAGATCAGGATCGCCGCCCACGCGCCGGCGATCGTCACGATCGTGCCGTCGCCGCCCGGCAGCTGGAACTCGCGTCCCTCGGCGCGCGCGAACAGCGTCGCGAGCACGCCGGCGCTGACCAGCAGCACCGCCGCCTCGACGAACGAGAACGCCTGAAACGCACTCAGGCTCTGCTCGGTCGAGCTCGCCGCGCCGTGCACGACGATCGTCTCGGTCTTGCTGTACCACGGCAGCAGCATCGACACGAACAGCCCGAGCGAGACGAGCGCCGCCGTCCGCTCCTCGCGCGCGAGCGCGCGCCACGCGCCGATCAGCCGCGTCATCGGCGCCCGTCCGCGCGGTGCGCGTCGCTGCCTCGGATCGTGCCGAAACGCGTCATCGCAGCCAGTCTAGGCGCGCTCCGGGCGGGGTGAGCGCGCTAGCCGTGCGAGACGGCGATCGTGCCGGTCGCCGTCGCGAAGTTGCCGGCCGGGTCGCTCGCGCTGAGCGTCACGTTGAACGTACCGCCACCCTTCGGCGTCAGCCACAGCAGGCGCGGCCTGCCGCGTTCGAGGTACGCGCTGTTCGTCCACACCACGCGCGAGCCCTGGCGCACGGTCAGGCGCACCGACGAGACCTTCGACAGCGACAGCTGCACGCCGCCGCGCGTGCCGCCCTTCAGCGTGCTCGTCACCAACGAGATCACCGGCGGCGTCTTCTCGTACGTCGTGAAGCGCTGCGCCGTCGTGCAGTAAACCTGATCGCCGGCGATCGGCGCGGGCGTGCTCTGCGCACCATGCGCCGCCGCCGCTTTCGCCGTCGCGCCCGTGCTCGTTCCCGGTTCGGTACCGCCCGACGTCATCGTCGGCTGCGTGCTCGTCGGCGCCGTGCTCGTGCTCGTCGGTGTGCTCGTCGTCGGCGTCGGAGGCGGCGCGGGCGTCGCCGCGATCGGCGGTCCTTTGCGCGTGCGTTCGCACAGGTGCTGGAGGAATTCGGTCAGCAGTTCGTGGTAGTTGAGGTCCGATTCCGTGTACTGGTCGTACATCGACCACGCGCCGGTGTCGTAGCGCGGCGTCGCCGCGCGCGCCTCCGCGTCGCCTTCTTCGAACAACCTCAGCCCGAGCGGGTCCTTCGTGATCTGCGTGTAGTCGTACAGCCCGACGACCGCCTGGATGAAGCCGTTGAGGATGCGGTCGCTCGGAGCGTACGTGTACTCGGCGTAGTTCGCGCCGGCCGCCGTCTTCGTGCGCACGCCGGCCGACGGCGCCGTCTCGAAGATCCCGAGCGCCTGCTGCGCGGCGCTCAGCAGCGCCGGTTCTTTGAAGCGCGACCAAGCGCGCGCGAGCACCTGCAGCGCCGTGCCCTGCGACAGCCCGCTCGTCCACGGCGGCTTGCCGCCGTCGAACTGGAACATGTACTCCCACGCGATTCCTCCCGCGCGCTGCGTCGCCAGCGGGATCACTTCGCTCAACAGCTGGCGCAGGTTCGCGTTTTCGTGCCCCGACAGGTAGTAGCCGTTGGCCTCACCGAACGTTCCCAGCCACTGGATCTCGATGCCCTGACCGGCGTAGTGCTCCCAGACGATCTTGCTTCCCGGGAAGCTGACGCGCGTGCCGCTGCCGACGAGCGGTTCGGTCGTCCACCACTGGCGGTTG
>DATHND010000099.1:0-17418 GCA_035486335.1 Solirubrobacteraceae bacterium
CACCGAGCACGGGGCTCATACCCGGTCGATCCCCTCGATCAGCGCCAGCAGGATCGCGAACATCACGATCCCGAGAACTATTGCGACGGCGTCCATGGCGTCACTATTGACGCCGCCGCGTCACGTCGGCATGACGATCGCGGCGAAACGCATAACGATTGTGTGACGAGCGTCAGCCGGCGAAGCGGTAGCCGACGCCCGGGTCTGTCACGACGTAGCGCGGGCCCGCATCACCCTCGGGCTCGATCTTCGCGCGCAGCCGCGCGATGTGCGTGCGCAGCGGCTGGATGTCATCGACGTACTCCGGTCCCCAAACCTCGGCGAGCAGCTTGCGATGCGTCATCAAGCGGCCGCGATTGCGCACGAGCACGCGCAGCAGCTCGAACTCGATCGGGGTCAGGTGCACAGGCTCGCCCTCGCGCAACACGACGCGCGCGGCCAGATCGACCTCGAGGCCATCGAGCACGATCCGTGGCTCCTGCTCCGCCGGGGCGGCGCGTCGCAACGCGGCCTGCACCCGCGCGACGAGCTCGCGCGCGCCGAACGGCTTGGTGATGTAGTCATCGGCGCCCGCCGCAAGCGCCCTGACCTTCTGCTCCTCCTCGCCGACGGCCGAGAGCACGAGGATCGGCATCGCGCTCCACTCGCGCAGCCGGCGCGTGAGCTCGACGCCGTCGCCGTCCGGCAGGACGAGATCGACGATCGCGGCATCAGGCGGGCGCACCGCGGCCAGATCGAGCGCCTCCGAGAAGGTTTCCGCCGGCACCGTCTGGAAGCCGGCCTCGCGCAGGACGACCTTCAGGGCACGCACGATCTGAGGCTCGTCGTCGACCACGAGCACGCGCGGCCGCGCCACGACGGACGGCGGCGATTGCGCGCTCACGCGTTCGACGCCCGCTCGCCGTCGAGGGAACTTGGCGCCGGGTTCGCCGGCGACGCTGCGTCGGCGCGCGGCGGGAGATCGTCGTCGCGACGAGCCTCGCCATCCTGCTGCAACGGCAGCTCGAAGACGAACGACGCCCCCTGACCGGGCAGCGACTCGACGTGCAGCGTGCCGGCGCTCGCCTCCGTGAAACCGCGCGCGATCGCCAGGCCGAGGCCCGAGCCACGATGACCGCTCGCGGCAGTGCCCGCGCGATAGAAGGGCTCGAACACGCGCTCGAGCTGCGCCGGCGGGATGCCCGGGCCGCGATCGACGATCCGCACGATCACGCGCTCGGCGCCCGGCTTGAACCCCTCGAGAGCCGTGCGCTCGGCGGCGCCCTCGCCACGGGTGGAGCCCGCCGGCACGCGCGCGAGGCCGCGTACGGCGCGCGCGCGAACGGAGACGGGGTGACCGCCGGAGTGGCGACGCGCGTTCTCCAGCACGTTGACGAACGTGCGCTCCATCTGCACCGGATCGACGCGCACGAGCGGCAGGTCGCGGTCGATCGACAGGCTGAACTCCTCGGGCCGTGCGCCGAGCTCGGACAGCGCCGCGCGGATCAGCTCCTCGACCGACGTCCACTCGCGGCGCGGCTCGGCGGCGCCGGCTTGCAGGCGCGAGAGGTCGAGCAGGTTGTCGACGAGCCGCGACAGGCGACGCGCCTCCTCCTGAATGACGGCCGCCATCTCGGCGCGCTCCTCGACGGAGAGCGTCGGCGAGGAGATCGCCTCGCCGGCCGCCGAGATCGCGGTCAGCGGCGTGCGCAGGTCGTGCGAGACCGCGCGCAGGAGCGCGGTCTTGACCGTGTCGGCACGGCGCAGCGCGGCCGTCTCGACGACGCCGCCGAGCAGCCCTTCGCGCTCGAGCGCGGCGCTGAGCAGCGCCTCGAGCGCCGGCACGACGCGCTCCTGCAGCCGGCGCAGGCTCGCCTCCGACGCGTCGGCGCCGACGAGCAGCGTTCCCAAGCGCGTCGTGCCGTCGCGCAGCGGGAACGCGATCGTGCGCTCGTCGCCTTCGACCGCCTCCATCTCGATCGCCGCAGAGTCGAGCTCGAGCGTCTGCGCCAGACGCGCCGCGGCGGTCGGCAGCTCCGTGGCGAGATCGTCGCCGCGCAGCAGCAGGCGCGCCATCTCCGCCGCGAGATCGGCCTCGCGGCGGCGCTCCTCGGCGTCTCGTGTGCGCGCGCGCGTGACCTCTGCGACCGAGCTCGCGAGCCCGCCGACGACGAGGAACGTGATCAGCGCGACCCAGTTGCGCGAGTCGCGGATCGTGAACCGGCCGGTCGGCGGCAGGTGGAAGAAGTTGAATGCGGCTGCGCTGACGATCGCCGTCGCGATCCCAGGCCAAACGCCCCACGTGACCGAGACGACGAGCACGGCCGGGAGGTACACGACGCTGAGCGACGCGACCGGCGCGATGTGCTGCAGCGGATAGACGATCAGCGTGCAGAGCGTGACCGCCACCAGCACGACGATCGCGGCGACTCGCCGGGAGGGAGGCGCTGGCGCGAGCAGGAAGCCGAACGGCGAGGACATCGCGCGAACCAGCGTAGTCCCGAGACAGGCCGGCTACAACGTACGTCTGGACGGTTCCCGCGCGCTGCAGCCGCGGGTCGCGACGGTCGAGAGGACCTTGGAGACGCACGAGCCTCGATGAGCCAACGCATCCTCACACGAGCGGCGCGCGTCCCGATCGCGCTGCTCGCCGCCTTCGGGTGCTGCGCGTCGGCCTGCGCCGCCACGGCCAGCGGCGACCCGGGCTCGCCGGCGCTCAGCGCCGCGCTGCACGGCGTCCGCCCGCTCTGCGCGAGCCCCGCGCCGGGCCGCTCTGGATGCCTTGGACTGCGCCTCGTCGCGCACCGATCTCTCTCGCTGCCGGGGACACGCGCCGTACCGCGAACGTCGACCGAGAACGAAGGCGCCGGCGTCGCGCTTTCAGCGGAAGGCGTTCCGGCGGGCGAGGCCGCCGAACACACGACGCCGCTCCCTGGCAGCCTCGGCCCGGCGAGCGTCGTGCAAGCGTACGGGCTGAACGGCGCGACGCCGCCGGCGCCGCAGACGATCGCGCTTGTCGACGCGTACAACGCCCCCGGCATCGCGTCCGATCTCGAAACGTTCGACGCCCACTTCAACCTGCCTGCCTGCAATGAAACGAACGGATGCTTTCGCAAGGTCAACCAGAACGGCGAAGCGGAAAACCCGCCCTTCCCGAGAACGACCCATCAACTCGAAGTTGCCCACAAAGGCACAACCGCGCAACGCGAACAAGCCGAACTGGCCGAAGGGTGGGCGCTGGAGATCGCCACCGACGTGGAGGTCGCGCACGGCGTCTGTCAGAGCTGTCGCATCCTGCTCGTCGAGGCGAACACAAACGAAAACGAAGACCTCTACGCGGCCGAGCAGACCGCGGTCGCGATCGGCGCGAACGAGGTCTCGAACTCGTGGGGCGGCAGCGAGCCGGGCATCGACTTCCCGCAATTCGACCACCCCGGCGTCGTGATCACGGCCTCGGCCGGCGACGACGGCTATCTGGACTGGTTCACGGGCAGCCTCTCCGAAGCGGCCGAGTATCCGGCCAGCTCGCCGCACGTCGTAGCAGTCGGCGGCACGCGGCTGGCTCTGAACGAACAATCGGGCGCGCGGGAAGGTGAGACGGTCTGGAACGACGGCGGCGAAAGCAACGGCGAAGTCGAACCGCTGGGGGCGGGCGGCGGCGGCTGCAGCGCGAGCTTCGCCGCGCCGGCCTGGCAGCAGAATCTTCCCGACTGGGCGTCGGTCGGCTGCGAAGGCAGGCGCGCAGTGGCCGACGTCGCGGCCGACGCCGACCCATGGACCGGCGTGGCCGTCTACGACTCGACCGAAGACGAAGGAAACAAGGGCTGGGCGATGATCGGCGGCACGAGCGTCGCCTCGCCGATCATCGCGTCGGTGTTCGCGCTCGCCGGCGGATCGCACGGGGTCGCCTACCCGGCGAGCACGCTCTATGAAAACGCCGCGACGAACCCCGGCTCGCTGCACGACGTCGAACGGGGATCGAACGGCGAATGCCACAAGCGCGTCTACAAAGCCACCGGCGAAGCCAAATGCACGCCCGAAGAAGAGGCGCAGGTCTGCTCCGAGCGCGCGATCTGCCTCGCCGGCCCCGGCTACGACGGGCCGACCGGGGTCGGCACACCGGCCGGTGTCGCCGCCTTCCGACCGGCCGCCGAAGGCGGCGAAGCGGCGGTCGTGCAACCCCCCTCCAGCTCGCCGCAGCCGCCGAGCGGAACGAGCGCGCCCGGGACGAGCGCGCCGGCCGCGAGCGCATCGAGCGGCGGCTCCGTCACCCCGGCCGCACCGTCCCGCGCTGTCATCGTCTCGGCGCTGCGACTCACGCGCAGCGCGATCGCCGCGTTCGCGCGCAGACGGGCGACGCTCGCCAAGCTTGGCTTCGCGTTCACGCTCAGCGCGCCCGCGCGCGTGCGGGCGACGCTCGCGGTGCTCGTGCGCGCGCACGGACGCACGCGCTGGCGCGCGGTCTCCGCGCCGCTGTCGTTCCTCGCGCGCGCTGGCGCGCAGACGCGCGCGCTGAGCGGCCGCACGCGGCTTGCGGCAGGTCGCTATCGCCTGACGCTCACGCCGACGGGCGGCGCCGCACGGACGCTGCTGTTCAGCGTACGCTGAACCTGTGGCTTGCGCCTCAGTCCTCGAGCGTGCGTACCGCCCGCTCGAGGTCGCGGCGATGTATGACGCGCGCTACGCGCCTGCTCTCCCCTGCCGGGGTCGCGCGCCACAGGATGCGCAACTCGCCGACTCGCAGTCGTCGCCAGGGCGCTCGTCCCTTCAGCGCGCGGTCATTCGCGTTGGCTGGCAGCGGCCTGCGCGTGAGCACGTCAGCCATCGCGCGCAGGGCGGCGCGGTGGTCCTCGGGATGGAGCTTGCGTAGATCGCGCTGCGCTTGGCGGTCGAGCTCGACCGCGACTATCGCCACCGGGCCTCAGCCTGCGTCGTCGAGGGGTCCGTGCTCGGCCTCGAACTCGGCGATGGCATCAGCGAGCGGAACGCCGGGCTCGTTCTGCCCAATCGCCTTATCGGCCTCACGCATCGAGGCGACGTACTCGGGGGCGTTGGCGAGTATGTAGTCCTCGAGTTGCTCTGCGTCGAGCGGCAGCAGGACGGCTACGGGTGTGCCGCGATGGGTGACGAACGCTGGTCGCCCGGTGCTCCTGACCTCGTTGACGACGCCACTGACCTGACGGCCCAGCTCTCGAATCGAAACGGTTGCCATATCTGCCATTGTACGACAAGTTGTCGAACATGGATTCAGTCTAAACTTGGCGGCACGATTGATCCACGACGCTTGGAGGTAGTTCGAATGCGCAAGATCGCCGACTGCCGACGCTTCGAGAGCGACAACGGCTGCACCCTGACGATCATCGGCGAGGAAGACGAGGTCGTCGAGACGGCCGCGCAGCACGCGGCCGCGACCCACGGACACAGCGATGGCCCCGAGCTGCGCGAGCAGATTCGCGCGATGCTCGAGTCCGAGGAGAGCTACATACCGGGGCATCGCGAGCCCCAGCCGTTCCCTGGCTGACCGGCGCAGCAGCACGACTGGCGCCGATCGCCGCCGCGGCGAAGACGATCCGTCGCACTCCCGCTTGCAGCAGATCGCCCGGCGCTTGAGCTGGCGGCCGCGCGTGGCTAGCTTGGCCGGTTGATGCCGGCCCGTCCTCGCATGCCGCTGCTCGCCGCGCTCGTGCTCGCGCTCGCCGTCGCCGCGACGCTCGGCTCGGTCGTCGTCGCCTCCGGCTCGACGTCGGGCTCGCTGGAAGGCAAGATCTCGGCGTCGCAAGCGCGCGAAGGCGAGGTGCGCGCGGGGATCGGCGCCGACTCGCATCAGATCGCCGGCTTCGAAGGCAACATCGCCGACCTGCAGAGCCGCCTGTCGGCGCTTGAATCGAGCCTTGCGATCGAGCGCAACCTGCTCGACAGCATCCGCTCGCAGCTGAGCGTCGCGCGGACGCAGCTCGCGGCGCTGCAGGTCCAGCTCGCGCACGATCGCAAGGTGCTCGTCGCGCAGGTGATCGCCTCCTACGAGGCGCCGCCGCCGGACATCGCGACGGTGATCCTGCAGGCGCACGGGTTCGCCGACCTGATCGAGCGCGTCGATGACCTGCGCGCGATCTCGCGCGAGAACGCCGCCGCGACGACGCACGTCGCGGAAACGCAGAAGGCGGTCATGGCGCAGGCGCAGCATCTCGCGGCGCTCGAGAGCACGCACGTGCACGAGACGCGCGCCGTGCAGGTGCAGCGCGACGAGGTCGCGCAGCTGCGCCTCGCGCTCGTCAAGCGCCAGCTCGAGTTCGTCGCCGCACGCTCGCGCAAGAGCTCCGAGCTCGAAGAACTGCAGTCGCACAAGCACTCGCTCGAACACGAATTGGCGCACGTGCAGGCGCGCGAACTGGCGGCGTCAGGCGTCACCTTCTCGGGCTCCGTCGGCTCGTTCAGCGTGACGCCCGAAGGCGAATACGGCTTCTTCCCGGCGCCCGGCACGAACTACACCGTCGGCGAGGAGCCGACGCTCGCCGCACACCTCAACACGATGGGCAAGGCGCTGCACCTGCACCTGATCGGCATCTCCGGCTACCGCTCGCCCGAGCACTCTGTCGAGGTCGGCGGCTTCGCCAACGACCCGCACACGCGCGGCGAAGCGTCGGACACGCCCGGCGTCGAGGGCGTGTCGGAGGCGACGCTCGCGCAGTTCGGCCTGATCCGTCCGTTCCCGGGCGCGGCCGAGGCCGACCACATCCAGCTGCTCGGCAGCAAATACTGAGCCCGGCGCCCGCGCGCGGCTGACGGAGGCATAGCAGCGGACTCACGAGAGCATTAGAGTCTCAAGCTACGAGAAGTGCGTACATACGTCTACACCTTGCGCCAAACTGGGTACGTCGCTACGCTGAACGTCCAGGTAACGAGGCAGATGAGTCGCCTTCGAAAGCCGTCCAGCCGATGCGTTCCTGAACTCACCGCGACATCGGAGGAATAGATGGGCGCCGTCCAACAAGGCCCAGAAGTTCTAGAAGATTTGACGAAGTACGCTGGAAGCTGGGTCGCAATCCGCGATGGCAGAGTCATCGCCGACGCTCTGGATTCCGTGGAGCTGCGCGACAATCCGGACGTACGCGAGGATGACTTCTTGATGCCTGTCCCTGACGCCGGCTCGGGCGCGTTCCTGTTGTAGACGACCTAGATGCCGACGCTGACAGTCGCCTATCGCGACCTCGGCCTCGGTGAGCTTCGTCCGTTCCTAGTGTTGACAGTAACTGGGCCGTCCGGTGCCAAAGGGTCAATACCCGGCTTGATCGATTCGGGCGCCGACGGCACAGTACTGCCAGCGGGCTACGCATCCTTGATGGGATATGCGGGGGGCGACCTCGTCGCAGAGCAAGGTACGCAGGTTGGGGGCAGCGTGACTATGTGGCAAGCGACGAAGCCGGCCAGCGCGGTAGTTCCAGAGCTTGCAGAGATCGTCTTCGATCTGCATCCCTGCTTCGTCCACGGCTGCCAGACTGCACTCTGGGGACGCAAAGACCTGATGCATCATTTTGATGTTGCGATCATGGAGCGACGGAAGCAGTTCTCCCTCACTACCGTGTGAACAGCGGCCCGAGGCTCAGGCGGCCGTAGCCGCCTCCAGCCGCGCGGGCGCGCCGAACGGGAGCAGCACCCCAGGCAACACGACGCTCCCGTCCGCTTGCTGCCCGTTCTCGAGCAGCGCGACGATCGTACGCCCGACGGCGACGGCGGTGCCGTTGAGCGTGTGCGGGGTCTGCGTGCGCGAGCCGCCCGTGGCGCGGGCGCCGCCGTCGCCCGTCTGCTCGTGGCGCATGCGAACCTCCAGGCGCCGCGCCTGGTAATCGGTCGTGTTGGAGCAGGAGGTCAGCTCGCGGTAGCGGCCCTGGCTCGGCAGCCACGCCTCGCAGTCGTACTTCTTCGCGGCCGAGTTGCCAAGCTCGCCGATCGCGATGTTGAGCACGCGGTACGCGAGGCCGAGCTCGCCGAGGATCTCCTCCTCGATCGCGAGGATCCGCTCGTGCTCGGCGGCGGACTCCTCGGGCGCGACGAAGCTGAACATCTCGACCTTGTCGAACTGGTGCACGCGGAAGATCCCGCGCGTGTCTTTGCCGGCGGCGCCGGCCTCGCGGCGAAAGCACGGCGAGAAGCCGGCATATCGCAGCGGCAGGCTCGCGGCGTCGAGAATCTCATCGGCGTGCAGCGAGGCGAGCGCGACCTCGGACGTGCCGACGAGGAACAGCTCGTCCTCGGGCAGGCCGTACAGCTGCTGCTCGGTGTCGGGCAGGAAGCCGGTCCCGTACAGCGCGCGCTCGCGCACGAGAACGGGCGGGATCACCGGTTCAAAGCCCTTCTCGCGGAGCTTGCGCAGGGTCCAGCCGACAAGCGCCAGCTCGACCATCACGAGCTCGCCGCGCAGGTAGGCGAAGCGCGAGCCGGACAGCTTCGCGGCGTGGTCCATGTCGATCATCGGCCCGGCGAGCTCGAGGTGATCGCGCGGCTCGAAGGCGAAGCTCGGCGGCTCGCCGACGCGCTTGACCTCCTCGTCCTCGGGCCCGTCGGCGGCGCTCGCATCTGGCAGGTTCGGCAGTCGCGCGACGAGCTCGTCGACGCGCTCCTTCGCGCTCGTGGCCTGCTCGCTCGCGCGCTTGACCTGCGCGCTGCGCTCCTGCATCTTGGCGCGCAGCTCCGGCGCGTCCTCGCCGCGCGCCTTCGCCGCGCCGAACGCCTCCGAGCGCGCCTTCTGCTCAGCGCGCAGGCGCTCGGCCGAGCTCGTCGCCGCGCGCCATTCGCGGTCGGCGGCGAGCAGCGCCTGCACTTGCTCGCGCAGCGCCGGATCGCGCCGCGCGAGCGACGCGGCGACGCCGTCGGGGTCCTCCCGGATGCGCTTGAGGTCGAGCAAGCCCGCCGACGCCCCGCCGGCGCCTACTTCGTCGAGAGTTCGATCGGCGTGACCGGCGCCTTCTGCGCCTGGCTGCCGGAGTACTTGGCGAGGAACTGCGCGACTTCGCGCGCGTCGCCGCCGAGCACGATGTTCTCAGGCATGATCGCGCCGGAGAAGCCACCGTTGCGGATCGCGTAGAGAACCTGTTCGACGTTCTCCTTGCGGATGTTGAAGTTCGGACCGTTCGTCTTCACGCGGTTCTTGATGCTCGACGCCGAGCCCTCCGCGCCGACGACGGCGAGCGTATGGCAGCCTGAGCAGTGATCGCGGAACAGCACCGCGCCGCGGTAGTACGGGCTCGACTTGGCGACGCTGATGCCCTGCGAGCCGCACGCGCCGAGCGCGATCGCCGCCGCGAGCAGGATCGCAACGGTGGCGGCGATCTTCGCGCTGATCCTAAGCGTCATGCGCCGCGGAATATATAGCTCGCGCGGGCATCCGGCCCGCGCTGCCGATTTTGAGCGCCGCCCTCCGGGCGTCGTTGACCGGGGCTCCGCCCCTTCAGATCAGAACCCGTGAGCCGTGCCCGCCGCCCTCAGCGCGAGGAACACGACGACGAGCGCGGAGAGGGCCATCACGCCGACCTCGCGGCGCACGATGTCGCGCACGACGGCGCGCTGCTCGGCGTCGGGCAGCCCGCCGACGGCCTGTGCGTCGGCGAGGTCGCGCTGGTCGAGGATCGTCTGCGCGGAGGCGACGCGCAACTGCTCGGCGACGAACGCGATCGCGAGCGGCAGCAGCGCGTAGAGATAGAAGAGGTGTTCGGTCGAGTAGTCGCCGGCTGCGGCGAGCGAGCCGACGGCGAGCGCGAGCACGAGCGCGGCGCCCTGGCCGGCGCGCAGCAGCAGCCAGAAGACGCCGGTCGTGCGCTCGGCCATGCCACCGTCGTACCACAGCCCGCCGCCGAGCAGTCCGGCGAGCGCGTTGACCGCGGCGACGGCGATCGATCCGGCGACGACGGCCTGTGTCATCGGGCCGCGAGCGGCGCCGCGCGACGTGGCCGCGGGCGTGTTTCCAGCGGTGATATCGAGCCGATTGCCACTATGTAACAGATTGACACAAGCGGTGATATAACAGCGTCCGGTGCTACGCAGTTATCTCCCGGCGATCGTTTTCCTGATCCTCGGCGGGGCCGTGGGCGGGGCGTTTGCAGTCTTGAATTCCTATCTCGGTCCGCGTCGCGCGACGCCGCACAAGCAAGACCCGTACGAGTGCGGACTGCCGTCGGAGGTCAAGCGCGGGATGCGCTTCGGGATCAGCTTCTACCTGATCGCGATGCTGTTCATCCTGTTCGACATCGAGGTCGCGTTCCTGTACCCGATCGCAGTCGAGCTGCGCGCGTATGGCAGCTACGCGCTCGCCGAGACGATCGTGTTCATCGTGCTGCTCCTCATCGCGTTCCTCTACGTCTGGCGACGCGGAGCGCTCGCGTGGAAGTGAAACGCGAGCCGATCGACGCCCACGCGCTGCGCGTGCGCCACCAGACGGCGCGCCAGCTGCTGCGCGGCGGCGAGATCGAAGGGCTGACGCCGGCGATCGAGCTGGAACGCAACGAGGACTTCGAGCTCGAGCGCCACGTCGAAGAGCGCGTGCTGACGACGACGCTCGACAAAGCGGTCGCGTGGGCGCGCTCGAACTCGTTCTTCCCGGCGACGTTCGGGCTCGCGTGCTGCGCGATCGAGATGATGTCGATCGTCGCCGCGCGCGTCGACGTCGCGCGCTTCGGCTTCGAGGCGTTTCGCGCGTCGCCGCGTCAGGCCGACCTGCTGATCCTGTCCGGGCGCGTGTCGATCAAGATGGCGCCGATCGTCCGCCGCATCTACGACCAGATGCTCGAGCCGAAGTGGGCGATCTCGATGGGCGCGTGCTGCTCGTCGATGGGCGTGTTCAACAACTACTCGCTCGTGCCGGCCGACAAGTTCATGCCGATCGACGTGCACGTGCCGGGCTGCCCGCCCCGGCCGGAGGCGCTGATGCACGGCGTGCTGAAGCTGCGCAAGATGGTGCAGGACGATCCCGACATGGGCTGGCGCGAGCGCTACGACGCGGTCGGCACGGAGGAGACCCTCCGCGGTGCCTGACGCGACCGGCCTGGAGTTGATTCGCCAGGAGCTGGGCGACGCGGCGCTCGACACGAGCTTCTTGCATGAGCGGGCCGTGCTCGAGGTGCGCGCGGAGCGCGTGCGCGACGTGCTCGCGGCGCTGCGGCTGAAGGGTTACGCCTTCCTCGCGAGCCTGCACGGGGTCGACTACTACCCGCACGAGCCACGCCTGGGCGTGCTGTACGAGCTGCTCGACATGGCGCGCGTCGACCGCATCTCGGTGAAGGTGCGCGTGTCGAGCGAGCGGCCGCTGCTGGACTCGATCGTCCCCGACGGCGAGGGGCCGGACGGCGAGGGCGACGGACACGTCGGCTGGCCGGCGGCGAACTTCCAGGAGCGCGAGGTCTACGACATGTTCGGCGTCGTCTTTCGCGACCACCCGGACCTGCGCCGGATCCTGATGCCGGAGGACTACGAGGGCAACCCGCAGCGCCGCGACTTCCCGGTCGGCGGCGAGCCGATCGTGTTCACGTACAACGAGTCGCCCGTGCTGGAGGGCTCAGAGTGAGCACGCCGCCGGCAGCGTCGGAGTACCGCCGCCGCGAGCAGAGCATCACGCTGTCGCCGCTGCAGGAGCAGCTCGAAGCGGGGAGCGCGGGCGGCGAGGATCAGACGCAGGAGCTGCTGACGCTCAACTTCGGGCCGCACCATCCGGCGACGCACGGCGTGCTGCGCCTGCTGGTGACGTTGCGGGGAGAGGTGGTGCACGACATCAAGCCGATCGTCGGCTACGTGCACACGGGGATCGAAAAGACGGCCGAGGACAAGTCCTACTGGAAGGTCATCCCGGTGATCGAGCGGATGGACTACCTCGCGTACCACTTCAACGCGCTCGCGTACATCGGCGCGGTCGAGCAGCTCGCGGAGGTCGTCGTGCCGACGCGCGCGGAGTACCTGCGCGTGATCCACCTCGAGCTGAACCGGATCATGTCGCACCTGGTCTGGCTCGGCACGAGCGCGCTCGACCTCGGCGCGATCTCGATGTTCTGGTACTGCTTCCGCGAGCGCGAGCAGATTCTCGACCTGTTCGAGTTCTCGACGGGGCAGCGCATGCACACGCGCTACTTCCAGATCGGCGGCGTCGCCGAGGACATCCCGGCCGGCTGGGCGCAGAAGCTGCGCGAGTTCGTCAAGCGGATGCCGAACAGCCTCGACCAGTACGGCGACATCCTCAACAGCAACGAGATCGTCCTACAGCGCCTGCGCGGGACGTGCCCGCTCGACTCAGAGACGCTGCTCTCGCTCGGCGTGACGGGGCCGCTGCTGCGCGCGGCGGGCAACCCGTGGGACCTGCGCAAGGCGGCGCCGTACAGCGCGTACGCGGACTTCGACTTCAAGATCCCGGTCGGCACGGTCGGCGACAACTACGACCGCTACGCGGTGCGGATGGCGGAGATGTACGAGTCGGTGAAGATCATCGACCAGGCGCTCGCGGGCTTGCCGGAGGGGCCGTACATCACGACCGACCGCAAGGTCGCGCTGCCGCCGCGTCACGAGCTGGCGACGTCGATGGAGGCGCTGATCCACCACTTCAAGCTCGTCACCGAGGGCCTGCGCGTGCCGCCCGGCGAGTACTACAACGCGATCGAGGGACCGCGCGGCGAGCTCGGGTGCTTCGTGCGCTCGGACGGCTCCTCGAAGCCGGCGCGCGTGCACATGCGCGACCCGTCGTTCGTCAACCTGCAGGCGTTCTCGCGAATGGCCGAGGGCGCATATATCGCCGACATGATCGCGACGCTGGCGATGCTCGATCCGATCCTCGGGGGCATCGACCGATGACGTTCGTCCCCCGTCTGCCCGACGCGCAGCGCGCGTCCGGCTGGGATCGGCCGGCCGACCTGGAGAAGGACCCGGCGGTGGTTCCCGAGCCGGGCAGCGTCGAGGTCCCGACGCCGCTGCGCAGCGAGATCGAGGAGGCGATGGCGCGCTACCCCGACCGCCGCTCGGCGACGATCCCGGCGCTGCACGCGGCGCAGGATCTGCACGGCTGGTGCTCGCCGCAGGCGATCGAGCAGGTCGCGTGCGTAATGCAGGTCACGCCCGCCTACCTGGACTCGGTCGCGACCTTCTACGACATGCTCGAGCAGCATCCGGTCGGGCGCCACAGCGTGTACGTGTGCACGAACATCTCGTGCTCGCTGCGCGGCGCCGACGCGCTGCTCGCGACGGTGCAGCAGGCGACGGACGGCGAGGAGGAGTTCAACGTGCGCGCGTTCGAGTGCCTAGGCGCGTGCGACATCGCGCCGATGGCATCCGTCGACGGCGTCTACGTCGGGCCGCTGCAGTTGAGCGACGTGCCGCAGCTGCTCGACGACGCGCGCGCAGGGCGGCCGGTGCTGCCGGAGAAGCAGCTCGCGACGCGGCCTGTCGCCGATCCACACGCGAACTCGCGCGAGTTTCCGCCGCACGCAGTGCAGGAGGGCAAGCCGTGAGCGAGCTGCTGCTGTTCAAGGACATCGACGAGCCGAGGCTGAACACGCTGTCCGTGTACGAAGCGCGCGGCGGCTACGCGGCGGCGCGCAAGGCGCTTGCGATGACGCCGGCGGACGTGCTCGCCGAACTCGAATCCTCGGGCCTGCGCGGACGCGGCGGCGCCGGCTTCCAGATGGGCAAGAAGGTCTCGTTCCTGCCGCAGGGCTCGATGGAGAAGTACCTCGTGTGCAACGCGGACGAGTCCGAGCCGGGGACGTTCAAGGACCGCGAACTGATGCAGAAGAGCCCGCACATGCTGATCGAGGGGATCGTGATCGCCTCCTACGCGGCGGGCGCGACCCGCTCGTTCATCTACATCCGCGGCGAGTATGTGCATCAGGCGGACATCCTCGACGCGGCGCTCGCCGAAGCGCGCGAGGCGGGCTACGTCGGTGAGCGAGTGCTCGGCTCCGAGCACTCGCTGTCGCTGGTCGTGCACCGCGGCGCCGGCGCGTACATCTGCGGCGAGGAGACGGGGCTGCTCGACTCGCTCGAAGGCAAGCGCGGCAACCCGCGGCTGAAGCCGCCGTTCCCGGCCAACCAGGGCCTCTACCAGGGCCCGACGCTGATCAACAACGTCGAGACGCTCTCGACGGTGCCGGCGATCATCACGATCGGCGGCGAGCGGTACGCGAAGCTCGGCGTCGAGACGTCGACGGGCACGAAGCTCGTCAGCGTCTCGGGCCACGTGCAGCGCCCGGGCAACTACGAGATCGAACTCGGCATCCCATCGCGGGAGCTGATCTACGACCTCGCCGGCGGCCCGCTGCCGGGTCACGAGATCAAGTGCTGGTTCCCCGGCGGCTCCTCGGCGCCGGTGCTGACGCCGGACGATCTCGACGTGCCGTACGACTTCGACTCGCTCGCGAAAGCCGGCTCGATGCTCGGGTCGGGCGCAGTGATCGTCGTCGACGACTCGACGCCGATCGTCGAGCTCGCGATGAAGGTCGCGAAGTTCTATCGCCACGAGTCGTGCGGCAAGTGCACGCCGTGCCGCGAGGGCACGAACTGGACGGTGAAGATGCTCGAGCGGATCGACTCGGGCGAGGCGACGCCGATGGACCTCGACATCATGGCGTCGGTGCAGGATCACATCATCGGCAACTGCCTGTGCGTGCTCGGCGACGCGATGGCGATGCCGATCGGCTCGATGATCGCGAAGTTCCGGGACGAGTTCGAGGAGCACATCGAGGCGGCGCGAGCACGCAACGGCGCAGCCGTCGCGCCCGCCGCGGACGAGCCGCTCGTGCACGGGGCCCACTGATGCCAAGGCCCGAACCGAAGACGATCACGTTCACGATCGACGGCCGCGAAGTGCAGGCCGCGGAGAACACGATGCTGGTCGACGCGGCGAAGCATGGCGACGTCGAGATCCCGGTGTTCTGCTACGAGCCGAAGCTCGGCAACCCGGTCGGCGCCTGTCGCATGTGCCTCGTCGAGATCGAGGGGATCGGCAAGCTGCAGACGGGCTGTTCGACGCCCGTCAAGGACGGGATGGTTGTGCACACGCAGTCAGAGCGCGTCCAGGAGGCGCAAAAGTCGGTCGTCGAGTTCCTGCTGATCAACCATCCGCTCGACTGCCCGGTGTGCGACAAGGGCGGCGAGTGCCCGCTGCAGGACATCAGCTTCGGCTGGGGCGGCGGCATCTCGCGCTTCATCGAGCCCAAGCGCCACTTCGTCAAGCCGCTCGAGCTCTCGCCGAAGATCGCGATCGACCGCGAGCGCTGCATCCTCTGCTACCGCTGCGTGCGCTTCTCGCAGGAGATCTCCGAGGACTACCAGCTCGTGCTGCTCGAGCGCGGCGCGCACTCGTTCGTCTCGACGTTCGACGGCCACCCGTACGTCGCGCCGTTCAGCGGCAACATCATCGAGCTGTGCCCGGTCGGCGCGCTGACGTCGCGCTCCTACCGCTTCCGCGCGCGCCCGTGGGACGTCGAGGACGCGGGCACGGTCTGCACGCTGTGCCCGGCGCAGTGCAACGTCAAGCTGACGGTCCGCGACGAGCGCGTGATGCGAGTGCTCGCGCGCGAGCACGCGGAGGTAGACGACGGCTGGCTGTGCGACCACGGGCGCTTCGCTTATCCGGCGCTCGCCGAGGGCGTCGCGCCGGCGTCGGACAACGGCGCCGGCCCGCGCATCGCGGTCGGCATGCGCGTGCGCGAGCCGCTGTTGCGCGACGGCGGGGAGCTGCGCCCGGTCTCGTGGGAGCGCGCGCTCGAGGAGGCGAGCGTCGCGCTGAAGCGCGCCGGCGCGAAGACGGCGGCGCTCGCGGGCGCGGGCGTGACGAACGAGGAAGGGCTGCTGCTCTCGCGCCTGATGCGCGACGGCCTGGACTCGCCGCATCTGGACTCACGCGTCGCCGGCGCGCTGCCGCTCGAGCTGCTGCAGAGCCTGAGCGACCCGCGCCTGCAGGCGACGGTCTCCGACCTCGAGTTCGCGCACGCGGTGCTGCTGCTCGACTGCGACCCGCTGCTCGACGCGCCGATCCTCGACCTGCGCCTGCGCAAGGGCGTGCGCCGCCACGGGACGACACTCGAGCGCTGCTCGGGCGCGAACCTCGAGGAGCTGCGCGCGAGCGCCAAGCGCCTGGCCGAGGAGGCCGGCGAGGAGCTGGTGATCGTCTGGGGCGAGCGTTTCGCGGCGGGCGCCGAAGGCGCGGCGCGGGTGCGCGTGCTGCTCGACCTCGCCGCCGAGCTGTCGCTCGCCGACGTCGACGGCGCCGGGCTGCTGGAAGTCCCGGCCACGTCGAACGGCCGCGGCCTGCGCGAGAGCGGCGTCCTGCCGAACGCCGCGCCGGGGCTGCGCCGGGCGGACGCCGACGGCCACGACACACAGTCGATCGCGGCGGCGCTCGCCGGCGGCGAGCTCAGCGCGCTGTACCTGCTGCAGGTCGACCCGCTCGCCGAGGGCGAGCCGTTCGCGGCCGGCGCCGAGCGCGCCGTGTGGGAGCGCGCGCTGGAGCGCGCGAGCACGATCGTCGCGCACTCGACGCTGCTCAGCGAGGGCGTCCACGAGCACGCGACCGTCGTCTTCCCGGCCGAGTCGTACGCCGAGAAGGAGGGCACGGTGACGCACCCGGACGGGCGCATCCAGCGCGTGCGCCAGGCGGTCGCGCGCGCCGGCTCGACGCGTCCCGGCTGGCAGGTGCTCGCCGAGCTCGGCGAGCGCGTCGGCCTCGACACGGGCGTGCTCGGCGAGCTGACGGCGTCGCAGGCACTGTTCGACGCGATCCCGTTCTACGACGGGCTGACGCTCGAGGAGATCGGCGGGCGCGGCGTGCGCTGGCAGGAGCGCGAGCGCGTATGAGCAGCGTGACGCCGGTCGCGGTCGTCGGCTACTACGAGCCGTGGTGGATCCAGATCATCAAGGCGATCGTGATCTTCGCGGTCGGCCTGCAGCTCGTGCCGGTCGTGCTGATCGCCGAGCGCAAGCTGCTTGGCCGCTTCCAAGGGCGCTACGGGCCCAACCGCGTCGGCCCGTACGGCGCGCTGCAGCCGCTCGCCGACATCCTCAAGCTGCTGACGAAGGAGCAGTTCCGCCCGACGACGTCGGTCGGCTTCCTGTTCGCGCTGGCGCCGACGATCTCGATCCTGACGGCGGTCGCGGCGTTCGCGATCATCCCGTTCGGCGACGCGCAGGACATCTTCGGGACGAAAGTCGGTCTCTACGGCGTCGACGTCTCGATCGGGCCGCTGTACCTGTTCGCGTTCGGCGCGGTCGCGTTCTACGGGATCATGCTCGGCGGCTGGTCCTCGGGCTCGAAGTACTCGTTCCTCGGCGCGATGCGCGGCGCGGCGCAGCTGATCTCCTACGAGGTCTCGCAGGGCCTCGCGCTCGTCGGCGTCCTGATGACCGCGCAGACGCTCTCGCTGACCGGGATCGTCACCGCGCAGAAAGGCATCTGGTACTTCATCCCCCAGT
>DATHND010000100.1:0-7641 GCA_035486335.1 Solirubrobacteraceae bacterium
CAGGTACTCGATCACCTCGGCGGGTCCCGCGACGAACCCGCCGCACGCGGCGAGCGACTTCGAGAACGTGCCCATGCGCAGGTCGACGCGGTCCTCGACCCCCAGCAGCTCGCATGCGCCTGCGCCGCGCGCCCCCAGCACGCCGGCCCCGTGGGCCTCGTCGACCATCAGCCGCGCGCCGTAGCGCGCGCACAGCTCGGTGATGTCGATCAGCGGCGCGACGTCGCCCTCCATCGAGAACACGCCGTCGACGACGACCAGCACGCCGCCGCCGTCCTGCTCGGCGCGCTGCAGCGCGCGCTCGAGCTTGTCGATGCGGTTGTGGCGGAACGGGCGCATCTTCGCCTTGGAGATCAGCGCCCCGTCGAGGATCGACGCGTGGTCGGCGGAGTCGACGACCACGGTGTCGCCCGGGCCGAGCAGCGTGCCGAGCGTGCCGACGTTCGCCTGGTGGCCGGTCGTGAAGACGATCGCGTCATCGGTCTCCATCCACTCGGCGATCTCACGCTCGAGCTCGAGGTGCAGCGGGATCGTGCCGTTCAGCAGCCGCGAGCCGGTCAGCCCGGTGCCGTAGCGGTGCAGCGCGTCCGCGGCGCCGGCGAGCACGCGCTCGTCGCCGGTCAGCCCGAGGTAGTTGTTCGAGCCGAGCATGATCCGCTCGGCGCCCTCCATCTCGACGACCGGCATCGCCGGTGAGGTGAGCACGTGGAAGTACGGCAGCACGTCGGCCTCGCGCGCGGCCGCGAGCAACTCGGCGCGGTCGTGGTCGCGGACCTTGGCGAAGACGTCTGTTGAGGTCTGCATGTAGTGTGCCTCGGCCGTGAGCGTCGAAATCAGGTCTGTGTCTGGCGGGAAGGATCTGAAGCGCTTCATCGACCTCCCGTACGCGCTGCATGCTAACTCGCCGCAGTGGGTGCCCCCGCTGAAGCTCGAGCGACGGCTGTTCCTGCACCGCAAGATGAACGCGTTCTTCACGCACGGCGAGGCCGAGTACTTCCTCGCGCTGCGCGACGGGCGCGTCGTCGGGCGGATCAGCGCGCACGTCAACGACGCGTTCAACGACTACCAGCGCAAGAACTGGGGCTGGTTCGGCTTCCTCGAGCTCGAGGACGACCAGGTGGTGCTCGACGCGCTGCTCGGCGCGGCCGAGCGCTGGCTGCGCGAGCGCGGCAAGGAGCGGATGGTCGGCCCGGCGAGCTTCACGATGAACGACGAGAGCGGCGTGCTGATCGAGGGCTACGAGCGCAAACCGATGATCGCGCAGCCATGGAACCCGCCGTACTACCGCGAGCGCCTCGAGCAGGCCGGGATGGCGAAGGCGATCGACCTGCTGATGTGGAGCCTCGACGTCAGCGGTCGTGACAAGGTGCTGCCGGTGATCTGGGAGCTGGCGGGCAAGGTCGAAAGCGAGCACGGCATCCGCGTGCGGCCGATGCGCCGCTGGCAGCTGCGCAAAGACATGGACGCGTTCGCCGAGGTCTACAACTCGGCGTGGTCGAAGAACTGGGACTTCGTGCCGTACTCGAAGAAGGACCTCGACGCGTACGCGCAGGAGCTGCAGCTCGTGTTCGACAAGCACTGGTTCATGATCGCCGAGCGGATCGACGACGGCGAGGTCGTGGCGATGGCGATCACCGTGCCGGACGTCAACGAGGTGCTCGCGAAGATGAACGGGCGGCTGCTGCCGTTCGGCTGGTGGCACTTCCTCAACAAGGGCCGGATCATCAAGCGACTGCGCGTCGGGTTCCTCGGCGTCAAGCCGGAGTACCAGCACACGGGCGTCGCCGCGCGGCTCTACGAGCTGCACTACGACGCGGCCGAAGCGCGCCCACAGTCGGGCGGCGAGATGGGATGGATTCTCGAGACGAACACGCCGATGAATCGCGGCATGGAAGCGATGGGCGGCGAGGTCGTCAAGCGCTACCGGATGTTCGAGCGCGTGCTCGCGCCGAGCGGCGATGGGGTCTGAGACGCCGTTTACACTGCATCGATGAACGCGGGCGAGGATCACGCGAGCACGCTGCCCGGCGCCGAGGAGCCGGACGAGGTGATCGACGCCCTGCCGGTGCTCGCGCAGGAGGCGAGCGTCGTGCGCGAGCGTGCGTTCGCCGGTGAGGTCGCGCGCACGGGCGCGATCCCGGCCGTCCAGGCGGCCGCTGTCGCCGCCGGCGGGTTCGTCGCGGGAGCCGCCGTCGTCGGCCTCGTGACGCGTCGCCAGCGTCATTCGGCGGCGCTCGCGAAGGGTCGCCGCGGCTCCTCGCGGCTGCGTCGCTCGCGCAGCGACTCCTCCGCCGCGGGCGAGCTGGTCCAGATCGTCGGCAGCCGCTCGCTGCTTGTAGACGTGCACCTGCTCGGCCGTCGCGCCTAGACGGCCGATAGGCGGCGCGATCCTGTGTCCTCAGTCGCTCGCGTGCTATCGCACGCCACGCTCGCTGCGTCCTTGGCTCGCTTGCCTCTCGACCGTCTAGCGAACCCAGTTCCCTACTGTGTCGCTGCTCGTGGCGAGCGTTGAGCAGCGCGTCGAGGTCCGGCCGGCCGGACCGTTTCGCCTCCCGCGCGGCGGCGTCGACGGGCTCGCGCGCCGTCGCGGTGGCGTGCTCGAACGGTTGCTGCACGATCGCGGCGAGCCGGTGCTCATCCGCGTCGCGCAGCCCGCGCACGACCGCGTCGTGCTCGGCGCGCGGGCGCGCACGCGCGCAGCCGCGACACACGGAATCGAGCGGATGCGCTTCGCGCTCGGCGTCGACGAGGATCTGCGCGCGTTCCACCGCCGCTTCGCGCGCGATCCGTTGATCGGCCGCTCGCTGCGCCACCGCCCGTGGCTGCGCGTGCGCCGCCGCCCCGATCCGTTCGAGGCGCTCGCTTGGGCGGTCTGCGAGCAGCTGATCGAGTACGAGCGCGCGGCGGCGATCGAGCGGCGCCTGCTCGCTGCGCTCGGGCGCCGTTGGGTCGGCTGGGATGGAGCCGCCAGCCCGCTGCGCGACCTGCCGAGCGCGGCGGTGCTAGCGGGCACCGCGCCGGCGCGCCTGGAGTCCTTCGACCTCGCCGCCGCGCGCGCCGTGACGCTCGTGCGCGCCGCGCGCGAGGTCGCGCGCGGGCGCGTCGACTTGCACGCGAGCGACCACGAACGCGGCTGGCGCCGTCTGCGTGCGATTCCGGGGATCGGCAGCTGGACGGTCGAGATGCTCGCGTTGCACGGCCAGGGCCGTCACGATCAGGTGCCGGCCGGCGACGTCGGGCTGCTGAAGCTCGTCGGGCGCGCGCTCAGCGGCGGCGACCCGCACGCGCGCGCATGCGAGCAGGAGGTGCGTGAGTTCTTTGCGCCGTACGAGGAGTGGGCGGGGCTCGCCGCGGCTCACATGATCGGCTTGTAGCAGGGGGCGGCCGAAACGGGGACGGCCGCTGCATGAGGCTCCAAACGCTCGGATCGAGGTGCCAGTATGAGCGAGGCACGACGGAGCAGCTCGTCCAGCTAGCCTGGGACGCGCTGCCGTCGTCTCATCGCCAGCTACTGACACAGGTTGGCGCGGCTCGATGGGAGATCGTCGATGGCCCCTCGGTCGAAGGATCGCGGAGCTGCTCCGATCAGCCGGGCATAGCGTCCCAGGTACTGGGCAGACGATGGCCGATGACAAAGCTCTCGGCATTTGGGTGCCAGAGCTTCGGCTGGTGCTGATCAATCAGGCACATCCGGAACTTCTCGGTGCAGATTCAAGCACCCGCGAAGCCCTGCTCACGTGGGTGGCATGGCACGAGTGGGGGCATGCACTGAGTGTGATGAGTAACTCGCCGCACGATCCCAGCGAGCGGGTCAGATTGCTGGAATTGGCGCCCGCCGGGATACGCGAACGTATCCGACGGGGGGACTACTCTCAACGAGAGTACATCCATGAGCTGGTCGCCGAAACCTACGCTCTATTGAGGCGCGAAAGCGTCGAGGGGAGGCCAGGACAGCCACCATGGCTACGAAACGAGATTTACGAGCTGATGACGAGGATAGGCGCGTGATCTCTGGGCCGCGCGGATTTACATTGGCTCCGGGCGAAACCGCTGAGGAGTTCCTAGCTGCGCGTGACAACTTGCTGCGTGACGCAGGCATCGAGCCGAATTGGCCAGGCGCCGCTGAGATCAGACGGAAAATCGACGCGGGCGAACTCGGCGTCTAGCGAGGCCGCGTGCCGTCGCGCTCGACGAGCAGCGCGAACGTCGGGCACGCTTGCGCGGCGCGCTTGGCGTGCGAGATCAGCGCCTCGGGCAGCGGCTCGCCGTCGATGATCGGATAGCCCCACTCGTCAAGCGTGATCCGCTCGGGCAGCAGCTCGGCGCACATTCCGTGCGCTTCGCACGTGATCGGGTTGACGCGTACGCGCTGGCTCATCGCGCGACCGCCTGGGCGGTGCGCCGCGCGCTCGTGTGCGTGTGCGCGGGCAGCGGCAGCTCGGCCGGACGCGCGCACGCCTCGCAGCGGCCGTGGCGCGCGTGGTCTGAGAACTCGGGCTCGAACGTCGCAAGCGCGCTGTGCACGAAGCGCGCGACGCCATCGGGGTGCCCGCACGCGCCGCGCCGGCGCACGAGCTGTGTCAGGCGCTCCACGCGCCGCGCGGCGTCGCCGCCGGCGCTGCCGGCCGCGATCTCGGCGACCGTCGCGGCGAGCGCGTCGAGGCCGTTGATGCACGGTCCGCACTGCCCGGCGCTCTCGTTCGCGAGCCAGCGCGCGACGCGCGCCGTCTCGGCGACTGGGCACGCATCGTCTGACAGCAGCGCGATCACGCCGGCGCCGAGCGTCGCGCCGTGCGCCGCGAGGTGTTCGTCTGACAGCGCGACGCCGCGCAGGTGCGCGCCGTCGATCCACGTTCCCGCGTAGCCGCCGAGCAGCGCCGCGCGGACGCCCGCGGTCGGGCCGCCGGCGGCGTCGATCAGTTCGCCCAGCGACGCGCCGTGCTCGATCTCGTAGACGGCCGGGTTCGCGACCGGCCCGGACAGCGTGACGAGCGCTGAGCCGGGCTGCGAGGAGGTCCCGAGCGCGCGAAACCACTCCGAGCCGTGGCGTGCGATCAGCGCGATGTGCGCGTACGTCTCGGCGTTGCTGACGAGCGTCGGGCGCCGCGAGACGCCCTGCTCGAACGGCCGCGGCGGCGTGAACGTCGGCAGCGCCGGGCCGTTGGAGAGGAAGTTGACGAGCGCCGACTCCTGTCCGGCGACGTAACCGGGAGGCGTCGTGCTGAGGCGCAGGCGCGCGCCGCCGAGCCGGCGGCGTTCGTCGATCGCCGCGGCGACCGTCTCGACGCTCGCGCTCGCCGACTCGCATACGGCCACGAGCACCTCGTCGGCGCCGAGCGCCTGCGCGGCGAGCTGCGCGCCGTCGAGCATCAGGTGCGGCGCGAGCTGGCACAGCGTCCGGTCCTTCAGGCTCGCCGGCTCGCCCTCGGTCGCGTTGACGACGACGATCGCGCGACCGCGCGCCGCGGCGACAGCGCGCAGCTTCCTCGCCGTCGGAAAGCCGGCGCCGCCGTGCCCGCGCAGGCCGGCGCGCTCGAGCTGCTCGATCAGGCGCGACGTCTCGCGCCGTCTGCGCTTGTGCTCGAGCGGCAGCTCGCCGTGCGTGGCGATGTGATCGTCGAGCGCGAGCGGCGCGCCGTCGGCGCCGGCGCCGCGCAGCAGGCGCGGCAGCGTGCGCGCGCCGACGTCGAGCCTCGTCGGCGCGTCACGCTCGAGCAGAGCCGTCTGAGTCGAGAGCGGGCTTCTCATTTCGATCCTTCTTTCGACTTCGTGTGGGTGGAGTGCCCGAGCAGCGAGCTCGGCGTGCCCGACCGCCGCGCCCATTCCGTGCCCAGCGGGCCGCCGGGCAGCCACAGCAGCAGGAACAGCGAGAACACGCCGGCCCCACCGAGCGCGGCGCCGCGCACGCGCAGGTTCTGCGGCCAGCCGGCGATCACGCGCGCCAGCACCGCCGCGAGCACGGCCGCCAGGCAGGCGACGCTGAGCCCGAACAGCCATGTCGATCTGACGTCGCTGCCGGTGCCGAACCCGTGCAGCAGCGCGATCGGCCAGCTCGCGTACGTCAGCCAATGGATCGCGCGCCACGTGCCGTAGCCGAAGCGGCGGCGCAGCAGGCTCGTGATCGTCACGGCGAGCAGCAGGTCGAACGAGACCGCGCCGAGGCCGAGCCAGAACGGGCGGTAGGAGCCGGCGAACGGGATCACCGCGTCGAGGATCGAGATCGGCGCGAAGCTGTCGAGCACGGACGTGAGGATGTGCAGCGCGAGGAACGCCATCGCCAGCAGCGAGACGTTGCGGTGCAGCGTGTCGATCACGAAGCGCGGCCACCGCGGCGTGCTGAAGCGGCGCACGTCGAGCACGCCGAGCGCGACGGCGCCCGTCAGCAGGACCAGCGCGACGGCGCCGGTCGAGCGCGTCAGGTACCAGTAGGCGCTGCCGCCCGACGCGGCGAGGATCGAGGTCATCGGCTCACCTCCGCCGGCGGCGTCTGCTCGTGAGCGTTCTTGCGCGGAGGCGTGGGCCAGTCGCCGGTACGCACGACGCGGCCGTCCTGGTCCTGGAGTCGCGCCGGTAGGCCGAGCTGCTCGAGCCAGGCGACGGCCGAGCGCGCGCGGATCAGCGCGGCGGTCGTCGCGATGTTCGCCTGCGCGCAGTCGGCCGCCGCGACGCTGACCGTGCGCCAGCACGAGCGCGCCGGCACGCCCGTCGCGGGGTCGATGATGTGGTGCATCGTCTGGCCCCGATGGCTCCAGCGGCGCACGGCGGTGCTGGAGGTGGCGAGGCCGCCCGAGGCGATCGAGATCGTCTGACCCGGCGCGGACGGGTCGCTGCGATGGTCGTCGGTCACGTGCACGCGCCAGCCCTCGCTCGGGGCGGCGCCGGCCGTCGCGATGTCGCCGCCGAGGCTGACGAGCACGCCGCTGCCGCCGGCCGCGTGCGCGGCCGCCGCAGCGCGATCCGCCGCCCATGCCTTCGCCGTCGCGCCGAGGTCGAGGCGGATGCCGGCGGGCACGCGCACCGTGCGCGTCGGCGCGTCGAGCTCGACCGTGCGCCAGCCGGCGCGCGCGCGCAGCGTCAACGTCGGCGCGTTCGGCGCTGGCTCCTCGCGCGCCGGCGCGAGCAGGCTGCAGTCGCGGTCGTAGCCCGCCATCTCGAGCGCTCGCCCGACGGTCGGGTCGACGTCGCCGCCGGTCAGCCGCGCGGCGTCGAGCGCTAGCTCCAGCGCCTCGAACAGCAGCGCGCTCGTCTCGACCGGCCGCCCGGCGCGCTCGTTCAGCCGCACGAGCTCCGAGTCCGTCCGAAAGCGGCTGCAGGCGCGATCGACGGCCGCAAGCTCGCGCTCGACGGCGCCGCGCGCGGGCGCCAGCGCGTCCGGCTCGACGCTGCGCAGCACGACGCTCGTGCCGAGCGCGCTCCAGCGCGCCTGCGCGAGCGGCCGCGGCGCTGACGCGGACGCGCGCGTCACGATCCTCCCGAGACGGCCGGCGCCGAGCTTTCCTGCACGGGCGGCGCGCTCGCTCCCGAGGAGCCCGACGAGCCCGAGGAGCCCGACGATTCGACGCTCGGTGAGGAGGATCCGGAGGAGCTCGCTTCGGGTGTTGGTTCGTGTGTCGCTTCCGGCGTCGGTTCGTGCGTCGGTTC
>DATHND010000101.1:0-6842 GCA_035486335.1 Solirubrobacteraceae bacterium
CGCCGCAGGTCGGCCAGCCGATGGCGTTCTCCGGCACCGTCCTTCCGGCGCTGAGCGGACACGTCGTCTACCTCGAGCGCCAGGGCAGACCGGGCCTCGGCTGGAACGTGATCGACGTCGGCACGGTCGGCGTACCGGCGAAAACCGGCGAAGCGGCGCCGTTCTCGATCATCCACACGTTCAACGCGCACGGCCCCTACCGACTGCGACTCGCGATCCCGGGCGACCCGGTCAACCAGGGAGCGGCGGGCACGCCATTTGAAGTGAACATCGCGCCGGCGCTCGCGTCGGCGATCCCGCCACCGCCCGCGGCGCACCTGCCGGTCGAAGGTCAGCTCTAGCCGATCGCGACTTTGCGGCGGCCGTCCTGCGGGGCGGCCGCCGCGTCGCTATGCGGCGACGGCGCGGGCTTGCAGGTGGGCGCCGACCTTGCGCTTGACCCGCTGCAGCGCGTTGTCGACGGTCTTCGTGTCGCACTCCAGCCGCTCGCCGACCTGCTCGTAGGAGTAGCCGTCGAGGTACAGCGATAGCACGCGGCTCTCGAGCTCTGACAGCGCGCTCGAGAGACAGCCGACGAGCGAGCGCAGCTCCTCGGAGGAGATCACCTGATTGACCGGGTCATGCACGCTCGGGCCGGGCAGGATCTGATCGAGCGTCGGGACGTCATCGCCGGCGCCCGCGGGCGTCGAGGAGAACGAGACGTACTGATTCAGCGGCGTGTGCTTGTTGCGCGTCGCCGTCTTCACGGCGGTGATGATCTGGCGCGTGATGCAGAGCTCGGCGAAGTTGCGGAAGCTCGACTCGCGGTCGGTGCGGAAGTCGCGAATCGCCTTGTACAGGCCGACGAGACCCTCCTGGATCAAGTCTTCGGAGTCTCCTCCGGCGAGGAAGTACGACGAGGCCTTGAGCCGCACGAAGCCGTGGTAGCGACGCACGAGACGGTCGTATGCGTTGCGGTCGCCGAGCTTCGCGAGCGCAATCAAGAACCCGTCATCGACCTTAGGTTCAGAGTTAGGGTTATGGGAGATTCGAGCCACGAGCAGATCCTTTCTGGCGCCTCCCGCGCGGGCAGGCCCCAATTTGCTCAGTGGCGCACTCCTCCCCTGGCGCCAAAGCTATGTGCTCCTAAGGCTTCTTCAACCTTAGGTTCAGCGTTATGTCGGCGCGAGCGTCGCACAGTTATGGAGAGTTGTCAAGCCCCGCCGAGCTGCTCTGCAAGATCTCGTACAGCAGCGCCGCGGCGGCGGCGCTGACGCCAAGCGACTCGATCCGTCCGCGCAGCGGCAGCGCGATCAGCTCGTCGCACGCCTTCGCGACGCGCGGTCGCAGGCCGCTGCCCTCGCTGCCGAGCACGAGCACTACGCCGGCGCCGGCGTAGTCGGGCGCGTCGTAGGGGCGCGGCGCGCGCTCCCCGGTGCCGTCGGCACTCGCGCCGTAGCACCAGCAGCCGGCCTCGCGCGCCTCGGCGAGGAAGTCCGCGACGTTGCGCACGCGCGCTACCGGCAGGTGCTCGACGGCGCCAGCCGACGCCTTGCAGACGGCCGGCGTGACCTCGGCGGCGCGGCGCTCGGGGATCACGACGCCGGCCGCGCCGACGCACTCGGCGGTGCGGCAGATCGAGCCGAGGTTCTGCGGGTCCTGGATCTGGTCGAGCACGACGATCAGCGGTTCGGCGGCGAGCAGCAGCTGATCGGCGGACGCATACGGATAGAGCCCGGCGTCCGCGCAGACCCCCTGGTGCGCCGACGAGCCGCAGCGGCGCTCGATCTCCTCGGCGGCGACGATCCGCGCTCCGGCGTGTGCCAGCCACTGCTCGCGGGCCGCCGGCGCGGTCGCCCAGACGTCCTTGACCGCCCGCGCGCGGCGCCCGCGCAGAGCCTCGTGCACGGGGTTGCGCCCGTAGACGATCACCGCGGCAGCAGCTCGAAGCCGCCGGCCACGTCGCGTACCTCCCAACCGGCAGCCGCGATCTCCTCGCGCAGGCGGTCGGCGGCGGCGAAGTCACGCCCGGCGCGTGCCTGCTCGCGCCGCTGCGCGAGCTCGCGCACCGCCTCGGGCGCGTCGGCGATCGGGTCGAGCAGGCGCTCGAGGCCGAGCACGCCGAGCATCTCGCGCAGGTGCGCGTCGCCCGAAACATCCGCTGCGACTACCGCGTCGGCGATCCATTCGTTGAGCGCGCTCAGCGCCTTCGGCGTGTTGAAGTCGTCGGCGAGCGCGTCGAAGAAGCTGTCGCGCAACGACTCAAGATCGGCACGCGAAGGACCCGGCGAGAGGCGCCGGCCTGCCTCACGAATCCGCGTGACGTTCGCCTGCGCTTGCTGCATCACGGTCGGCGAGAACGCGAGCGGTTGCCGGTAGTGGCCAGAAACCAGGTACATGACGACCGCCTCGGCGCCGTATTGCTCGATTACCTCGTGCAGCGGAGCGATGTTGCCGACCGACTTCGCCATCTTCTCGCCGGTGAACTGGATCATGCCGTTGTGCATCCAAATCTCGGCTAGCTCGTCGTCGCGCGCCGTGCGCGTCTGCGCGGCCTCGTTCTCGTGGTGCGGGAAGACGAGGTCCGAGCCTCCCCCGTGGATGTCGACCGGCAGCGCGAGGAACTTCTCGGCCATCGCCGAGCACTCGATGTGCCAGCCGGGACGCCCTTCGCCCCATGGCGAGGGCCATTTCGTGTCCTCGCCCTGCTTGTGCGCCTTCCACAGCGCGAAGTCGAGCGGGTCCTCCTTGCGCTCGGCGCCCTCGACGCCCTCGCCCTGGTCCATGTCGTCGATCTTCCGGTGCGAGAGGCTGCCGTATTCCGGATCCGAACGCACGCGGAAGTAGACGTCTCCGCCAGCTGAGTAAGCGTGGCCGGTATCGACGAGCGTGCGAATGTGGTCGACGATCTCCGCGATCGTCTCCGACGCGAGCGGCTCGCGATCCGGCCGGCCGAGCCCAAGCTCGTCGGTGTCCGCTCGATAGAGCGCTGTCATCTCCGCGGCGAGATCTGCGCTGTCGCGATCCTGCGCACGCGCCGCGTCGTAGATCTTGTCGTTGACGTCGGTTACGTTGATCACCAGGTTCACTTCACAACCTTCGTGCTCGAGAAACCGCTTGAGCAGGCTGAAGACGACGAACGGACGCGCGTTGCCGATGTGGATGCGGCTGTACACAGTCGGGCCGCACGCGTAGATCCCGAACTTCGGCCTTGGCGGCTCGTCCTGCGTGAATCGAACCGCCTGCAACGGGTGGAGCATGCCCCTGCGAGTGTCGTGTATCCGGGGGGTGCGACGCATCGGCCGGCAACCCTAGCGCTCGCGAGCGCCCTTCGACAGCGATCAGGCAGCGCCGTCGCGCGCCCGCACGCTCGCGACGGCGAGCGCCGCGACGCCCTCGCCACGGCCGACGAAGCCGATCCCCTCGCCGGTGCTCGCCTTGACGTTGACGCGCCGCGCATCGAGCCGCAGCGTCGCGGCGAGCGAATCGCGGATCTCGATTTTGCGCGCGCCGAGCTTCGGGCGCTCCATCACGATCGTGCAGTCGACGTTGACGAGCTCCAAGCCCTCGGCGTCGAGCAGTCCGTACACGTGCGCGAGCAATTGCATCGAGTCGGCGTCGCGCCAACGCTCGTCGGTGTCGGGAAAGTGCTCGCCGATGTCGCCGAGGCTGGCGGCGCCGAGCAGCGCATCGATCACGGCGTGCGCGAGCACGTCGGCGTCGGAATGACCGGCGAGACCCTGCTCGTGCTGCAGCTCGACGCCGCCGATCACGAGCCGCCGGCCGTCGGCGAGGCGGTGCGAGTCATAGCCGATCCCGACGAGCGTGCTCACGAGGTCCGCTCGCCCGCTCCGATCGGCTCCAGGCGTCGCTCGCGATGCTCGAACACGCACAGCTCGCCGACGCCGAGCGAGTCGAGCAGCTCGAGCGCTTGCTCGTAGTCGGCGCCGACGTCCTCCGGGCGGTGCGCGTCGCTGGACAGCGCGACCGGAGCGCCGACTTCGAGACACATCTCCAAGAAGACCGGCGACGGGTAGAGCTCTTTGACGCGCTTGCGCAGGCCGGCGGTCGAGACCTCGACGGCGATGCCCGACTCCGCGATCCCGTCGAGCGCGAGCTCGTAGTAACGACGCAGGTCGCCGTCGGGCAAGGGACGCTCGGCGCCCCACACCTTGACGAGGTCGGGATGCGCGAGCACGTCGAACAGCCCGCTGCGCGCGGCCTCGCCGATCGTCTCGAAGTAGCGCCGCCAAATCTCCTCGACGCTGCGCCCGGAGTCCCACACGCTGTAGTCGTCCATGTCGACCGCGCCCTCGCGGATGAAGTGGACCGAGCCGATCACGTAGTCGAAGTCGCGCGCCTGCAACAGGCTCGCCATCCGATCCTCGGCGCCCGCCACGAAGTCGGCCTCGATCCCGAGCCGCAGGTCGGTCTGCTCGCGCACGAACGAGCAGTACGCGTCGAGGTCGTCGCGCGCGTAGCCCACCCAGAACGGGTGCCGCCAGACGTCGAGCACCTGCTCGAAGCGGTAGACGTGCTCGGAGACGCCGAGCTCGCCGATCCCGCGCTCGTCGGCGACCTGCCGGTAGCGCTCGACGTTCGCCTCGGTGAAATAGTCCTCGGCGCGCGCGTCGTGCCCGTCCGGCCGCAAATGGAGGTGGTAGTCGCTCAGCATCTGGAAGCGCCGCGATTCAAGCACGATTCTCACATCGCCCCGGACGCGCGCCGCACGAGCAGCCGGTCGGCCGTCTCGAGGTCGAGCGCCGTCGTGACCTTCAGATTCTCGACGTCGAGCGCCACGACTAGCACCTTGCCGCCCGAGCGCTCGACGAGCCACGCGTCGTCGGTCGCGCTTGCGAGCACGTCGTCGCCGACGGCGAGTGCGCGCTCGAGCGCCTCGCGGCGAAAGACCTGCGGCGTCTGCACGGCCCACAGGCATCCGCGCTCGAGCGTCTCGAGCACGGTTCGCGCATCGTCGACGCGCTTGATCGTGTCGGTCACCGGCGCCGCGGCGATCGCCGCGCCGGCGTCGGGATCGCCGGCGAGCGCGACGAGCGTCTCGCGCACGATCGCCGGCGTCAGCAGCGGCCGAGCCGCATCGTGCACGAGCACCGGATCGCCGTCGCCGGCCGCGGCGAGCGCCCGTCGCACGGAATCCGAGCGCGAGGCGCCGCCGGTCACGGCGACGACATCCGCTCGCCGGCCGGCGCCCAGCGGCTCCTCTACGCCGTCGGGCACACCCGCCGCGAGCGGCAGCTCGACGCCGGGCGGCAGCGCGACGACGATCCGCTCGATCTCCGGGCTCGCCGCCAGCGCGTCGAGCGACCACTCCAGCATCGGGCGCCCGCCGAGCTCGACGAGCGCCTTCGGGCGGTCGGCGCCGAGGCGCTCGCCGCGCCCGGCGGCGACGATCAACGCGACGGCCATCTGTTCAGCGACGCGCTACTCGGCCGCTGCTCCGGCCATCTGGCTCGAGGCCGACGCGGCGAGCAGCTCGTCGAGGTAGCTCTCGGCCTCTTCCTCGTCCTTGTCGAGCGCGTACATCAGCTCGGAGGCGAGGATCTTCTTCGTCCGCGTGAACATCTGCTTCTCGCCGGTCGACAGGCCCTTCTCGCTCTCGCGCAGAGAAAGATTTCGCACCACCTCGGCTAGCTCGTAGATGTCGCCCGTCTTGATCTTGTCGCGGTTGTGCTTGAAGCGCCGGTTCCAGTTCTTCGGCATCTCCGAGACCTCGTCTCGCAGGACGTCGAGAACCTTCTTGACCGTTTCTTCGTCGATCACCCTGCGCAGGCCGGCCAGCGCGGCGTTCTCGGTCGGAACCCTGACGGTCATGTCGTTGTGGAGGATCTTGATCGTGAGGTACTCGCGGCGTTCGCCGAGCATCTCCATCTCCTCCTTCTTCAGCACCTTGCCGGCGCCGTGGTGGGGATAGACGACGTGATCGCCGAGCTCGAACTCGATGAACTCGACTTCGCGCGTGACCTCGATCTCGTCGTCCAGCACTTCGTCTTGCGTTGCTTGTGGCGGAATGGTGTTCTCCTTTGTTCCGGCCGCGCATTCGGCGCGACCCCTATTCAAGTCTGCAGGTAGCGGTCCACGAGGTTGATCTCCTGCAGCCGGCGCAGGCCCTCGCGGATGTCCTTCGCTCTGATCTCGCCGACGCCCTCGACGCCCTCCAGCTCGGCGTCGGTCGCCGCGAGCAGCTCGTCGAGACCGCCGAACTCGCCGACGATCTCCACGACGACGGCGCGTGGCAGGCGCGGGATGCGCCCCAGCACACGGTAGCCGCGCGGCGAGACCGGATAGTCGAGCGTGTTGAGCTTGCGGTCGTACCCGAGCAGCTCGGCGAGCCGCCCGAAGTCGAGCAGGTCCTGATGCGCGAGCCGGCCGATCTCCTCCAACCCGGCCGCGAACGCCTCGTCGGAGTAGTCGAACAGGTAGTCGCGCACGAGCGCCGCCTTTTCGGCGGCCGTGCCGACGGTCGTCTCCTCGAGCTGCATCTCGATCAGGCGTCCCTCGCTGCCGAGCTCGACGATGTAGCGCTCGATCTCGACCGCCATCCGCGTCACGAGCTCGGAGCGCTGCAGCACCGTCAGCACGTCGTGCAGCGTCGCGCCGCCCTCGAACTCGAGCGCGGTCAGCCTCGTCGCGACCTGATCGAGGCGCGTGCGGTACTTGTCGAGCGTCGCCAGCGCCTGGTTGGCCTTCGCGAGCACGACCGGGATGTCCTCAAGGATGTACTTGCTGCCGTCGACATACAGCGACACGACCTCGCGGCGCTCGGAGACCGCGACCACGATCGAGTCGGTCTGCTTGGAGACGCGCTCGGCGGTCCGATGCCGGGTGCCGGTTTCGAGCGTCAG
>DATHND010000102.1:0-12034 GCA_035486335.1 Solirubrobacteraceae bacterium
GAACACGCGCTCTCGGATGTCGTCGAAGTGCGCGTCGCAGTTGCCACCCTGGCGCTTCGCCTCGTATAGCGCGGCGTCGGCCTCCGCGCGCAAGGTATCGGCCTGCAGGCCCGGGCGCAGTGCGCTGACGCCGATGCTCACGTCGATGCCCGCCTCGGTCAAGCTGTGGCTCAGGCGTCTTGCGAGGATTCGCGCGCCCTCGGCGTCGGTGTGAGCCATCAGCAGCGCGAACTCGTCACCGCCGACTCTGTAGGGGCGATCTCCGGGCCGTGCCTCGCGAAGCACGTCGGCCACGCGCTTGAGGACCGCATCGCCGTGCTGGTGGCCGTAGCGATCGTTGATGCGCTTGAAGTCGTCGACGTCCAGGAGGGCCACGGCGAGCGAGTCCTGGTAGCGCGCGGCGGCCGCGACGGTCTGCGCGAAGTCGTCGTGGAAGCCGCGCTGGTTGGGCAGGTCGGTGAGTCCGTCACGTGTCGCGCGCAGCAGCACCGTCCGATGGTCGCGCATCAGCCGTCGGCCACCGACCAGATAGAAGACCGCTCCACCGCCGATCAGCGCGAGCAGCGCGACGAGGGCGAGGATCGTGCGAATCTCGCTCACCTGTGCGTCGAAGGTGCGGTGGTCGTAGGTCACGTCGAAGGCGTAACGGGCGCCTACGAGGTTGACGGGGATGACAAACGCGAAGTTGCGGTTGTCCGCGCCGGCGTCGCTCTCGTGCCCGGAGTACGAGCGGCCGCGTTGCAGCGCCGCGTGGACCGGCGCGGCCGCGTCGACTGTGCCGATCTGAGCGTCGTCGGACGCCGCTCTGACCACATGACGCGAGTCGATCAGGACAGCCTCCCTGATACTTGGTTGGTGGGCGATCGCATCGAGCAGCCGTTGGACGCCGCGAATGGCGTTGGCTGGGGTATTGGCCCCTTCGGGGTCCTGGCGTTCGAAGGACTTCGCGTCCGCCCGCAGAGAGGCCGCGTAGTTGGCGATCTGCCGTTGCGCGAGGCTGTGCTCCAGTATCAGGTAGCCCGCGATGCCGACCAGCGCAAACGTCAGCAGGACGGTCGCGAACAGCCGCAGGCTGAAGGCAAGCGCCGAGCCATCTTCGCCCGTGCGACGGCGCTTTCGCAGCCACCGGCGCGGATCGAGCAGTCGACTGCGCCGCGGCGTCCAAGGCTGCAAAGCCGTGGGCCCTGGCAGTTCTCCCATGCCGATTGATCGACACGATGACGGGCGAGCGTTAGCCCGTGCTCCGGCTTGTCGTCGAAGGATGTCGAAGCTGGGCTACAGCCGCTCGACGAGCATCGCCATGCCCATGCCGCCGGCGGCGCACATCGACTCGATGCCGTACGTCTTGTCGAGCGTCTCGAGGTCGTTGAGCAGCGTCGTCATGATCCGCGCGCCGGTCATCCCGAACGGGTGTCCGAGCGCGATCGCCCCGCCGAACGGGTTGAGCTTGTCGTCGTCGATCCCGAGGTCTTCCTTGCACGGCACGATCTGCGCCGCGAACGCCTCGTTGATCTCGACGACGTCGATGTCGGTCATCGTCATGCCGGTCGCCTGCAGCAGTTTCTGGATCGCGGGGATCGGACCGAGGCCCATGATCTCCGGACGCAGGCCGGCGACCGACGAGGCGACGATCCGCGCGCGCGGCCTCATCCCGAGCTCCTTCGCGCGGTCCTCGGACATGATCAGCAGCGCCGCCGCGCCGTCGTTCAGCGGGCAGGCGTTCCCGGCCGTCACCGTGCCGCCCTCTTTGAACGCCGGCTGCAGCGCGGAGAGCTTCTCCATCGTCGTTCCCGGGCGCGGGCCGTCGTCGCGGCTGACGACCGTCTCGGGGACGTCGATCTCGTTGCCCTCCTTGTCGACGTCGGTGTGCGCCGGCACCGTGACCGGCACGATCTCGCTGTCGAAGTGGCCGTTCGCGACGGCCTCGACGGCGCGGTTCTGCGAGATGACCGCCCATTCGTCTTGCGACTCGCGGCTGACGTTGCAGCGCTCGGCGACGTTCTCGGCGGTCATGCCCATCGGGATGTACACGTCGTACGCGGCGCCCTCAGAGCCGTCGACGGCGTGGTTGAACTCGAACGGCGCGCCGCCGCCGGCGCGCGAGACGGCCTCGACGCCGGCGGCGACGTACGTGTCTCCCTCGCCGGTCTTGATCGCGTGGAAGGCCATTCGCGCGGTCTGCAGCGATGATGCGCAGAAGCGGTTGACGGTCGTCGCCGGCACGTGATGGTCGATTCCCGCGAGCAGCCCCGCGACGCGACCGACGTTGTAGCCCTGCTCGCCCTCGCAGAAGCCGCAGCCCATCATGATGTCGACGATCGTGCTCGGGTCGAGCTCGGGGTTGCGCTCGATCAGCGCACGCAGCGGGATCGCCGCGAGGTCGTCGGCGCGGACGCTCTTCAGCGAGCCCTTTCCGGCGCGGCCGATCGGCGTGCGAATGGCGTCGACGATCACTGCTTCTGACATCTCAGGCGCTCTCCTTGGTCGTTGCCCATCTGGAAGACGTGGGCGAGGGTCAGCTTATGCGCTCGCCCCCTCCGAGCCGGGGCCGCGCGAGCGTCAGCTTATGCGGTCATAGCCCCATAGCGTCACGAGATCGCGTCCGAGATACTCGCTCGCGGCCTGCACCTCGCCCGCAAAGCGCCGCCGCAGCTCGAGCATCAGCTGCTCGTCGGGCGGCGACTGCGGGCCGTACGCGGCGCGGCGCAGCGCCGCCGCGAGCTCTCTGCTGCGCAGCCGGCGAGGGGCGACCGCGTCGAGCGCGCGCGCGACGCGCCCGCCGGCCGCCGGGTTCAGCCCGAGCAGCCGCAGCTGGCGCCTGAGCTGGTGCAGCCGCAGCGAGCGCACCGCCTCCAGCGGTTTCGTCTCGACCGTCTCGATCGGCGCGTGCTCGTCGACGCCGAGAAAGCGCAGCACCTCGCGCACCGTTCCCACGTTGTCGCGCCTGAGGTCGTCGTAGATCAGCGCGAGCACCTGCTCGCGGCCGAACGCCTCGTGCAGCCGTCGCAGTTGCTCCGCGTAGCGGACGTGATCGGAGTACAGCAGCGACGGCGGCGAGATCGAGCGACGCGGAATCCGCCTGCCCTCGCGCCGCTGCGGCTCGAGCGCGATCGCGCGGCCGAAGTCGGTCTCGGACTCGATATGCGTCGCGACGAGCTGCATGTGCAGCGAGCGCAGGAAGCTGGCCGGCTCGCGCAGGATCGCGACGACCCGCGCGTCAGGGCGCAGCGCGGCGATCTCGGCCGCCGCCGTGCGCGAGCGGATGTACTGCGGCGAGGCCTCGCCGACGAGCGTCCCCGACGGGGCGTCGGCGAACAGCTCGAGATACTGCTCGAGCGTGTTCGGGCGGCTGCGCGTGCCCTGCGCGCGCGAGCGCGGCCGTAGCTCGCGCGCGAAGAACCACGGCTCCTTCACGTCGCGCGGCATGAAGATCTGCGGATGCTCGCTCAGCATCAGATAGAGAGCCGTCGTCCCGCACTTCTGGTGCCCGACGACGAAGAAGTCCGGCGCCTTCATCGGCCCGGGAGTCTAGTCGCGCCTAAAGGTCCAACCGGCTGACGCCGAGCTCGTCGAAGCCGACGTGGTGCGCGAGCTCGTGGCGGACCGTGCGCGTCACCTGATCGCGCAGCAGCTCCGGGTCGTGGCCGAAGTCGCGCCGCAGCGTGTCGCGGAACACGACGATCCGGTCGTGCGTGTCGTCGCGCGTCGCGCCGTCGCCCTGGTAGAGGCCATACGCGCCGCGGCGCCGGCCTCCGTCGGAGATCACGACGGCGACGTGCGCCAGCGCGTTGCGCAGCAGATCCGGCAGGTCGTCGAGCGCGTCGCGCACGAGCTCTTCGAAGTCGTCGTCGTCGAGCGGGTCGAGCTCCATGAACTCGGCTTCGTCGGGGTCGATGAAGAGCCCGTCGCGCGCGAGCGCCTCCGAGTGGCGGACGATCTCCTCGAACTCGCTCTCCGACTCCGGGTCGCGCCAACCGGCGAGTCGCACCGCGACGAACGCGGCGCCACCCATCAGCACGGCCGCGACGATCACGCCGAGCGCGACGTCCTCGAGCGCGCGCACGACGCCGACCGAGCTGAACCCCTGTCCGACGACGATCGTGACGAGCCCGAGCGACAGCGCGATCAGCGCCGCGACGCCGACGCGCCGGAGGCGTCCGGTGGAGGCTGTCGCTGGCGGCCTCGACGCACGCATCGTCGCTATTTCAACGTGCGGCCGATCACGAGCCGCTGGATCTCGTTGGTGCCCTCGTAGATCTGTGTGATCTTCGCGTCGCGCATCATCCGCTCCACCGGGTACTCCTTGACATAACCGTAGCCGCCCAGGACCTGGACCGCGTCGACCGTCACCGCCATCGCCGTGTCCGAGCAGAAGACCTTCGCCATCGAGGAGTACTTCGCGCGCTGCGGGTGCTCCTGATCGGCCATCGCGCATGCCTTGTACAGCAGCTCACGCGCAGCCGCCGTCCGTGTTTCCATGTCGGCGAGCTTGAACTGGATTCCTTGGAACTCGTTGATCGGCTGGCCGAACTGCTTGCGCTCGCGCGCATAGCCGACCGCGTAGTCGGTCGCCCCCTGCGCGATCCCGACCGCCTGCGCCGCCGCACCGAGCCGCGTGCGCTCGAGCGTCCCAAGCGCGACCGACAGCCCCCTGCCGACCTCGCCGATCACGTTCTCCTGCGGCACGCGCACTTCATCGAAGATCGGCTGGCCGGTCGGCGAGGCGCGGATCCCGAGCTTGTGCTCGAGCTTGCCGACGCTGAATCCCGGACGGTCGGCCTCGACGACGAACGCAGTCAGCCGGCGCGTCTCTCTGTCGCTGACCGCGAACGTGATGTAGAAGTCGGCGATCCCGAGATTCGAGATCCAGTTCTTCGTCCCGTTGATCACCCACTCCGAGCCGTCTCTGACCGCCGTCGTGATCATCCCCGCCGGGTCCGAGCCGGCCTCCGGCTCCGACAGCGCGAACGCCGGCGAGAGCTCGCCGGTCGCGCAGCGCGACAGGAAGCGCTCCTTCAGCTCGTCTGAGCCGAACAGTTGGATCGGGAGCGTGCCGAGCTCTTGCACCATCAGGATCAGCGCGCACGCCGCGTCGACCTTGGCGATCTCCTCGACCGCCATGTTCAGCATCAGCGTGCCCGTGCCCGTGCCGCCGTACTCGGTCGGAAACGGCAGCCCGAGGATGTCCTGCTCGGCGAGCAGCTTGCGCACGTCCCACGGGTATTCCGCGCGCTCGTCGATCTCGGCCGAGCGCGGCGCGATCCGCTCGCGCGCGATCCGCCCGATCGTCGTGCAGAAGTCGAGGTGCTCCTGCGGGATCGTGTACACGTCGCTGACCGCCTCCATCGACGCTGATCCTAGTGATCGCGCGTCCGCTGCGTGCCGTCGCTGGACGCCTCGGCGCGCCGCCTCTGCGCGCTGCTAGCTTGGGCGCGTGGGCGCCGCCGAGACCTCCGAGATCGCGATCGCGCCGGCGCGTGTCGCGCAGTGGCTGCGCGACGATCCCGCGCTGCAGCTGATCGACGTGCGCGAGCCGTACGAGCGCGACGCGGGCCACATCGCCGGCTCGCGCCACATCGAGCTGACGAAGCTGCCGAGCGAGGCTGCGACGCTCGACGCCGGGCGACCGATCGTCTTCTACTGCCGCGTCGGCGCGCGCTCGACGATGGCCGCACAGGCGCTGCGCGCGTCGGGCGCCGAGGCGTACTCGATGGACGGCGGGCTCGTGCGCTGGACAGCCGAGCAGCGCCCGCTCGCGCCCGACGGCGGCTACGTCGCCGAGCACTGAGTCGCGTCGTTCGCGCGAGGATGCAAAGCTCTCCGGCAGAGACGAGGACGTGCGAGCGATAGAAGGAGGCGCAGATGGAGGCTTCGACCGAATATCCAGGCGTGACCGAAGGCGACGGCTACGCGGTTGGCAATCTCGACGATCTCGGCGACGCGCCGGGCTTTCGCAAGGTCCGCAAGGGGCTCGGCGTGACGGCGTTCGGCGTCAACGCGATCGTCATGCCGCCCGGCATCGAAAGCGGCTTTCACTACCACGACACGCAGGAGGAGCTGTACTTCGTCCATCGCGGCGCGATCGAGATGGAGTTCGGCGACGGCTCCGTGCACAGGCTCGGCGAGGGCGGCCTCGCGCGCGTCGACGCCGCGACCGTGCGCAAGATCCGCAACGTCGGCGACGAAGACGCCGTCTACCTCTGCGCCGGCGGCAAGGACGGCTACGTCGGCCGCGACGGGCGCGTGCCCGAGGGCGAGGAGCAGCGCGTCAAAGCGATCCACGATCTGTCCGGGTCGGGCGGCGACGCGCGGTAGCGCGGCCGCCTGCCGGCTCGAGCTCGTGAGCGACGCCGAACCCGCGACCGGGTCGCTGCGCATCAACGAGCGGCTGGCGATCCCGCTCGCCGAGGTGACCGTGCGCGCCAGCCGCTCCTCCGGCCCCGGCGGCCAGCACGCGAACGTCACCGCCTCGCGCGTCGAAGCGAGCTTCGACGCGCTCACCTCGGCGACGCTCAGCGACGCCCAGCGCGCGCGACTGCTCGCGCGGCTCGGCCCGCGCGCGGTCGCCGTCGCGCAGGACGCGCGGTCGCAGGCGCGCAACCGCGAGCTGGCGCTGCAACGGCTCGCCGAGCGGATCGCGCAGGCGCTCGTCGTGCCCAAGCGCCGTCGCGCGACGAAACCGACCGCCGCCGCACGCGAGCGGCGGCTGACGAGCAAGCGCCGCGACGCGCAGCGCAAGCGCGAGCGCCGCAGCCCCGACGCGGGCGACTAGTTCAACAGCTCCTTGACGTAGCGCTGGTGCAGGCGCCCGAGCGAGGTCTTCTCCGGGTGAAAGCCGATCGCATTCCACAGCTGCCCCGACGCCGGCGCCCACGCGACGATCAGGTACACGCCGAGCGCCAGCGCCGCCGCGCGCAGCCGCTCCGAGCGCGAGAGCGCGGCCATCGGCAGCACCCACAGCACGTACCACGGCAGCACCCAGCTGAGCGTCACCAGCAGCGCGACGCTCGCCCAGCCCGACGCCGTCACCGGCGAGCCACGCCGGTAGGCCTGCACGCAGCACAGCAGCACCGACGCGATCAGCACGAGCGTCAGCACTTTGTGCAGCGCTTCGGTCTCGCCGCCGGCGCCGACGGCCAGCCCGATCAGGTTCGGCACGCTGATGTCGGTGACGAGCGAGCTCTGCGTGCTCAGGTCGGGGATGTGCAGCCCGAACGCGATCAGGCTCGCGATCGCGATCGCGATCCCCGCGAGCGCCATTCCGAGCAGCACCTGCGTCAGCCGCCGCGGCGTGCGCAGCAGGCCGGCGAGCACGACCGGCAGCAGCACGCCGCCCGACGCCTTGATCGCCGTCGCCGTCACAAACGCCGCGCCCGCGCCGATCTCCGGCGCGCTCAGCGGCAACAGCCAGCCACGCGCCGTCGCGATCGCCGAGGCGCCGCCGAGCGCCGGCGAGCCGGCCGAACCGCCGAGCGCCGCCGAGCGCCGTGCAAGCGGCGGCGGCGAGGCCGCCCGCGGCGCCGCGCCCTCGCGTCCGTCGGCGAGGACCCGGCTGCGCGCGCGCAGCAGCAGGTAGAAGCCGAGCACGATGAAGAACATCATCAAGAAGTCGTTGTGGTCGCCGCCGAGCCCCCACACGAGCACGATCGGGTTGAGCCCGACGAGCACGATCGCCGCGACCGGGTCGCGGCCGAGCAGCCGCGCGCACCTCCACACGAGCAGGATCGTCCCGAGGCTCGACGCGAGGAGCAGCACCTTCAGCACCCAGAACGACGCCGCGACGCCGAGCGGCACGACGGCGAACGTGATCATCGTGAACAGCGGGCCGTACGGGCTCAGCAGCTGGTGCCAGTTGCTGAGGTCGAAGCTCGGGTCGTTGTGCGGCTCGAAGATCGGGGTCGTCGTGTACGGGTTGAGGCCGTGCACGACCTCCATCCGACCGTAGTTGACGTAGTTGAAGACATCCGTCAGCGCGAGCGGCGGCGAGAGCAGGAAGATCAGGTGGACCACCAGCACCGCCGCGACCGCCCAGCGCGCGCGCAGGCGCGGCACGTAGCGCAGGCCGGCGACGTAGCCGACGTACATCGCGACGATCGCGCCCGAGAACATGTACTTGAGCGTCGTGCCGTTGCGCGTCAGCCCCGGCAGCAGGCCGCCGAACGGGCCGCTCATCCACCGCGGGAAGTAGCCGGCGTGCGACGTCGCCGAGAGGATGCTCGGGCGGTCGGCCGAGATCAGCACGACGAACGCGCTGCACGCGACGATCGCGATCAGGCACGCCGCGCCGAGCCACGCGCGCTCGTCGGCGCCGGCGAACGCGCGCGCGCGCCAGCGCAGCGCGCGGCGTCGCAGCGGTGGGCCCCCGACCTGCGTCTCGCGCAGGGGGAGTGTGCTCGCGTCGCTCGACATACAGAGGGCCCGCCGAAGCGAGCCCTCAGAAGATTAGAACGATGTGGCCGCGGCGAGAGCCGCGGCGCTCAGCCGAGGCTCAGATCGCCTGGACGTTGACGGCCTTCGGGCCCTTGTCGCCCTGCTCCGGGTCGTAGGACACCTTCGCGCCCTCCTGCAGCGAGCGGTAGCCCTCGCCGTTGATGCCCGTGTGATGAACGAACAGGTCCTTGTCGCCGTCGTCGGGGGTGATGAAACCAAACCCCTTGTCGTCGCTGAACCACTTGACTGTGCCAGTAGGCATGTGGGTACTCCTCCACGGTTTGTGCGTGCTGCACGCGGAGGATGCTTCTTGAAGCTTCGACCTGCGAGCGCTTGCACTGCTTTTCGCCGGTCTCTTGTGCCGGCCAGACAGCACGACCGTAGCAGGTCGCCGTCCGCCGATGTTGTCGAAATGTGTTGGATCGGATGATCGATCTGACACCCGCGCGTCGGCCGGTTTCGCGGAGCTCGACCGACGTCGTTTCAGAGCCTCGATCTGACACGGATCGACGCCCGTCTGCGCGGGTAGGGTTGTGAGATGTGCGCGCCCGCTGACGACGCCGGCACGCCCGCGTCGCCGCCCGACGCCGCCCGCGCGCCGGCGCGCCTCACGGCGCTGCGCGCGAGCGGCGATGCGCTCGGCGCGAGCGCGTTCGTCGACGGCCTCGACCTCGCCGCGCACGGACGCGCTGCGAGTCCACGCCCGTACGTGATGCTCAACATGGTCAGCACCGTCGACGGCCGCGCGAGCATCGACGGCCGCTCGGGTCCGCTCGGCAACCGCGCGGATCGCGAGCTGTTCCACGCGCTCCGCGCGGCCGTCGACGGCGTGCTCGTCGGCGCCGGGACGATCCGCGCCGAGCGCTACGGACCGATCGTCCGCGACGCAGCCGTCCGCCGGCGCCGGGTCGATCGCGGGCTGAGCGAGCAGCCGCTCGCGTGCATCGTCTCCGGCCGCGTCTCGCTGCCAAGCGACACGCCGCTGCTGGCCGACGAGCGCTCGCACGTCGTGATCCTCACGCCGTCGGCCGCGAGCCTCACCGGCGCACGTGCGCAGGTCGACTACGTCCGCGCCGAGCGCGACGGCGCGCTCGAGCTCCCGCGCGCGCTGTCAGAGCTGCGCGAGCGCTACGGCGTGCGCACGCTGCTGTGCGAGGGCGGCCCGCACCTCAACGCCGAGCTGCTGCTCGCCGGGGTCGTCGACGAGCTGTTCGTCTCGCTCTCGCCGATGCTCGCCGGTGGCGAAGGCGCGAGCGGCGAGTCGCTGCGGATCGTCGCCGGCGCCGAGCTCGACGAGCCACTCGAGCTGGAGCTGCTCAGTGCGCTCGAAAGCGACTCGCACCTGTTCCTGCGTTACGCCGTCGCGTCGGCGCCCGAGCGCGCCTGAGCCGCCGCGTGCGTCTCGCGCGAGACGATCGCCAGCAGCTCGCTCGCGAGCTGGCGTCCTTCGGCGGCGACGCGCGGCGTCGCCGCGATCCGCACGACGACCTCCTCGCCGTCGAGCTCCTCGAGCGTGATCCGCGCCGGATCGCGCAGCGGCGTCTGCAGTTCGCGCTCGAGCAGCTCCTGCAGGTCGCTCGGCGTCATCCCCGGGCGCAGCCGCGCGCGCAGGTTGACCGCCTCGGGCTCGCGCAGCGGGATCACGGCGCTGTTCAGCACGACGCTGTTCGGCACCATGATCGAGTCCTCGCCTTTCGCGAACGTCGTGTACAGCAGGCCGAGCGAGCTGACCGTCCCCTCGATCTGTCCCGCCAGCGGGCCGCCCTGCATCCGCACGCGGTCGCCGACGCGAAACGGGCGCGCGCTGAGCAGCACCGTGCCGGCGATCACGTTGCCGAGCGTCTGCTGCGCGGCGAGGCCGAAGATCACCGCCGTGAACGCGCCGCCGAGCGCGAGCGTGCGCGCCTGGATGCCGGCGACGCGAAATGCGACGAGCAGCGCGAGGATGATCGTCATCAGGCGGATCAGGAAGCCGACCGTTCCCGCCGTCGCGGGGTCCAGGCGGCGGAACAGCGGCGGCCCGAGGCTGCGGCCGATGTCGCGCGCGATCGCCCAGCCGAGGATCACGAGCAGGATCACCGTGATCACCGTGATCGGCGTTTCGAGCGCCGATTCGAGGTACTTGTGGGCCGGGTGCAGAACGCCGTGCGAGTCGCGATAGGCGCGCGCTTCGGTGCCGAGCAGTTCGACGCGGTTGTCGTACAGGACGACGACCGCGACGAACAGCGGCACGAGCACGAGCGCCTCCAGGCGCGCGCGCTTGACCACGCGCGGGCTGATCTGGCGCAGCAGGCCGACCTCGCGCCACGCCTGGCTGCGCGTCTCGAACATCTTCGGCGGTGTGCGCGGTACGGGCATCAGACCATCATGGACTACCACCCGAAGGGAGCCTGAATCCTCTCTCCCAACCTGGGCGGAGCTGCTAACTAACCGTATAAATCAGCATCGCCAGGCCGAACAGCAGGCAGTACACCCCGAACGGCGCGAGCGTGCGCGTCTTGAAGTATTTGACGAGGAAGCTCACCGTGAACACGGCGGTAATCGCCGCGACGGCCATCGCGACGACGGCCTGTCCGCGAATCCCGTCGCCGAGGTGCCCGAGCAGGTCGGGCAGCTTGACGATCCCGGCGCCGAGGATGATCGGCGTCGCCAGCAGGAACGCGAAGCGCGCGGAGTCGCTGTGGTCGAGCCCGCGTGCGAGCCCCGTGCCCATCGTCACGCCGTCGCGGCTGATGCCGGCGACGAGCGCCGTCGACTGCGCCAGCCCGACGACGAGCGCCTCGCGGTACTCGAGCGTTTCGAGGCGGCGTCCGCCACCGGGCTTGGCGCCCTCGGCGATCGCCAGTTCGCGGACCTCGGCGCGGCGGCGGAAGCGCTCGGCGGCGAACAGGATCAGACCGTTGACCATCAGGAAGATCGCCGCCACCTCCGGCTTCGCCGTCAGCGTGCGGAACTGATGCTCGAGCGCGAACCCGAGGATCGCCGCGGGGATGCTCGCGACGATGATCAGCCACGCGAGCCGCTCGTTCGCCGTCTCGGCGCGGCGCTTGGAGAGCGTGCGGAAGAACGCGCCGATGATTTCGAGCCACTCGCGCCGGTAGTAGATCAGCAGCCCGATCGCGCTGCCGACGTGCAGCATCACGACAAACGCCAGCCAAAACGACTCCGACTGCGACTGCGCGCGAACCAGCTCGTTCCAGCCGAACAGCGTCGGGAACAGCACCGTGTGGCCGAGGCTCGAGATCGGAAACAACTCGGTCACCCCCTGGAGGAAGCCGAGCACGATCGCCTGGAAGTAACTGATCGCCGACGCGAGCGGCGCTACGAGGAGGGCGGACATCGCCGCGAGAGCTTAGAGACTGCGCTGGCGCGAAGGCGCATGAGAATGTTCACAGTCGCTTCACACGATCATTTCGCGCTGGTCACAAAAAACGCCGCTTTGCAGGCGAATCTGAGTGATATGAATGGTCTCCGAACGCCTCCGCAGAGCTTTGCCGAGGTTTGCCGAGCGGACCTGCACTGCCACTCGACAGCATCGCAAGAGTCGAAGCTCGGCGTGCAGCGCGCGGCCGGCCTGCCCGAGTGCGCGACGCCCCCCGAGGAG
>DATHND010000103.1:0-18134 GCA_035486335.1 Solirubrobacteraceae bacterium
CGGCGGAGGCGGTCCGATCGCGGCCCGTCAGGGCGACGCCGCATCCAACGGAGGCGGCGTCCCGATCGACGAAGGGGACTTCCAGTCGGCACCGGTCGCCGCGGGCGACGACGACATCCCATTCTGAGTTTCACACGGCAACAGCGAGGTCTTCGTGCATTCATCCGTATCCATGCCTGACAGCCGCGACCATCGTCGCGGAGCGCGCTGATGGCCAAGGCGCGCGGACGCGGCAAGCCGGTTCGCCGGCGCGACAAGAAGGGCGGCGCCGGCTCCGGTCGTCGCAAGTCCTGCCAGCACTGCCGCGACAAGGTCGAGCAGGTCGACTACAAGGACGTCGCCTCGCTGCGCAAGTTCATCTCCGAGAAGGGCAAGATCCGCTCACGCCGGATCACCGGCTCCTGCCGGCGCCACCAAGTGCAGATCGCGCGCGCCGTCAAGCGCGCGCGCGAGCTCGCGCTGCTGCCGTACGTCAACGAGGGCGGTCGCGAGGACAGCCCGCGCGGCGACCGCGGTCGCGATCGCGACAGGGACCGCTAGCGCGATGCCCGAGGCGATTCTCCTTCAGGACGTCGACACGCTCGGCGAGCAGGGCTCGGTCGTCGACGTCTCGAAGGGCTACCTGCGCAACTACCTGATGCCGCGCCGGCTCGCGCAGCCGGCGACGCGCGGCGCCGTCGAGGCGATCCGCCAGCGCCAGGAGGCGGCCGAGCGCGCCGAGCGCAACGCGATCGAGCAGGCCGAGGAGAACGTCAACCTGCTCAACCGCACCGTGCTGACGATCCCCCAGCAGGCCGGCGCCGACGGCCGCCTGTTCGGCTCGGTCACCGCGCAGGACATCGCCAACGCGATCAAGGAAGCGCGGGGGCTGAAGATCGACAAACGCAACGTCCACCTGCCCGAGCCGATCAAGAACGTCGGCACGTACATGGTCGTCGTCGAGGTCGTCAACGACGTGCCGGCGACGATCAAGACGATGGTCGTCGCGAAGAAATAGCGCTCGGGCGGTCCGCCGCGCCTGCGAACATGTGTTCGTGCGGGCGACGGCGAGAGTTTTTCCTCTGAATTGCGGGAACGGCCCCGGAGCGGATGCCGCGCCGACCCTAAACTCGCCCGACCGATGAGCGCAATCGCGACAGGCAACGGCGCCGGCAGTGCCTCGATGGCGGGGCTCGCGCCGCCGCACAACCTCGAGGCCGAGCAGTCGGTGCTCGGCGCGATCCTGCTGTCGGACCGCTCGCTGTACGCGCTCGTGATCGAAGAGGGCCTGCGCGCGGAGGACTTCTACCGCGAGCGCCACGGCGCGATCTACGAGGCGATGCTCGCGCTGTACAACGAAAGCGAGCCGGTCGACACGCTGACGGTGATCGACCGCCTGCGCCAGCTCGGCAAGCTCGAGCAGATCGGCGGCCCGGCGGCGGTCGACGAGCTGACCGGCGTCGTCCCGGCGGCCGGGCACGCGCGTCGCTACGCGCAGATCGTGCGCGAGAACGCGCTGCTGCGCCGCCTCTTGCGCACGTCGTACGAGATCCAGGAGAGCGTCGTCTCCCATCAGGCCGCGCCGCGCGAGCTCGTCGAGCTGGCGGAGAAGGCGATGCTCGAGGTCGCGCGCGACGATCGCCAGCAGGACTTCCGCGCGATCGAGGACGTCCTGCACGAGGAGCTCGACAAGCTGCACCGCCTGTCGATCGAAGGCACGTCGCTGACCGGCACGCCGTCCGGCTTCAAGGACCTCGACGAGATCACCGGCGGCTTCCAGCCGGGCAACCTGATCATCATCGCCGCGCGCCCGGCGATGGGAAAGAGCGCGCTCGTCTGCAACATCGCCGAGAACGCCGCCGTCACGCACGACAAGCCCGTCGCGCTGTTCTCGCTCGAGATGGCCGAGGCGGAGCTGGCCCAGCGGTTCGTCGCATCGCAGGCGCGGATCAAGGGGGAGGAGCTGCGCAAGGGGCGCGTCGCCGAGCAACGTTGGCCGAAGATCCTGAAGGCCTCGCAGGTGCTCGCCGCCGCGCCGCTGTGGGTCGATGACTCCAGCGACGTCGGGATGCTCGAGATTCGCGCGAAGGCGCGCCGCCTGCACAGCCAGTGCGAGGGCGGGCTCGGGCTGATCATCATCGACTACCTGCAGCTGATGCGCACCGACAGCCGCTACGACAGCCGCGTGACCGCCGTCGGCGAGCTGAGCCGCGGCCTGAAGATCCTCGCGCGCGAGCTCGGCGTGCCCGTGATCGCGCTCTCGCAGCTGAGCCGTGCCGTCGAGCAGCGGCCCGACAAGAAACCGCAGCTGTCGGACCTGCGCGAGAGCGGGAACCTCGAGCAGGACTCCGACCTCGTGATGTTCATCTATCGCGACGAGTACTACGACGAGGAGTCCGAGCGACCGGGAGAGGCCGACCTGATCATCGCCAAGCACCGCAACGGCGCCGTCGGCAAAGTCACGCTGACCTTCCAGAAGGAGTACCCGAAGTTCATGAACTACGCCGGCGAGCGCTACACGCCGTGAGCATCGCGCGCCGCGCCAACCCGATCGAGCCGCCCGGCGGCTCCGCCGCCGGGCGGTGCCCGCTCGGCGTGTGCGACGGGAGCGGCTTCCTCGTCGAAGAGGCGACGAACACGGCGAGCGACTGCGCCTGCCGCGCCGGGAGGATCGCGCAGGCGCGCACGGCGGGGCTGGAGGGACGCGTCCCGAAGCGCTATCGCGGCGTCTCCTTCGAGCGCCCGCCGGTTCCCGAAATCGCGCGCGTCGCGCCGGAGGTCGTGCAGGCGGTCAGACGCTACGTCGGCGAGATCGACGCGCAGCTCGACGCCGGGCAGGGGCTTTGGCTGATGGGCGACGTCGGCACCGGCAAGACGACGCTCGCGATGATCGTCTCGAAGGCGGCGCTCGACGCCGGCCGCTCGGTCGCGATCTACTCGCTGCCGCGCCTGCTCAACCTGATCCGCGCGGCGATCGAGACGGAGGCCGGGATCGTCGGCTTCCTCGAGCGCCTCGCCGCGGTCGACTTGCTGCACATCGACGACCTCGGCGTCGAGAACACGACCGAGTGGGTGCTCGAGCAGCTCTACTCGATCGTCAACACGCGCTACGAGGACGAACGCGCGATGATCGTCACGACGAATCTGGCCTACGAGGATCTGATCGAGCAGCTCGGCGAGCGCACCGTCTCGCGGCTCGTCGCGATCTGCGGCAACGGGCTGCCGTTGTTCGGCGAGGACGACCGGCGCGCGCTGAGAGACGCGCGCTCGCAGCCGCGCGAGGCGCACTCGATCTGACGCGCGTCCCGCGCGGGAGACCGGCGCGGCGTCCGTAGACTGCAGCTAAGACATGCCGGGAATCGTGATCGTCGGCGCCCAGTGGGGCGATGAGGGCAAGGGCAAGATCACCGACCTGCTCGCCGAGCAGGCCGACGCGGTCGTGCGCTTCCAGGGCGGCAACAACGCCGGTCACACGATCGTGCGCGACGGCGAGGAGTGGAAGCTCCACTTGATCCCGTCGGGGATCCTCTATCCGGGCAAGTGCTGCGTGATCGGCAACGGCGTCGTGATCGACCCGAAGGTGCTGATCGGCGAGCTCGACGCGCTGCGCGCGCGACGCGTCGACGTCGGGGGCCTGCGCATCTCGGCGAACGCGCACCTGATCATGCCCTACCACCTGCTGCTCGACTCGGCCGGCGAGGCAAAGCTCGGAAGCCTGCAGATCGGCACGACGCGCCGCGGGATCGGGCCTTGCTACGCCGATAAGGCGGCGCGGCTCGGGATCCGCGTGCAGGACCTGCTCGACGAGAAGATCCTGAAGAAGAAGATCGTCGCGGCGATGGAGCCCAAGCGCCTGTCGCTGCGCCCGTTCGAGAAGGACCCGTCGCTCGACTTGCACACGATGACCGAGGAATACCTCACGTTCGGCCACCGCCTCGAGCAGCACATCGCCGACACGTCGAAGCTGATGTGGGACCTGCTCGACGCCGGCAACAAGGTGATCTTCGAGGGCGCGCAGGGCGCGATGCTCGACATCGACCACGGCACGTATCCGTTCGTCACATCCTCGAACCCGCTGTCGGGCGCCGCGTGCGTCGGGACGGGCGTCGGGCCGAAGAGCATCGACGAGGTCTGGGGGATCTCGAAGGCGTACACGACGCGCGTGGGCGCCGGCCCGTTCCCAAGCGAGCTGCACGACGAGATGGGCGAGCGGATCAGGCAGCGCGGCGGCGAGTTCGGCACGACGACCGGACGCGCGCGGCGCACCGGCTGGCTCGATCTCGTCGCGCTGCGCTACGCCGCGCGGTTGAACACGATGACGGCGCTCGTCGTGACGAAGCTCGACGTCCTCTCCGGGTTCGATCGAATCCAGGTCTGCACGAGCTACCGCGGCGCCGAAGACGCCGTGTTCGACGACTTCCCCTACCACCAGACGGTCCTGCACCACACGCACGCCGAGCTGACCGAGCTGCGCGGCTGGAGCGAGGACCTCGGCGAGTGCCGCACGCTCTCCGACCTGCCCGACGGCGCGCGCGAGTATCTGCGGTTCATCGCCGAGCACGTCGGCGCGCCGGTGACGCTCGTCGGTGTCGGCCCCGGCCGCGAGCAGGTCCTGTGGACGGACGCCGCGAAGCCGACGTTGCTCGGGCGCAACGGCCACGGGCCGGACGCCGAGAGCGGCTAGCTCAGGCCGCCGCCGCTCGCGACGGTCGACGTCGGCGGGCTAGCCTGGGTCGATCAGCTCCGATCAGAACCAGACGCCGTATCTCGACGCGCTGCGCGAGTACGCCGAGCGCGCGCCCGCGCGCCTGCACGTGCCCGGCCACAAGGGCGGGCCGGGCGCCGACCCGGGGTTGCTCGAGGCGATCGGCGAGCGAACGTTGAGCCTCGACATCCCGGCGCTCACGCACGGGGTCGACGTCGGACCCGACCCCACACCGTTCCAGCGCGCGCAGCAGCTCGCCGGCGAAGCGTGGGGCGCGCGGCGCGCCTGGTTCCTCGTCAACGGCGCCTCGCAGGGAAACCTGTCGGCGGGCCTCGCGCTCGCGCACAACGGCGGCGAGGTCGTCGTGCAGCGCAACGCGCACTCGAGCACGATCGACGCGCTGGTCTTGTCGGGCATGCGCCCGACGTTCGCCGCGCCCGAGCTCGACCGCGAGCTTGGCATCGCGCACTGCCTCGTGCCGGAGACGCTCGACCGCGCCCTGACGCGGACGCCAGGCGCCGTCGGCGCGTGGATCGTCTCGCCGACGTACTTCGGCGCCGTCGCCGACGTCGCCGCGCTCGCCGACGTCACGCACGAGCACGGCGTGCCGCTGATCGTCGACGAGGCGTGGGGTGCGCACATGGCGTTCCACGAGCGGCTGCCCGCGCACGCGCTCTCGCTCGGCGCCGATCTCGTGATCTCGAGCACGCACAAGATCGTCGGCAGCCTGACGCAGTCGGCGATGCTCCATCTCGGCGAGCGCGGCGGCGAGCTGATCGGCGAGGACGCCGTCGACCGCGCTGTCACGCTGACCGAATCGACCAGCCCCAGCTCGCTGCTGACGGCCTCGCTCGACGCCGCGCGACGGCAGGCCGCCGTGCACGGACGGGAGCTGCTCGCGCACACGATGGACGTGCTCGCAAACACGCGCGAACAGATCCGCGCGATCGACGGTCTCGACGTGCTCGACGAGCGCCTGACGGGGCGCGCCGGCGTGTTCGCATACGACCCGCTGCGTCTCGCCGTCGACGTCCGCGGGATCGGCGCAAACGGCTACGAGCTCGCGCCGCTGCTGCGCGAGCTCGGCGACGTCAACCTCGAGCTGTACGGCCAGAACGTGATCGTCGCCGTGTTCGGGATCGGCGAGCGGACGATCCCCGAGGCGGCGCGGTTCGCGCACGCGCTGCAAGACGCCGTCGAGCGCGTCGGCGTCGATCCGGCCGGAGCAAGCGCGAGCTTCGCCGCGCCGCCGCCGTGGGGCGAGCTCGCGATGACCCCGCGCGAAGCGTTCCTCGGCGCGCAGGAGGCCGTTCCCGCCGCGACCGCCGGCGGGCGGATCGCGGCCGAGTCGCTCGCGACCTATCCCCCCGGGATCCCCAACGTGCTGCCCGGCGAGCGACTGACCGCCGAGACGCTCGCCTACATCCAGGACACGCTCGCGCAAGGCGGCAGCGTGCGCGGCGCGAGCGACCGGCTGCTGCGCACCGTGCGCGTGGTCGTCGAGAGCAGCTAGGGCAGACCCTTGAACCCGAGGCGCAACGCGATCACGCGACGACGCAGACCGCTCGAGCGCGGCGCCTCGTGCCACTCCGCGGGTGGCAAGCCGGCGCCCCGATCCTCCCGGACCGGAGCCCAATGCGCCTGCAGCAACGGCGGTTGCGAGGCGCAATGGCGCAGATCGGCCAAGCCCGCCCGCGTCGCGGCGTCGATCAGCTCCGAGGACGTCCAGCCGGCGGCCTCGCTGGCGAACGCATCCCTCACGAACAGCGGATCGGCCTCGGGGGTCTGGGACAACCAAGCTCTCATCACCTGCTCGTCTTCGAGGCGCACCAGGTCCCAGATCCAGACCGCGCAACCCGTCGCGTCCCTGATCTGCCCGATCTGACGCAACGCGAGATCGAGCTCGACCGCCGACGGCAGCTGGTGCAGCGCGAGCACGCAGCTGAGCAGGTCCAGCCGCGCCGGCGCGAAGCCGGCGCAGTCGGTCATGTCGCCGTGGAGCAGCCGTACACGATCCTGCAGACCGTCTTCGGCGAGCATTCGCTCGCCGAGCTCGATCATCGGCGCGGAGAGCTCGACGCCGACGATCTGCGCGTCGCGGCGACGCTCGGCGAGGTAGGAGAGATAGCGGCCCGAGCCGCTGCCGAGGTCGATCACCGATCCGCCGGCTCGCAGCAGCGCGCTCATGCTGCGAGCGCACAGCTCGTACTGCGGCACGAGCGGGCCGTCGTCGCTGCCGGCGCGGTGAAACGCGGCGACGGCCGCGGGCTCGTCCATCACCATCGGCTCCGGCACGCGCACGCGCAGTCCCTCCTCCGGCTGCGCCGTGTCGTCGGACGGACCGGCCTCAGCCGGCGGCAAGCTGCCCTCCGAGCATCAGCTTCGTCGCGTCCTCGCTCGGCGCCATCACCTGCGAGGTCAGCGCGTCGCGCATGCGCCGCTCCAGCGCCAGCGGGCCGGTCGCGCGGAGCCCGGTCACGCCGCACACGCGCAGCGCCTGGCGCGTCACCTCGACCGCCGATTCACCGCAGGCGATGCGCGCGGACCAGAGCTGGTCCTGCACGAGCTCGGCGCAGCGCCGTCCCAGCAGGTCCTCGCGGTGCTCGTCGATCAGCCGCGCCGCGCTGTACAGGAGCGCGCGCGAGGCCGACGTCCGCACCCTCATCTCGGCCAGCTGGCGCTGCGTCGTCTCCGAGGAGGCGAGCGTCCTGTGTTCCGTTCTCGTCGCGGATGATCCGCTGTCACGCCGGATGAAATCTTGCCGCTTGCGCTGCACGTGGGCGAGCGCTTCGTCGAACGCCGCGTCGGCGATGCCCTGCCAGACCGCGGCGAAGCCCGCGCGCGAAACGATCGTCATCGAGCTGGCGCGCACGTGCGCGGAATCGTCGGGGCCGATCTGATGCCAGCAGGGGACCTCGCATTCGGTGAAGCGCAGGCCGCTGCTCGACGTGGCTCGCATGCCGATGCAGTCCCACACGCCGAACGGCTCGACGCGCTCGCTGCGTCTGGCTCCCGGCATGATCAGCACGCTCAGCTCGTCGCCGGCTGAGTCGGGCGCGGCGCGCGTCGTGCAGTAGATCCAGTCGGCGTAATTGGCGCTCGTCACGACCGGCTTCGTCGCGGTGAGCCGAAGGCGCTGGCCGTCCCGCTCCTTCGCGCTGACGCAGAACGCGGCGTTTCCGCCCGTCTCGGGCTCGGTCGTGGCGGACGCGACGAGCTCCTCGCCGCGCGCGATCGGCGGCAGGAAGGTTTCCTTCTGCCGAGCGGTCCCGTGATCGACGATCATCGCGTACTGGCAGTGGTGCATCACGAACACGAGCGCAGTCGACGAACAGGCTTGGGCAAGCGTCTCCACGACCTCCACGAACGTCGCGATCGACACCTCTGGCCCGCCGTACTCATGCGGCACGAGCAGGCCCATCAGACCGGCGCCGCCAAGCGCGGCGAGATTCTCAGCAGGGAATTCTCCCGTCGAGTCGTGATGGGCGGCCCGTGGCGCGAGCACCCGCGCGGCGATCTCTCGCGCTGCCGCCGCCACATCGGACTCCGTTCCTGTTCGGTACACCTGGCCTCCATTTTCGCGATGCTCCGACGCCGGCTTGCCAGTGCTAGATCGCCCTCGAGAGTTCATCCGAAGTATGGGCCGTGCAGGAATCGAACCTGCAACCTTGGGCTTAAGAGGCCCCTGCTCTGCCGGTTGAGCTAACGGCCCGCGAGGGCGACGAGTCTACCGAGCCCGTCGCGCGCGGGCTATTTCGTCGTCGACGTCTTCGTCGGCTGCGGCGTCGTTTTGACGGCGGTGCCGACGAAGCCGCCCGCGCCGTTTGCTTTGCCCGTGTACGTCGTGCCGTTCGTCGTCGTCGTCAGCGTTTGGCCTTCGGGGTTCTTCTTGACGGTTTCGAGTTCCGTCTTGACCCGCGCGCGATCGGCGGTCGGAGCGAGGCCGACCGCCTTCGTCGACGCGAGGTCGCCGACGCGCACGTTCTTCGCTTTGTACGCGTACAGCGCGAGCTGCGCGTAGAACGAGGCGTTGTTCGGTTCGGCCGCGACGATCTGCTGCAGCACCTGCACGGCCGATGAGGGCTGGTTGAGCCCTTCGGCGCTGTACACGCGCAGCATCAGCTTCAACAGTTCGAGGCTCGGCTTCGGCGGGCTCAGCGCGAGGTAGCGTTCCCATGAGCGCGACGCGTTGACGTAGAGCTGGCGGCCCTTCGACGTCAGCGCGCCCGAGCTCGTCGTATACGCTTCGCCGCCCGCTTCGTGCAGGTAGGCGGCGGTCAGCTTTTCCCACGCCGCCGTGTCGGTCGGCTGGCGCTGGGTCGTCTTTTCGTACTTCTTGATCTGGCTGGCGAAGCTGGCGCTGTTGGAGCCGTTGTTTTCGGTCGCCGCGTTGAGCAGACCGCCGCCGCCGCTGCCCGCTCCCACGCCGAACAGGATCAGCCCGCCGCCGATCAACAGCGCGAGGCCGACGTAGATGAACTTGACCGCGCGTCGACGGTGCCGGCCTCTGAGGTCGAACAGCATCAGCTCGTGTGGTCGTGGTCGACGTGGTCGATGATCTGCTGCACGCTTGGCTCCGCTGAGTCGCTTGAAGGCGGCGCCGAGCCTCGCTGAGAGCTCCCGGCGCCCCGAGCTTCCGCCGAGGCGCTCCTGCGCCCGGCGATCGCGGCCACCAGAATACTCGCCTCGTAGAGCACGTACAGCGGTACGGTCTCGAGGATCAGCGTGATCGCGTCGCCCGGCAGGAACGCGGCGATCGCCGCGCACGCGACGATCGCGTAGCGCCGGCTCTTGCGCAGCTGCTCGACCGTCACCAGACCGATCCGCGTCGCACCGAGGATCGCGACCGGCACCTGGAAGATGAGTCCCATCGCCAGCAGCACCGTCGCGGCGAATTTGTAGAACTGGCTCGCTTGCACGAGCACGTTGAACTCGCCCGCGTTGAAGTTCACGAAGAAGCGCACCGCCGCCGGCAGCACGACGAAGTAGCCGAACAGCACGCCGATCGCGAACAGGAACGGGACGGCCGTCAGCAGCGGTCTCGCCGCGCGTTTCTCATCGGAGTTGAGCGCCGGCATGATGAACCCGTAGAGCTCGTACAGGATCAGCGGCAGCGAGATCACGAGCGCGAACAGCAGCGAGACCGTGATCGTCGTCGTGAACGGCTCGCCGACGCCGAGCGTCACCGGGTTGTCGCCGACCGGGCCGCGCGGGATCTTCGCGACGTCCGCCTTGATCGCCGCGACCAGCGCCGGAAGCTGCGCGCGCGTCTGCGCCGAGAGCCCGCTGCCCGGACGCTCGAGCGCTTCGAGCGCCGCGCGCGTGTCGCCCGAGAGCTTCAACACGCCCTGCTGCGCAAGCACCGCCTGGCCGACCGTTCCCTCGCCCTTCGCGACCTGCTTCTTCGTCTGCACCTGCAGCGGTTTGTTGAGCACGTGCAACAGGCTGTGGTTCTGCCACAGGCAGAAGCCGAACACGACCGCAAGCACCGCCCCGCTGATGATCAGGCGGGTGCGCAGCTCGTCCAAATGCTCTACGAGGCTGAGACGATCCTCGTGGCCGATCGGGCGGATCGCGGTGGCCATCGTCACTTGAACCTACCACCGCATCGCGCGCTCCCGGCCACCGGCCGGACCCTCTCGAAGCCCCGCGCGCCGGCGGTTTCGCGATCGCGCGGGCTCGGCGCTGCGCGAACGACCGGTGCTGCGAACGCCGCGCTAAAGCCGCCGCCGGCAAGCGTCGATGAGACGCATGACCGGACGATGAAGCCCAACGAAAGCCACGACATCCACCCCCGCGCGCCGAAGCCTCTCCAGGCGGGCGCAAATCCCGCCGCGCCGGCGAGCCAGCGCCAGGGCGGCGCATGCACGCCGGAGGAGCTGCACGTCTGCTTCAACTGCGACGGCGAGCTCGTCTACCCGCTCGACTGGTGTGAAGAAGGTCTGCGTCACTGGCGGATCGTCCTGCGTTGCCCCGACTGCGAGTCACGACGCGAGGGCGTCTTCGAGCAGGCCGTCGTCGAACAGCTCGACGACGAGCTCGACCGCGCCGCCGGCACGCTGCTCGGCGATCTGCGGCGGATGACGCACGCCAACATGTCCGAGGAAGTCGACTTCTTCGTGAAGGCGCTCGACGCGGACTTGATTACGCCGTCGGACTTCTAGCGACCGCAGCGCCGGTTCACTCACCTTTTGACCGGCATCCTGCCTTCTGGCCGAGCCGGCCTCCGCTTCTCGTTTCAATTTGCGACCGCTCCGGCCGCCACGGCAGTTACCTTGGCCGGCCCTCCGGGCCGGCCTAGCTGCGTCCCTCCGGGGCGGCGGGCGAACGACGCCCGCGGGCCGGCTATCGGTAGCGCTCGACGACCGCGTCGGCGACCATCTCGAGCAGCGACGCGCGACCGTCGGGGAGGATCGCGGGCAGCTCGCTCTTGGCGTCGGCGACGATCGCGCGGGCGCGCTCGCGCGCCTCGTCCAGCGCACCGGTCGCGGCGATCCGCTCGCACAGCTCCTCGGCCTGCTCGGGATCGTGCAGCGAGGCGAGGTCGAAGCGCGTGAGCTCATGATCGCGCTCGCGCGCGAGGATCAGCGGCAGCGTGACGGTGCCGTCGAGCAGGTCGGTTCCCCGCGACTTGCCCGTCCGCTCGACCGGCCCGGAGACGTCGAGCACATCATCGAGCATCTGGAAGGCGAGGCCGATGCGGCGCGCGAACGCGCCGAGCGCGTCGGCGAGCGCATCCGAGCCGTCACGCGCGTTCAGCGCGCCGAGCCGGCACGCCGCCTCGAACAGCGCGGCCGTCTTCAGCTCGCAGCGACGCAGATAGCGCGCGACGGCGACGTTCGCCGCGTACGCGTCCTCGCGCTGCAGCAGCTCGCCCTCGGCGAGCGCCGAGCTCGCATCCGACAGCGCGCGCAGCTGCGTCGCTGAGTCGTTGCGCGCCAGCTCGGCGAACGCGAGCGAGAACAGCAGGTCGCCCGTCGCGACGGCGACGTCGCGCCCGGCGACCGACGCGACGGTCGGGCGCCCGCGGCGCAGCTGCGCGCCGTCGATCAGGTCGTCGTGCACGAGCGTCGCCGAGTGGACGAGCTCGACCGCGACCGCCGCGCGCACGAGGCGCTCCTCGCTCGCGCGCGCGTCGCCCGCCCCGCCGGCGGACTCGGCGGCGAGCACGACGAGCAACGGGCGCAGGCGCTTGCCGGCGCGGACCGTCGCGTTCGCGTGCGCCGAGAGCGGCTCGCCGGCCTCGGCGGTGACGCGCGCGAGGTGCAGCTCGATGCTTGCCATCCGCTCGCGCAAGCCGGCGCCGCCGCGACGGACGATCGCTTCGAGCCCGTCGAGTTCGTGCGCGCTCGTGCCAGCTCGCGCGCCTCCGACCGCGCTCATCGGCGCTCTCGCGGCACCGTGCCGACGTGGATCGCGACGATCCCGCCGGCGAGCACGACGTAGGAGATCTGCTCGAGCCCGGCGCGTTCGAGCTCGGCCGCCAGCGCCGCCGGCGCGGGAAAGCGCTTGACCGAGTTGGGCAGGTAGGCGTACGCGTCGCCGATCGTGTCGCGAGCGCTTTCCGCCGCTTCACGATCGTCGCCGTCGCCGCCACGGCCGCGCAGCGCTCCGCGGGCGCGCGCCGCGCCCTGCGTGACGCGCCCAAGCAGCGGCACGAGCCGGTCGAACCACAGCTCGTAGAACCACGACAGCGGCGCGCGCGTCGGAGTCGTGATCTCGAGCACGACGACGCGGCCGCCGGGTCGCACGACGCGTGCCATCTCCCGCAGGCCGCGCCCGAGGTCGGAGAAGTTGCGCGCGCCGAAGCCGATGGTGGCGGCGTCGAACGAGCTCCCGGCGTACGCCAGCGCGAGCGCGTCGCCCCACTCAAACCGCGGACGGACGCCCGGCCGATCGCTCGACGCGGCCTTCGCGCGCGCGCGGTCGAGCATCGCCTCGGCGAAGTCGCTGCCGATCACCTCGCCGCCGGGCGCGACGCGCGTGGCGAGCTCGAGCGCGAGATCGCCCGTGCCGGTCGCGACGTCGAGCACGCGATCGCCGGGCGCGACGCGCGCGAGGTCAGCGGCTCGTGCGCGCCAGCGGTGGTGGAGCCCGGCGGTCATCGCCGTGTTCAGCAGGTCGTAGACGCCGGCGATGCCGTCGAACATCGCGCGCACCTGCGTCGCCTCCAGGAGACCGGACTCAGCGCCGGCCAGCGGACGAACGGCGGCGTCCGTCCCGTTCGCGCCGCCTGCACCCGCGTCAGCTCCGGCGCCTTGCTGAGCGGCCATCAGCGGACGCTACTTCAGCTGCGACAGGAACGCGACTACCGCGTTGAACTTCTTCGGCGGAAGGTTCTTGAACGAGGGCATCGGCGCGGTCGGGTTGACGAGCGTGCGCGCGATGCCCTGACGCGGCAGCCGCGAGGCGATGTGCGTGAGCTGCGGGCCCGGCCCGTCGTTGCCGTTCCCGCCGATCTTGTGGCATGCCTCGCAGCCCGACTGCGCGACGACGGCCTTGCCTTCTTCGTATTCGCGAAGCTCCTTGCCGCCGGCGTTGAGCACTGCGTGCGGCGTCTTCAGTTCGATCGCCGTCGGCGAGCCGGCGTTCGCGCCCGAGTACGTGAGGAACGCCATCGCGCCGATCACGGCGATCCCGGTGATCGTCGCGATCGGTCGACGCTCAGGACGGCGCTCGGGCCTGCGATCGTAGAACGGCAGCAGGAACAGCAGGATCATGCCGATCGTCGGCACGCCGATCGTCGCGAGCGGGACGAGGCTCGGCGGCTTGACGACGCGCAGGACCTCGAACAGGAAGAAGAAGTACCACTCCGGGCGCGGCACGTACGTCGTCGTCGTCGGGTTCGCCTTCGAGCCGAGCTCGGCGCCGAGCACGAGCGACATCGTGATGATCACGGCCATCACGACGCACGCCATCGCGGCGTCCTTGGCGACCGCGTATGGGAAGAACGGCTTGCCCTTCGCCTTCAGGATCGCGTACTCGCGGAGGTACTCCTCCTTCTCGCGCTGGTTCACGGCGGCTTAGACCTCCGCCTCGCGCAGCTCCGGCGTCTCCTCGGCTTTCGTCCACGGCGGCGCCGTCGTCCCCAGCTTCGCGACGAGGTACAGGTGCGCGCCGATCAGCGCCGCGATCAACCCGGGCACGAGCAGCATGTGGATCGCATAGAAGCGCGACAGCGTCGTCGCCCCGAATTCGCCGCCGCCTCTAAGGAAGTCGCTGAGGTAGGGCCCGATCAGCGGTCCCGTGCCGTTGATGTTGACGCCGACGATCGTCGCCCAGTACGCGCGCTGGTCGAACGGCAGCAGGTAGCCCGTGAACGACATCACCATCGTCAGAATCAGCAGCACGACGCCGATCACCCAATTGAGCTCGCGCGGGTACTTGTACGCGCCCCAGAAGAACGTGCGCCCCATGTGCAGGAAGATCAGGATCACCATCACGCTCGAGCCCCACTTGTGCATGCCGCGCACGAACTGCCCGAGGAACACTTCGTTGGTCACGTGGCGGATCGATTCGTACGCGCCGCCGGACGGGTCGGGGCGGTAGTACATCGCCAGGAACACGCCCGTGACGGCCTGCGAGAGGAACGCGAACATCGTCGCCGAGCCGAGCGTGTAGAACCAGTTGGTCCCCTTCGGCACCTTGCGGAACATCAGCCAGCGCCCGGCGCCGCTCAGCGACGTGCGCTCGTCGACCCAGTCGACGACCGTGATCCCGGCCTGCTTGGCGTCCTCGAGCGGTCCCGTCTTGCCGTTCTGCTCGCCCGGGCGCGGCGGCGGCGCCTGCAGCGCAGACGGGAGCGGCGGAGCGGGGAGCTTTGGCAGCTTGGGCATCGGTCCTCGACCTACAGTTTGCGCTCGGTCGGGCGCGATGGGTAGAGGTACTGGCCGATCCCGTCGAGCGGCTCGGCCGGGTCGCGCGGCGAGAAGCGTTTAAGCTCGCTGTTGACGCTGAAGCGCGGGCCGATCTGCACGTATTCGCCCTCGACGCGCGTGTAGAAGCGGTCGAGCGGCCGCGGCGGCGGGCCGCCTACGCGCCTGCCGAGCAGGTCGTAGACGCCGCCGTGGCACGGGCAGATGAAGCGCTCGGCGGCGTCGACCCAGCGCACGGGACAGCCGAGGTGCGCACAGCGGCTGGAGATCGCGATGAACTTCGTGTCCTTGTCGTACGGATCGGTGTCGATCGTCGGGTTGAACTTGCGCACGTACGCCGTCGTCTCGCCCGCCTCGCCGATGCCCGGCGTCAGCGTGAACGTGACCGGCACGTAGTTGTTCTCGTTGAAGTCGCTCGTCGTGCCGACCGTTTCCCAGCGGTGCGGTGTTTTTTTGAAGATCGGCCCGATCGCGAAGCCGAGCGCGGGCAGCGCGAACGCCCCCGCTGCGATCGCGCCCGCGGTGTGCGCCGAACCGGTCATGAATCGCCGCCGCGTGACCGTCTCGCCCTCGAACGCGCCGGGGATCAGACGGTCGGCTGTGTACTTCGACTTGTGCTTGGCGTGCTTGTCGGACACGGAGGTCGAACAATATCGGCCGGCGATTCAGGGCGTGCTCGAAGTCCCCGCAGCGCTTGTGCGCATCGCCTCGATCGCCTCGGGGGCGTGATTTGCGACGAGCTCCTTGGCGCGCCGGTGCTGCTCGCTCGAGCCCCAGCCGACGGCGCGCGCGCCTGCCGCCCAGACGGCGTCGGCGAGCGGACCGTCGCCGGAGCCCTGCGCGAGCGCGCTCAGCGTGATCGTGTCCGCCAGCTCGGCGACCGCAGGCGTGTCTCCGAGCTCGACTAGCCGCGCGAGGCCGATCGCGTACAGTCGGTCGCCGGCCAGCACGCAGAGGTCGGCGTCCGCCGCGCGCACGACGCGCGGCGCGCCGTAGTGCAGCAGATAGCCCTCGTAGATCGCCTCGACGAGCAGCTCGTAGTCGCCCGCGCGCCCGCGCGCGCGCGGCCCGCTCGCGGCGACGCGCGCCGGGCTGGGGTCGTCGCCGAGCGGCGGCGCGGCGAGTGATGCGTGCTCGCCGCCGGTCGCGCCCGCGCGGTCGCCGTTGCCATCGAGCAGCGAAGCGATCAGGCCACCCTCGTCGCGCAGCATCGCGCGCAGGCGCTCCAGCGTCGCGGCCTCCTTCACGCGCGCGCCCCGCTGGCAACCTCGCGCATCGCCGCGAACGCCGCGGCGGCGGCTTCGACCGTGCGGTCGATCTGCTCGGGCGCGTGCGCGAGCGACGGGAACCACGTCTCGAACTGCGAAGGCGGCGGATAGACGCCGCGCGAGAGCAGCTCGCGGCACCAACGCGCGTAGGCGTCGAGGTCGCACGCCTGCGCCGCGGCGAAGTCGCCGACGGGCCGCTCGCTGAAGAACACGGTCAGCAGCCCGGGCGCGGAGACGATCTGCACGGGACGCTCCGCCTCCGCGGCCGCATCGCGCAAGCCGTCGGCGAGGCGCTCGGTGCTCGCCGACAACCTCGCGTACGCCGGCTCGTCGAGCAGCTCGAGCGTCGCCAGGCCGGCGGCGACGGCGAGCGGGTTGCCCGACAGCGTCCCCGCCTGGTAGACGTCGCCGGCGGGCGCGAGCATCCGCATCAGCTCGGTGCGGCCGCCGAGCGCGGCCGCTGGCAGGCCGCCGCCCAGCACCTTGCCCATGATCGTCAGGTCGGCGCCGACGCCGCTGCGCTCCTGCGCTCCGCCGCGCGCGACGCGGAAGCCGCTGATCACCTCGTCGAGCACGAGCAGCGCGCCGGTCTGGCCGGCGCGCTCGCGCAGAGCCTCCAGGAAGCCCTCACGCGGCGGCACGAGACCCATGTTCGCCGGCAGCGGCTCGGCGAGGATCGCCGCCAGCTCGAAGCGCTCGCACGCCGCGTCGAGCGCGTCGAGGTCGTTCCACGACGCCAGCACCGTCGCGGCGGCGGCGCTCTGCGGCACGCCGGGACTGGCAGGGAGGGACTGCGTCGCGAGCCCAGATCCGGCTTGCGCGAGCAGCCCGTCGACGTGGCCGTGATAGGAGCCGGCGAACTTCAGCACGTGCTCGCGGCCCGTCGCGGCGCGCGCGAGGCGGATCGCCGTCATCGACGCCTCTGTGCCGGAGGAGGTCATGCGCAGCATCTCGACGCTCTCGAAACGTCGCGTGACCTCGTATGCGAGGTCCGTCTCGCCTGGCGTCGGCGCGCCGAAGCTCGTGCCCTTCGCCGCCGCGTCGGCGATCGCCGCGAGCACCGCCGGGTGGGCGTGACCGTGGATCAGCGGTCCCCACGAGCAGACGTAGTCGATCAGGCGATTGCCGTCGACGTCGATCAGCTCGGCGCCTTCGCCGCGTGCGATGAACAGCGGGTTGCGGCCGATCGCGCGCATCGCGCGCACCGGCGAGTTGACGCCTCCGGGCAGCAGCTCGAGCGCCCGCCGGTACTGCTCGGTCGAGCGCGCGTCCGTCAACGAGGACATCAGCCGGTCAGCGATCGGACGGCGCACCTGCCGGGACCACGCCGGCGTCGATCCTCGTCATCCATACCCTCTGAACTCCCTGGCGGGGACCCGTAGGGGCGCCCGGCCGGGGCGCCCCTACCCATGCTGACGCTCCCACTCCTTGAACTCGTCGGTGAAGTACTCCAGGCGGATCTTCTTGAACTCGGTCGAGGAGTACAGCGTCGCGCGCCCGGTGATGCCGGTCTGCTCGGCGATCGCGTCGAGCACGGCGTCGCACTCCTCCTTCGAGCGCCCGTGCGCCATCGTGAACACGGAGTAGGGCCAGTCGTCATACGTCGGGCGCTGATAGCAGTGCGAGATCCCGCGCACGGCGGCCATCCGGCGGCCGGTCTCGAGGATCTGCTCGTCGGGGACCTTCCACACGCCCATCCCGTTCGCCGAGAAGCCGGCGCGCCGGTGGTACAAGATCGCCGCGACGCGCCGCAGGATGCCGCGCTCCTGCATCGCCGCGAGATGGTCGAGGAACGCGTCTTGCTCGAGGCCGACGACGGACGCGGCTGGCGCGTACGGCTCGGAGATGACCGGCATGTCGCCCTGCAGCGCGCGGATCACGGCGACGTCGCGCTCGTCGTATGGCTGTGGGTCGAGCTCGATCGGCTCTTTTGCCTCGACGGCGCTCGCGAGCGCGTCGGTGTCGCCCTCCATCTCGAGATCCATTCGGATCTTGAACAGCTTCAGCGTCGGCAGCTGGCGGATCGATTCGGCCCCGGCGAGCTCGCCGAGGCGTTCGAGCGTGCCCTCCAGCCCGAGCGGCGAATCCGGCTCGGTGGCGATCGTGAACCAGATGTTGAACTCGTGGTTGCGTAGGTAGTTGTGCGAGACGCCCGGATGCTCGTTGATGATGGTCGCCGACCGCCACGGATTCTCCGGATCGACCTTGGCCGCGACCAGCATCGATGAGTAGCCGAACGCCCGGGTGTCGAAGATCGGGGTGACCTGCCGGATGATCCGCTCGTCGATCAGGTGCTGAACGCGCCGC
>DATHND010000104.1:0-7297 GCA_035486335.1 Solirubrobacteraceae bacterium
TGACGCCAGAACGCGTTGTAGCCGTAGCACAGATCTGAATACGAGGTTCCAAACAGCACGTTGACAACCCCGTTCAGGCACTTGTTGCCGACTTGGCGCAGTCGGGTGATGTCGGCGCTGCCGCCGCCGTTGCGGAATCGAGTTCCCTTCGCGAAGTCAGCCCCGTCAACGAGCGCTTGGACGAACGCGGGAATCTCGGCAGGATCGGCCGAGCCGTCGGCGTCGAGCATGACGATGACCTCGCCCGTTGCGGCCTCGAATCCGCAACGAAGCGCATCTCCCTTTCCTCGCTTGCTTTGAAAGACGATCTTCACGTCCGGACACAGGAACTGCGCCACCTGGACTGTGTCATCTTCGGAATGGCCGTCGACGATGATGACCTCGTGCAACCTGTGCGGGAGCCTCGTGAACACATACGGCAGATTGCGGGCCTCGTTCAACGTCGGAATAACGACGCTCACGCGTGGTCGCTCGGGCATCGAGAAACCACGCCCTTTGGTCCGACGCTCGCCCGCGTGTCCGACTGCGGTCGCGTCGGGTCCGTCCGGCCCCGCGTCGCGCTCGATGCTGTCGACGACCGCGCCACGCGCTGACGCTTCTGCGCGCGGAGTGCCTTGATCGGTGGCTTCCATGCAGACTCCAATCCCCGGTCTCTCGGTGCGAATAAACGGCGGTGGCGGACCCTAGGACATCCATTGGGATGCGTCAAGGTAGCGCCGATTGCGCACGTACGATGCTGATTTCGCAGGTTCGGCGCGTTCAAGCTAGTCCAGCATGGCACCGACGTAAACGGTGCTTATGGGTCTAGGCAGTAGCGATCGGGGAGAAGGACGAGCGGCCGCCGCGAACACTTGGCGCGACTCATAAACTCGGGATTGCGCACAGCCCACTACTGCGCGGCTGCGCGAGCGTCCGAGCGATCGAAGCGTCTCCACCTCGGCAGCAGGGCGCGCCGGAGAAGATTTCGGAAATTTTACAGGGCGCGGGGCCCCGAAAGACTCGAAGCCTGCCCCTTGGAACTTGTAGATTTTGTCGATCCAGAAAGTAGTAAATAAGGCCTCGTCGCCCAGTGCGCGCTTAGCGAAGAGCTGGTGAAGCCAAGTGCGCCGGATCACCTGATCGACCTCTGTCCTCAGTTGACAAGAGCTAGATCACGTCTGAGATGGCAACGCCCGCCTGACACGGAACAGTCGTAAACCCTCCGTTGGCACGAGGTCGTAGGAACACCTAACGAGAGCGAATCACGGGCATCGAACCCTCTCTGGCTCAGTCACCGGAGGCCAAGTCCTTAAGCACGGCTTCGCCGGACTGCAGAGGCGCCCCTACGTCTCGGCGGCGAGTGCACGATCATCAGCGCGTGGCCAACATCACGTTCTCCCTCTGCGCGGCGGCGGCGTCGCTGGCGATCGCGATCCTCGCGGCGGTCAAAGGCGCGTCGATCGTAGCCGTCGTCTGGGGGCTGCTCGCGATCGGCTTCGTGATCCGCGCGGCGTATGGGCGCAGGCGCAGGAAGCGAAGCTGAGTCCGGTGCGCTCCTGAAGAAGATTCGATCGTGGTGGGAAGCTTGCGCTCTCGGCGGCGTCTTGCTGACCGAGGACGAAACAGAAAGGAAGACGCCGATGAACCGCAGTCCATTCCCCGCTCTCAGACGGATCGTCGCACGCACGCCGGCGATCGGCGCGCGCGCCCAACTGGCGGCGACGCTCGCGGCCGCCGCGGCCTTCGCGCTGGCGCTCGCGGCGATCGTCGTCGTGCCTGCCGGCGCGACGGCGCCGAGCGCGCACGCGAGCGGCGCGCAGAAGCTGCAGCTACGCCGCACGAGCGTCGGCACGGTGCTGGTCGACGCATCCGGCTTCACCGTGTTCCGCTTCACGAAAGACACGGGCAGGAGCAACACGTGCATCTCCAGCCGTGAATGCGCGGCGACGTGGCCGGCGCTGACGACGAGCGGCCGACCGCAGGCCGGCTCGGGCGTGAAGGCGTCGCTGCTCTCGACGATCACGCTTCGCGGCGGCGCGCACCAGGTCACATACGCCGGGCACCCGCTGTACCGCTACTCGGCGGCGAGCGAACGCGGCGAAACGAGCTATGTCGGCGTGCGCCAGTTCGGCGGCACGTGGCTCGCGGTAAACGCGTCGGGCGCCACCGTCAGGTAGCCGTCGCGCGAGCCGGGCGGGGGCGGACGAGCGCGACGCGTGCGCGTCGTCCGCGCCTCGCTCGGCGCGCGCCGGCGAGGAGTATCGTTGGCCGCGGAGCCAACGGAAGGGGAGAACGGGTGATGTATGACTACGTGATCGTCGGCGCCGGATCGGCCGGGTGCGTGCTCGCAGCGCGCCTCAGCGAGGACCCTGACGTGCGCGTGCTGCTGCTCGAGTCGGGGCCGCCGGACGTCAACGAGAACATCCACGTCCCGCTTGGCTATCTGAAACTGGGCTCGACGGAAGTCGACTGGGACTACCACTCGGCGCCCGAGCACGAGTGCAACGATCGCCGGATCACGCTGCCGCGCGGACGCGTGCTCGGCGGCAGCTCGTCGATCAACGCGATGGTCTACATCCGCGGCAACCGCCGCGACTACGACGAATGGGGCGTCGTCGGCTGGAGCGCGGCTGACCTGCTGCCGTACTTCATCAAGGCCGAGGACAACGAGCGCGGCGCCTCGCAGTGGCATGGCGCCGGCGGCCCGCTGCCGGTCAGCGAGGAGCGCTCGCACAATCGCATCTCCCGCGCCTTCGTCGACGCCGGCGAGCAGGCGGGCCTCGTGCGCAACGACGACTTCAACGGCGCCGAGCAGGACGGCGTCGGCATGTACCAGGTGACGCAGCGCGGCGGCATGCGCGCGAGCACGGCCGTCGCGTACCTGCACCCGGCGAGCGAGCGGCCGAATCTCGACGTGATGCCGTACATGCACGTGCGCCGCGTCCTGTTCGACGGCACGCGCGCGGTCGGCGTCGAGGCGAGCCGGCTCGGCGAGCTGCAACAGCTGCGCGCCGAGCGCGAGGTGATCCTGTGCGGCGGCTCGTACAACTCGCCGCAGCTGTTGATGCTGTCGGGGATCGGCCCGGCCGAGCACCTGACGATGCGCGAAGTCGAGGTGCTGCTCGATCAGCCGGCCGTCGGCGAGAACCTCTCAGATCATGCGGCGGCGCAGCTCGTGTGGACGACGCCCGAGCCCGAGAGCCTGCTGCTGGCGCTCGAGCCTGGCGCGCTCGAGCAGTACGAAGCGACGCAGACCGGGCCGTTCGCGTCAAACCTCGCCGAGGCCGGCGGCTTCGCGCGCGTCGGCTCAGACGCGCCGGCGCCCGACACGCAGTTCCACGTCGCGCCGGTGCAGATCGTCGAGGAGGGCATGCGCGACCCCGAGGCGCACGGCGTGTGGGCGTCGCCGTGCCTGTTGACGCCGCACAGCCGCGGCTCGGTGCGCCTCGCTTCGAACGACCCGACGGCGAAGCCGATCGTGCACAACGCGTTCTACACCGCCGGCGATGACATGCAGCGGATGATCGCCGGACTGCGGCTGCTGCTCGAGATCTGCGGACAGCCGGCGATGAAGCCGTACGCGCAGACGCCGTTCAACACGCCCTCGGGCGACAGCGACGAGGCGCTGCGCGCGCACGTCGCGCGCACGACGTTCGCGATCTACCACCCTGTCGGCACGTGCCGGATGGGCGCGGACGCGACGGCCGTCGTCGACGCCGAGCTGCGCGTCAACGGCGTCGAGGGTTTGCGCGTCGTCGACGCGTCGGCGATGCCCACGGTGCCGCGCGGCAACACGAACGCGCCGACGATCGCGCTCGCCGAGCGCGCCGCCGACGTGATCCGCCACGGACGCGCACTGGCAGAGCCAATGGCCGCGGCGAGCACGAGCGCCGCGCGGGACCCGTCGCAACCGGTCACCGCGTAGCCGCCGTGCGGCTCAGCCGCCGCTCAGCGACGGCTCGGGCAGCACGCGCTCGACGAACGCGCCGCCCGGGCGCGCTTCGATCTGCGCGCGCAAGTCGAGCCGATAGGCGATCAGCGCGAGGCTCGGCGCGATCATGTAGTCGGCCGCGTTCAGTTCGGGTCCGTCGAGCACGCCGTCGGCGATCCACGCGTCGACCCGGTCGAGCTGCGCCGGCAGCTCGGCGAGCAGCTCGCGCTCGGCGTCGACGTTCGCGCGGAAGATCATCCGCGCGGCGATCTCGTTGTTGATCGCGCGCGCCCGCTCGCCGCGAGCGAGCAGCGGCCCGAGCCGGCCGTCGCCCGCGCGATCGCGCAGCGCGTCGAGGCCGTGCCGGCCGCCGAGCAGCACGATTCGCCGCGCGGCCATCTGAAAGACGTCGTCGCCCCAGCAGAGCGCCTGCTCGACGGCGCGCCTGCGCTCGGGCTCGTCGGGGAACAGCGCCGGCCGCGGCTGCACGCGATCGAGGAAGCTCGCGATCGCGCGGCTGGTCTGCACGCGCTCGGCGCCAAACCGCAGCGCCGGCACCGTGCCGAGCCGATCGAGCAGCGCGAGCGGGCCCGGCGTCGCGCCGTCGACGCTGCGGATCGGCTTGCGATGGCCGGCGAATCCCGCCGCGCGCACGAGCAGCGGGTGCGCGCCGGTCGGCAGCACGACGCGGCGGTACGCGATGCTCTTGTGCTCGAGCATCAGCGACCCCGTGCGGCACGCGTGCGAGCCGAGGATCGTGTAGAGCACGACGTCCTCTCGGACGTCCGCCCCACCGGGATTCGGGTCGCTCGCGCTCATGTCTGCAGCAGCAACGTAACCGGTCCGTCGTTGACCAGCTCGACGAGCATCTGCGCGCCGAACTCGCCGCGCCGTGCGCCGACGCGCTCGCAGAAGCGCTCGTACAGCGGTTGCGCCTGCTCGCCGGGCGCTGCAGCGGCGTAGCTCGGGCGGTTGCCCTTGCGCGCGTCGCCGTACAGCGTGAACTGGCTGACGCAGAGGATCTCGCGATCGCCGAGCGGCTCGTTCATGCGCCCGTCGGCGTCGGCGAACACGCGCAGCGTGCGAACCTTCTCGGCGAGCCTGTCGGCGGCCGTCGCGTCGTCGTCGCGCGCGACGCCGAGCAGCACGAGCAGGCCAGGGCCGATCTCGGCGACGCGTCGACCGTCGACGTCGACGCTCGCGCGCAGCACGCGCTGGATCAGCGCACGCACGACTCAGACGACGCTTTCCGTTCGCATCTCGCGCAGAACCTACAGCGCGCGCGGCCGGCCCTTCAAAAAAATCAGACAGAGCTACTGTCCATTGCCCGCACGGCTGCAGTTCTATTCCGAGGAGGCCAGATGCCCTACGAGACGCTGTTATACGACGTCGACGACGTGGTCGCGACGATCACGCTGAACCGACCTGAGCGGCTGAACACGATCGTGCCGCCGATGCCCGACGAGATCGAGGCCGCGGTACACGCGGCCGTCTCCGACCCGGACGTGAAGGTGATCGTGCTGCGCGGCGCCGGCCGGTCGTTCTGCGCCGGGTTCGACTTCGGCGGCGGCTTTCACCACTGGGACGAGGCGCTGACGACGAACGGCGCGTGGGACGCGGGCAGGGACTTCGTGTTCGCGACGGCGCCGTCGGTCGCGCCGGTGCCGAAGTTCATGTCGCTGTGGCGCTCGCCGAAGCCCGTGATCGCGCAGGTCCACGGCTGGTGCATGGGCGGCGGCAGCGACATGGCGCTGTGCGCCGACCTCGTGATCGCGAGCGACGACGCGCGAATCGGCACGTCGTACTCGCGCATGTGGGGCTGCTACCTGACCGGCATGTGGCTGTATCGGCTCGGGCTGACGCGCGCGAAGGAGTACGCGCTGACGGGCAAGCCGCTGTCGGGCGCCGAGGCCGTCGAGGCCGGCCTGGTCAACGCCTCCGTGCCGTTCGCGCGCCTGCAGCAGGAGGTCGCCGAGCGCGCGGCGCAGCTCGCGAGCATCCCCTCCTCGCAGCTCAGCGCGATGAAGCTGATCGTCAACCAGGCGTACGAGAACATGGGGCTCGCTTCGACGCAGACGCTCGGGCCGATCCTCGACGGGCTGATGCGCAACACGCCCGACGCGGCGCGCTTCATCGAGCTCGCCGAGCGCGACGGCGTGCACGGCGCGGTCGCCCGGCGCGACGCGCCGTTCGGCGACTACAGCCAGGCGCCGCCCGAGGAGCAACCGGACCCGACGAACGTGATCGTGCCCTAGCCCGCGCCGGCGACGGCTATACGTCCGGTTCCTGAACGACCGCATCGACGCGACGCGCCACGGGTTTACGGGCTGCAGCGAACGATTGCCCAACGGCCGCTCCGCGGGTCGCGGACCGCCGACGACTCTGACCGAAGGAGGCGTACAGATGCGTTCAACCGGACTCGCCCTGCTGTTGACAGCCGCCGCGTCCGCGCTGGCGATCGCGCCGACGGGCGCTCAAGCGCGACGGAACGGTCGGGTGCACGTGCAGGCCAGCGGGCCTTGCCGGATCAAACTCGAAGTCCCGAAAACGCCGATCGCGACAGGCGAAAAGGTCACGATCGTCGGGCACATGATCTGCCCGAACCCCGAACAGGAGACGGGCAAGCTCGTGACGATGTACCAGGCGCAGTCGAAAGCTGGCTTCGTCGCGGTCGGGACGGCGACGACCGAAACTGGCGGCGCGTTCGAGATCACGCCGCCGATCTTCGAAACGAACAGCGTCTTCTACGCAACCTCCGAAGGCGTGCAGAGCTCGCGCCGCACGATTCGCGTCGCAGCGCTCCTCACGCCGGAACCGCCGACGCCGCCGGAAGGCGCGCACCTGTTTACGAGGAGCGGCCGCAGCCGCGGCCGCGGCACGAACACGGTGGTTTTCGCGGGCACGGTCAACAAAGCCGACGTCGGCGCGCGTCTCACGCTGCAGCGCGAGGAAGCGACGCAGAACGAAGAATGGCGCGCGATCCAGTTCGGCACGGTCGGCCCTGGCGGCAAATACGCGATCGAACACAACTTCGCGCTGCCGGGAGACGCAAACATCCGCGTCGTCGTCCACCCGAACCCGATCAACGCACCGGCGGCGTCCGCGCCGATGTCGTATGAGATCTCACAGACCGAGAACCCGGCGCTGACGCTCGAAAGCGATCTCAACCCGCTCGCGTTCGGCCAGTCGACGAAGCTCAAAGGCGTCGTCGCGGGAGCGCCGACCGGGACGCTCGTGACGCTGCTCGCGCACGGCAAAAAAGCGCCGTTCGCGCCGGTCGCGACGACCCACACGACGAGCGGAGGCGGTTACGAATTCCCGCAGACGCCGCAGGCGAGCACGTACTACCGCGCGACCACCGCGACGGCGCACTCGGCGGTCATGTTC
>DATHND010000105.1:0-12796 GCA_035486335.1 Solirubrobacteraceae bacterium
CTACAACACCGACCGCGTCCACCACGGGCGACTCACGCGGGGTCGCATCCCGGCAGACATCGTCTACGGTGCGCGCAAGATGGAGGCAAGATGAGCCGTGGCTGTCGGCACATCTTGGAGGCTGCCCACTCTAAAGCGCGATCTCCGCCGCTCGCCCGCGCGCGGTTCTATACCTACTTCGCGACATGACCACGTCCGACGATCGCGCCAACCGCTCGGCCGACGAGGCGGTGAGCGCACCGCTGCGCTCGACGCCCGCCGCCGACGGCTACCGGATGCCCGGCGAGTTCGAGCCGCACGCCGGCTGCTGGATGCTCTGGCCCGAGCGTTCGGACAACTGGCGCCTCGGCGCGAAGCCCGCACAGGAGGCGTTCGCCGCGGTCGCCGAAGCGATCTCGGCGTCCGAGCCCGTGACGGTCGGCGTGTCCGACGCGCAGTTCGAGCACTGCCGCTCGGTCCTGCCCGTCGCGGTGCGCGTCGTCGAGCTCTCCAGCGACGACGCGTGGATGCGCGACGTCGGCCCGACGTTCCTGCTTGACGACCGCGGCGGCAGGCGCGGCGTCGACTGGCGCTTCAACGCCTGGGGCGGGCTCGACGGCGGCCTCTACTTCCCGTGGGATCGCGACGAGCGCGTCGCCGCGAAGGTGCTCGAGGTAGAACGCGCGCCGCGCTACCGCGCGCCGCTCGTGCTCGAGGGCGGCTCGATCCACGTCGACGGCGAGGGCGCGGTGCTGAGCACGGAACAGTGCCTGCTCAACCGCAATCGCAACCCCGAACTCACCCGCGAGCAGATCGAGCGCGCGCTATGCGACCACCTCGGCGCCGAGAAGCTGCTGTGGCTCGGACGCGGCGTCTGCAACGACGAGACCGACGGTCACGTCGACAACCTCGCGTGCTTCGCCCGGCCCGGCGTCGTGCTCCTGAGCTACGCGGACGACCCGTCTGATCCGCAGCACGCGATCTCACGCGACGCGCTGCTTCGACTCGAAGCGGCGACCGACGCGCGCGGGCGCTCGCTCGAGGTGGTCCGGCTTCCCTCGCCCGGTCCGCTGACGAGCACCGCCGAGGAGGCGCGCGGCGTTGACGCCGTCGCCGGCACGCTGCCGCGCCGCGCCGGCGATCGCCTCGCGGCCTCTTATGTCAACTGCTACGTCGGCAACTCGCGCGTCGTCTATCCGCTGCTCGACGAGCGCCACGACGACGAGGCCGCCGAGATCCTCCGTCGCGTCTTCCCCGAGCGCGACGTCGTCGGCGTTCCGGCGCGCGAGATCCTGCTCGGCGGTGGCAACATCCATTGCATCACGCAGCAGGTCCCCGCCGTCATTCGGTCGGGCTGAAGCGCCGGTTGACCGTCGGCGCTTCGGGCGCGGCCGCGCGTCGGCGTCCACGCGGCACTGGCGCGACGGGGCCGACGGTAGTAAAATGTCGCACGCAGCGAGTCGGAGGCCTGCAAGCGATACCGACGGGAGGATGTCATGACGGTCACGCACATGACTAACTCGACTGCCACACGCGACTCGCGCACCGGTGCGCGAGCGGGCGAGGAGCGGCTGTTCGCGCGCCACCAGCAGGGCGACCGCGTCGCGCGCGAAGAGCTCGTGCAGCGGTTCATGCCGCTCGCCCGCAGCCTCGCGCGACGCTACGACCGCTCCTCCGAGCCGTTCGAGGACCTGCTGCAGGTCGCCGCGCTCGGGCTGCTGAAGGCGCTCGACCGCTTCGACCCCGACCGTGGGCACCCGTTCGCGTCGTTCGCCGTGCCGACGGTCCTCGGTGAGATGCGCCGCCACTTCCGCGACGCCGGCTGGTCGGTGCACGTGCCGCGCGGCTCGCAGGAACGCGCGCTGAAGGTGCGCGACGCGCAGGAGCGGCTCGCGAACACGCGCGGGCGCGCGCCGACCGTCAACGAGCTCGCCGAGTACCTCGAGCTGAGCACCGAGGACGTGATCGACGCGCTGCAGGCGATCCAGGCTTACGAGTCGCTCTCGCTCGACGCGCCGCGCCCGGGCGCGGCGGACGAAGCGATGTCGTACGGCGACGCGATGGGCGAGGAGGACGCGCGCTACGAGCTCGTCGAGCTCGACGCGACGGTCAGCGCGGTGATGGGGCGGATACCGCAGCGCGAGCGTCAGATCCTCAGCATGCGCTTCGTCGAGGACCTGACGCAGACGGAGATCGCTGAGCGCGTCGGGATCTCGCAGATGCAGGTCTCGCGCCTGCTGCGGCGCTCGCTCGAGGAGCTGCGCGCGCTGACGAGCACGACGGGCTGACCGCGCCGGAAGCCTCGGCGAGAGCGGTCAGATCGACGCGACATCTCGGGGGCTGTGGGTAGCCGTGCACAGGGCGGGTAGCGTCCGAGTTCGATGACCGCGTCGCCGAACGTCTGCCTGACGCTCTCGAACCAGCCCGACAACGTCGTGCTGGTGCGCGAGGCGCTGAGCGCAATGGCCGAGACGGTCGGCGTCGACGACGTCGAGCTCAACGACATCCGCACGGCCGTGACCGAGGCATGCAACAACGTCGTGCTGCACGCCTACGAAGGCGCCGAAGGGCCGCTGCAGCTCGAGGTCTACCTCGGCGCCGACGCCATCGAAGTCGTCGTGCGCGACCACGGCACGGGGATCAAGCCGCACATCCGCAGCGAGGAGCAAGCGGCGCTCGGGATCGGCCTCTCGATCATCCAGGCGCTCGCGCCGCGCGTCGAGTTCCGCGACGTCGTCGGCGGCGGCACCGAGGTACGGATGGAGTTCGTCACGCCGAGCGCCGTCGCGCTCGAGTCGCTCGTCCACGACGGCTTCGAGCCGCCCATCCTCGCGCGCGAGGACCTCGCGACGACGGCCGCGCTCGCGCTCGCGCCGGCCGCGCTCGCGCGCAGGGTGCTGCCGCGCGTGATCTGCGTGCTCGCGGCGCGCGCGCGCTTCACGACCGACCGAATCTCCGACGCCGAACTCCTCGCCGACGCGCTCGTCGCGCAGGCGGCGCAGCTGAGCACCGTCGAGCATCTGAAGATGTCCGTCTGCGTCGAGCCGCGCAGCCTCGAGCTGCGCGTCGGGTCGCCCGCGAGCTCTCGCGCGGAGCGCCCCGCCGCGGACTCCGCGGTGCACGACGTCGGCCCGGTGATTGAGAAGCTGACCGACGAGCGCGTGCTCCTCGCCGAGGGCGACGCCGAGATCCTCAAGCTGCGGCTGCGCGACGAGCGCTGAACGCCGGCTCGCACACGGTTCAGGCAAAAATAGGCGGTGACCGCCGGGGGTAGCGATCACCGCCTGAGGGAGGACAACTCCAGAAGACGCTTTGCCCCGTGCGCAAAGGGTCTAAACATCTTTTTCAAAGAATTTTCTCGACACCGTGCGTCGAGGTCGAAACAACCGTCCAGACGCGGCCACGGAGGCTGCAACGAATGCGCGGCGCTGTCGACCGACAGATTGGCAGCCGATGAGACGGGTACTCCAAAGCCAGCGTCCGCGATCACCGCGGATGCGAACGTGAAGGAGGAACGACATGGTTGCTCTAGTTGCGCTCGTGTTGATCCTGGCCATCCTCGGAGGGCTGGGCTTCGCTGCGCATGTGCTGTGGTATGTGCTGATCTTCGCCGTGCTTCTGTGGCTGATCGGCTTCTTCGTCGGCGGCGTCGCTGACGGCGGCAGGCGACGTTGGTACGGGCGGTAGCGGAGTAGCGCGGTGGCGAAGCCTGCGTCGATCACGAGCGCGACACGTCCGGTCGAGCTGCGCTCGACCGCGGCCGTCAAGGTCGCGCTCGCCGAGGACTCGTTTCGCCACGAAGCGCTCTTCTACAACGGCGAGGCCCCGTTCGACGGGTCGCTGCCGGCGCCGCCGGCCGAGCACGAGCAGCTGCTGTTCACGCGTCTCGGCCTCGGCGCCGTGCGCAACCTCGTCTCGCTGCGAGCGAGCGAGGCGGGGCTCGGCCTCGACGTCGGCGAAGAGCTCGTGCTCGCGATCAATGAGCTCGCGACGAACAGCGTGCAGTACGGCGGCGGCGGCGGGGCGCTGCGGATCTGGCGCGAGCCGGACGCGTTCGTCTGCGAGGTGCGCGACCGTGGCTTCATCCGCGACCCGCTCGTCGGTCGCCTGGCGCCGCCGGTCGAGCAGCACGGCGGGCGCGGGTTGTGGCTCGTCAACCAGCTCTGCGACCTCGTGCAGATCCGCTCGGCGCCAAGCGGGACCGTCGTGCGCGTGCACACGCAGGTCCGCCGCTGAGGAGGGAGATCGCGATTCGGCGTGCGGTACGATTCGCGCGTGGGCGCCCAGGAGCACCTACGCGTGGATGTGCGCCGGCAGCGTGACCGTGTCGTGCTTCACCTGGAGGGCGAACTCGACCTCGCAAGCTCGCCGATTCTCGAGCGCGCGCTCGAGGGAGCGGAGATCGCCGAGACGCCGCTGCTCGTACTCGACCTCGACGACCTGCGCTTCGTCGACTCGACCGGCCTGCGGATCATCCTGCTGGCGCACGAGCGCGCGCGCGGGCGCGGTCAGGAGTTCGCGATCACGCCCGGCTCCTCGCAGGTCCAGCGGCTGCTCAGCATCACGAACGTGGCCGAGCACATGCGCGTGATCGCCTCGCCCGACGACCTGCCCGTCTGAGCCGCCGGTCCGGCGCCGCGGCGTGATCGGCGACGGTCGCCGCAGCCGGCCGTCTTCGGTCGGTGGCGGCCCGGCGTAGTGGCTCGTCGGAGCCCGCCGAGGCGGTGAATACGCTCAAAGAATGAAGCCCGATGAGCGCCTCGCCGTGATCGACCTCGGCTCGAACTCGTTTCGCCTCGTCGTGTTTCTCGCCGGTGACGGCTGGTGGAAGCGCACCGATGAGATCTACGAGCCGGTGCGGATCGGCGAGGGGCTCGCGGCCACCGGCGAGCTCGCGCCCGAGCCGGTCGCGCGCGCGTTGGCGACGCTCGACGTGTTCGCGCACTTCGCGACGGCGAGCGGCCTGCGGCGCGAGAAGATCGACGCCGTCGCGACGAGCGCGATCCGCGACGCGCGCAACGCCGAGCAGTTCCTGGGCGTCGCACGCGAGCGCTCGGCGCTGCCGATCCGCGTCCTCTCGCGCGAGGCGGAGGCCTATTACGGCTATCTTGCGGCGGTCAACTCGACGACGCTCGAGCACGGGTCCGTGCTCGACCTCGGCGGCGGCTCGCTTCAGCTCGTGCAGGTGGACGGCCGCCTCGAGCGCGCGAGCGGCTCGTGGCCGATCGGCACGGTGCGGATGAGCGAGCGCTTCCTGCCGGTCAACGGCCCGGCCAAGCGCCGCCAGCTCGAGGCGCTGCGCGAGCACATCGCCGAGCGCCTGGCCGAGGCCGCGTGGCTGCCCGGCGACTCCGGCACGGCCGGCGCGCGGCGGCTCGTCGGGATTGGCGGGACGGTGCGCAACCTCGCCGCCGCCGCGCAGCGCGCCGCGGGGCTGCCGTCGAACGGCGTGCAGGGGATGGTGCTCGAGCGCGAGGCGCTCGACGACTTGGTCGAGCGCCTCGCGGCGCTGCCGGCGGCCGAGCGCGCGAGCGTGCCGGGAGTCAAGCCGGCGCGCGCCGACCTGATCCTGGCGGGCGCGGTCGTCGTGCAGAGCGTGCTCGAGGCCGGCGGCTTCGACAGTCTCGAGACGACCGAGGCGGGGCTGCGCGAGGGCGTCTTCTTCGAGCGGCTGCTCGCAGCGAGCGATCCGCCGCTGCTGGCCGACGTGCGACGCGCGAGCGTGCTGAACCTCGCCGGGCGCTACCACCTCGACGCCGCGCACACGCGCCACGTGGCGACCCTCGCGCTCGGGATCTTCGACGAGCTCGCGCGGCTCGGCCTGCACGACGGCGACGCGCGGGAGCGCGAGCTCTTGTGGGCGGCGAGCATGCTGCACGACATCGGCATGTCGGTCGACTACGACGACCACCACAAGCACTCGCGCTATCTGATCCTCAACGCCGGGCTGCCCGGTTTCTCGCCGGTCGAGGTCGCGATCATCGCGCAGTCGGCGCGCTACCACCGCAAGGGGATGCCCGACCCGGGCCCGCTGCGCGCGCTGTTCGGCGAGGGCGACGCGGAGCGGCTCGACCGCTGCGCCGTGCTGCTGCGGCTGGCCGAGGACCTCGAGCGCTCGCGCGATCAGCTCGTGCGCGAAACACGGATCGCGCTGCACGAGAACGAGGTCGAGCTGACGCTCGTCGCCGACGGCGAGTCGGCGGTGCCGCGGTGGGCGGCGAACCGCGAGACGGAACTGTTCGCGCGGGCGTTCGGGCGCCAACTCGCGGTCGCGGCGTGAGCGGCGGCCGGCGCTTGCGCGCCCGCGCCGCCGTCGCCGCCGGCCGGGCGCTCGGCGCGACGAAAGTCCGCGCTAGGCGCTCTGAAGCTCGCGTGCGAGCCCACCGCAGTCGAACAGGATCAGCCCGTTCGGCTCGAGCGGTCGCGGCAGCCAAGCGCGCGTCGGGACGACGCGGCAGACGCGCTGGACGGCGATCGTCGCGCCGTTGCCGCCGCGCGTCGAGAACTCGCCGCCGAGCAGGACGTAGCGTGCCTCGCCGCGCGTCACGAGCGTCGCCAGGCCGGGTCCGCTCAGCGCGGGGTCGGTGCCGCTGAAGCCGCCGAGCGCGCCGGCGTCGCCGCCGAGCAGGATCATCGGCGAGGCGGTGTTCGAGGCGTCGGCGAGCACCGACCAACGCGTGCCGGGACCGTGGCCCTCGACGTAGCTCAGCAGCGCGCGGTCGACGTTGACGTGCTCCGCGCTGACGCCGTAGCCGCCGGGTCCGGCGGCCGCGCGCGGTCCGGCGGCGGGGAACGTCGACTGCACGGGCGCGAGCCAGTTGCTCGCCGAGTAGACGCCGGGCGCGATCGTCAGCGCGCCGAGCACGATCGCGAACGCGCCGGCGAGCAGCAGGCGCCGCGCGAGCGCCGCGCGAGCCGGAGCGAGCACGCCGAGCGCGAGCGCGAGCACGCCGAGCGCGACGGCGGCGATCAGCGGCGCGGTGAACCACGACATGTAGTGCGCTTTGTGCAGCAGCGCGAGCTGCACGGGAACCGTCGCGGCGACGGCGCACGGGAGCAGCAGCAGGCGCCAGTCGCGCCGCTGCGCGAAGCGCGCGAAGGCGAACGCGCCGGCGCCGACGATCGCCGCGACGCCGGGCCCGAGCGCGGAGACGTAGTAGGGGTGGACGATTCCCTTCGAGAGGCTCAGCACGGCGGCCTCGAGCAGGAACCAGCCGCCGAACGTGATCAGCAGCGCCAGGCGCCCGCGGTCGAGGCTCGCCCACCAGCCGGCGTGAGGCGGCTCGAGCTTGTCCGCGGGGGCCGCCTCGCCGTCGCCCTCGCCCTCATCCTCGCTCGGCGGCCAGAGCACGAGCAGCGCGAACGCGAGCAGCCCGGCGAGCGCAAACGGCAGCATCCACGCGCCCTGGTCGCCGAGCCCGTGGCCGAACAGGCGCAGCGGACCGACGGGGCCGCCGAACGGGATCGGGTTTCGTTCGCGGCCGTTCGGCAGGATCGGCGGGGGCGCCGGAACGGGGTGCCCGGTGGAGTTGAACAGGGGTTCGGTCTTGGCGAGGTGCGGCGCCGTCGGCTGCGCCGGCTTGCCGTGGACCGGCTTGACGGCGTGTGGGAAGGCACCCGTGCCGACCGGGATCCGCCCGGGGCCGCCGGTCTGGCCGCCGACGCGGCCGAAGCCGTTGTAACTGAACGTCAATCCGAGCTCGGTGTTGTTCGTCGAGCTGCCGACGTACGGGCGCTTGGCGGCGGGAACGATTTCGACGGCTAGCATCCACGCGCCGGAGACGACCACGAGCACGGCGCCGGCGGCGATCAGCGCGAGCAGGCGGCGGCGGATCGAGCCGGGCGCGCACAGCAGGAAGGCGAGCGCGAGCCCGGGCACGATCAGGTAGGCGGCGAGCGTCTTGCAGTTGAACGCGAGCCCGACGAGCGCGGCGCTCCACAGCAGCGTGCGCCAGCGGCCCGTCTCGCACGCGCGCACGCCGGCGTCGCAGGCGAGGATCATCAGCAGGATCAGCAGCGCGTCGACGTTGTTCGTGCGCGAGATCGCGACGAACGAGGGAAACGTCGCGAGCGCGAGCGCGCCGACGACGCCCGCCCAGCCGCCGAGCCGGCGCGCGAGCGCGCGGTACAGCAGCGCGACGGCGAGCACGCCGATGATCGCCTCGGGCAGCAGCAGGCTGAGGGAGTTGAAGCCGAACAGCTGCGCGCTGAGCGCCTGCAGCCACAACGCGAGCGGCGGCTTGTCGACGGTGATCAGCCCGCCGGGGTCGAACGAGACGAAGAAGAAGTTGTGCCACGAGCGCAGCATCGAGGAGACGCCGGCCGAGTAGAAGATGTTGCCGTAGCCGTTCTGCGAGATCCGGTGCACGTTCAGCACGGCGGCGAGCGCAAGCACGGCGGCGAGCGCGAGGTGGTGCAGGCCGAGCCGCTCGAGCGCCCGCTCGAGCACGCGGCGCGGGTGCGCGGGGCGGCGCTCGTCAGCGTCTGACTGCTCGCCGCTCACCGGCAGCGCGGCGGCCGGCGGCCCGCTCATGCCGAGAGCGACTCGAGCAGTCGCCCGAGGTCGTTCTCGTCGTTCCACGCGCCGACCGACGCGCGCAGCCAGGGTCGTCCGGGGATGTTGCGCACGACACAGCCGCGCTGCGCGAGCTCCTCGCGCTCGCCCTCGGGGTTGGCGCTCTCGAACGAGACGAGCGTCGTCGGCCCGCGCGGCGCGACGGCGCGCCCCTGCTCAACGAGCTGCTCTGCGAGGCGCGCGGCGAGCGTGCGCGCGCGCTCGTGCACGGAGTCCCAGCCGGCCGACTCGAGCAGCTCGATCGCGGCGAGCGCGCAGGCGACGGCCTCGGCGCTGAGCGACATCGCGTCGAACCGTCGCGCGTCCTCGCGCAGGCGCGCGTCGAGACCGTCGTTGGGGTTCTCGAGGTTGGCGTAGCCGCGCCGCGACACGCCGACGCGCTCGCGCAGCTCGGGCGTGACGTACAGAACGCCGGTGCCGTCCGGCCCGCAGCACCACTTCTGTCCGGCGCCGGCGTACGCGGCGCAGCCGAGCGTGCGCACGTCGACGGGCACGGCGCCGATCCCCTGCGCGCCGTCGAGCAGGACCGGCACGTCGAGCTCGGCGAGCGCGGCCGGCGCGAGCAGGCCGCTGACCCAGCCGACGTGCGAGCAGGCGACGAGCCGCGTGTTGCTCGCGAGCGCTTCGGCGATCTCGGCCAGCGGGACTTCGCGGACGGAGACGCCGTGCAGCTCGCGCGCGGCGCCGAGCGCGCCGAGCAGGCCGGGGTGCTCCTCGTTGCTCGTCAGGATCTGATCGCCGGCGCGCAGGTGCAGCCCGCCGACGATCTGCGCGATCCCTTCGCTCGTGCAGGTCGTCAGCGCGACGTCGGCCGGGTCGGCGTCGAGCGCGCGCGCGTAGGCGCCGCGCAGCAGGTCGTTCAGCTCGAAGCGGCGTTCGAAGTGCGCGAACGTGCGCCCGTCGGCCGCCTCGCGCTCGAGCTCCTCGGCCGCGGCGCGGACGGCGCGCGCCGGGAGCGGCCCGTCGGTCCCGGCGTTGAGGTAGGCGAGCGTCCGCAGGACGGGAAACTCGGCGCGCAGCCCAATGCAATTCACAAACCGCGAGAATACCCGCATGTCCAGCGCCCAGACGCCGCTGTGGGAGCCGAGCGAGGCCGACCGCGAGGCGGCGGAGATGACGCGCTTCATGCGCCACGCGGCTGAGCGCTGCGGGCGCACGATCGACGATTACGAGGAGCTGTGGCGCTGGTCGATCGATCGGCTCGACGACTTCTGGGCGGCGATCTGGGAATTCTGCGGCGTGCGCGCGTCGAGGGGATACGAGCAGGTGCTCGTCGACCGGCGGATGCCCGGCGCGAGGTGGTTCGCGGGCGCCGAGCTGAACTACGCCGAGAACATGCTCGCCGGACGCGCGCGCGAGGCGGTCGCGGTCGTGCACTGCTCGGAGCTGCGCGAGCTTCAGGAGCTGAGGTGGGGCGAGCTGGCAGACCGCGTCGCGGTCGCCGCGGCGGGGCTGCGCGCGCTCGGCGTCGGGCGCGGTGACCGCGTCGTCGCATATATGCCGAACATCCCGGAGACGCTGATCGCGTTCCTCGCGACGGCGTCGCTCGGCGCGATCTGGTCGAGCGCGGCGCCGGAGTTCGGCGCGCGCAGCGTGATCGACCGCTTCGCGCAGATCGAGCCGAAGGTTCTGCTCGCGGTTGACGGCTATCGCCACGGTGGCAAGGATTTCGACCGAATCGGCAACGTGCGGACGATCCTCGCCGAGCTGCCGACGGTGCAGCGGACGGTGCTGCTGCCGTACCTCGACGTCGAGGCCTCGCCGGATCGGCTTGGCGGCGAGCCGGGCGCGGCGATCTCGTGGGCGGAGCTGCTGCAGAGCGGCGTCGGCGCGGAGCTCGAGTTCGAGCAGGTGCCGTTCGAGCACCCGCTGTGGGTGCTCTATTCCTCGGGCACGACCGGCCTGCCGAAGGCGATCGTGCAGGGGCACGGCGGGATCCTGCTCGAGCAGTGCAAGAAGCGCTTGCACCTCGACCTGCGCGCGGGCGACCGGATGTTCTGGTTCACGACGACCGGCTGGATGATGTGGAACTTCCTCGTCGGCTGCCTGCTCTCCGACGCGGCGATCGTGCTGTACGACGGCAGCCCCGCACACCCCGACCTCGGCGCGCTGTGGCGCCTGGCCGAGCGCGCGCAAATCACGTGCCTGGGCCTGTCGGCGGGGCTGCTCGCGAGCTGCGAGAAGGCCGGGCTCGAGCCGCGGCGCGAATGCGACCTGAGTGCGCTGCGCGCGATCGGCTCGACCGGCTCGCCGCTCTCGCCGGAGAGCTTCAGGTGGGTCTACGAGCACGTCGACGCGGGCGTCTGGCTGTTCTCGACCAGCGGCGGCACCGACGTCTGCACGGCGTTCGTCGGCGGCTGCCCGCTGCTGCCGGTCTACGAAGGCGAGCTGCAGTGCCGGATCCTCGGCTGCGCGGTCGAGTCGTGGGACGAGCAGGGAGTCCCGCACGTCGACCGCGTCGGCGAGCTCGTGATCACCGAGCCGATGCCGTCGATGCCGCTGTTCCTTTGGGGAGACGACGACGGTGAGCGACTGCATGAGAGCTACTTCGCGATGTATCCGGGCGTCTGGCGTCACGGCGACTGGATCAGGATCACGCCGCGCGGTGGGGCCGTGATCTACGGACGCTCGGACTCGACGATCAACCGCCAGGGCGTGCGGATGGGCACGGCCGAGATCTATCGCGCGGCGAGCTCGGTGGCCCAGGTCCTCGATGCGCTCGTCGTCGACATCCCGGCGCGCCGGGGCGAGGAGGAGTTGCGGATGATCCTGTTCGTCGTGCTCGCCGACGGCGCGACGCTTGACGAGCAGCTGACGCGCGAGATCAAGCGGGCGATCCGCGAGGACTGCTCGCCGCGCCACGTGCCGAACGAGGTCAGGCGGATCGCCGAGGTCCCGCGCACGCTGTCGGGCAAGGTGCTCGAGGTGCCGGTCAAGCGGATCCTGATGGGCGCGCCGGCGAACGAGGCGGCGAGCGTCGACTCGCTCGCGAACCCGCGCTCGCTCGACTACTTCGTGCAGCTAGCGTCCGAGCTCGGCGTCGAATCGGCCGACGCGCCGCTCCCTCGCTAGGTCTTGAGCCACGATGCCCGCGAGTTCCTAGAGGCCCATGCTGCGGCCGACGATCTCCTTCATGATCTCGTTGGCGCCGCCGTAGATGCGCGTGACGCGCGCGTCGGCGTAGGCACGCGCGATCGGGTACTCGAGCATGTAGCCGTAGCCGCCGAACAGCTGCAGGCAGCGGTCGGCGACGCGGCCTTGCAGGTCGGTGCACCACCACTTCGCGGTCGCCGCGTCCTCGGCGCTCAGCTCGTCCTCGTCGAGCGCCTGCGCACAGCGGTCGACGAACGTGCGCGCGACGTCGATTTCGCCGCGCAGCTCGGCGAGCGTGAAGCGCGAGCTCTGAAACGAGCCGATCGACTGGCCGAAGGCGTTGCGTTCGCGTACGTAGTCGAGCGTCCAGCCGAGCATCGTCTCGGCGGCGGCGACGGCGGAGGCGGCGATCGAGAGGCGCTCCTGCGGCAGGTTCGAGACGAGCTGCACGAAGCCCTCGCCCTCGGCGCCGAGCAGGTTCTCGACGGGGACGTGCACGCCGGCGAACGACAGCTCGGCGGTGTCCTGGGAGTGCTGGCCGATCTTCTCGAGGTTACGCCCGCGCTCGAAGCCGTCCATGCCGCGCTCGAGCACGAGCAGGCTGATGCCGCGGTGGCGCTGCGAGGGGTCGGTCTTGACGGCGGTGATCACGAGGTCGGCGTTGATCCCGTTCGTGATGAACGTCTTCGCGCCGTCGACGACGTAGTGCTCGCCGTCGCGCCGCGCGCGCGTCGTCATCGCGGCGAGGTCGGAGCCGATCCCTGGCTCGGTCATCGCGAGCGCGGTGATCAGCTCGCCGGAGACGATCCCTGCAAGCCAGCGCTCGCGCTGCTCGTCGGTGCAGTAGCGCAGGAAGTACGGCAGGCAGATGTCGTTGTGCAGCGTGATCCCGAGGCCGAAGCCGCCGACGCCGGCGCGCTGGGCCTCTTCGCCGATCACGAGGTTCAGGCGGAAGTCAGCGGCGCCCGCGCCGCCGTATGCCGCGGGCACGGCCATGCCGAGGAAGCCGCCCTCGCCGGGATAGCCCCAGCGCCGTTCGCCGGTCTGGTACATCAGCGTCAGGTGCGGCGGCACGGCGTTGTTGGCCGGCCCTTGCACCTTCGACGCCCACGCACCCAGCGACGGCCAAAAGCCGACCTTCTGCGGATC
>DATHND010000106.1:0-2203 GCA_035486335.1 Solirubrobacteraceae bacterium
CTCACCACCGTGTTCCAACCGATCTGGAACTTCGAGGCAGGGATCATGCTCGGGATCGAGGCGCTCACCCGCCCCGACCCGTCCTACGGTCTATCCGGGCCCGCCGAGGCGTTCGACATCGCAGAGCAGATGGGACGCGTGCATCAGCTCGATGTCCTGTGCGTGGAAAGCGCGCTCGCGTCCGTTCCCGAGCTCGAGCCGGAGATGCTCCTGTTCGTCAACTTCTCCCCGACGACCCTCGACCTGGACGCCGATGCAGGCGCCTGGCTGATCCCCGCGATCGAGCGGGCGGGACTACGGCCGCAGGCCGTCGTCGTGGAGGTCACCGAGCGTTTCGGGGCTCGCACCGCGTCTGTCGTCACGCGACTGAACCAGCTGCGCGAGCAAGGCCTCAAGATCGCCGTCGACGATGTCGGAACTGGCAACTCGGGTCTTGAGATGCTGCGCAAGATCGACGCCGAGTTCGTGAAGCTCGACCGGAGCATCGTCACTGCCGCCCCGACCGAGCCGGGCGCTCGCGCCGTGCTGATGGCGATGGCGACCTTCGCCCGTCAGACCGGCGCGTTCGTGATCGCCGAGGGCATCGAGGATGAGGAAACACTCCAGTTCCTGCGCGGAATCGAAGCCAGCGATCCCGCGCCGGCCTCGGTCATCCAAGGCGGGCAGGGTTTTGGGCTCGGGCGACCATCACGCGAGATCTCCTCGCAGCGTCCCGCGATGCTCGCAGGACGCGCGAATGGCGCACATCCGCTCTCGAACGGCGCACATCTGCTCTAGCGCGGCGGCATCCGCAGCGCTCCGTCGAGCCGGATCGTCTCGCCGTTGAGCATCCGGTTCTCGACGATCTGGCAGGCGAGCTGCGCGTACTCGGCGGGCAGGCCGAGGCGCGCGGGGAAGGGGATTCCGGCGCCGAGCTTCTGACGCGCCTCCTCGGGCAGCGCGGCGAGCAGCGGCGTGTCGAACAGGCCGGGCGCGATCGTGTTGACGCGAATGCCGTACTGCGCGAGGTCGCGTGCGCTCGGCAGCGTCATCGCGACGACGCCGCCCTTCGAGGCGGAGTAGGCGATCTGGCCGATCTGCCCGTCGAACGCGGCGATCGAGGCCGTGTTGACGCAGACGCCGCGTTCGCCGTCGTCGCGTGGCTCGCCCGAGATCATCGCGAAGGCGGCGAAGCGCAGGACGTTGAACGTGCCGATCAGGTTGATCGTGATGATCGTCTCGAACGGGAGCAGCGGATGCGGCCCCTTCGAGCCGGCGACCTTCTGCGCCCAGCCGGTGCCGGCGCAGCAGACGGAGATCCGCAGCCCGCCGTCAGCGGCGGCGGCCTTCGCGACCGCGTCCTGCACCTGCTGCTCCTCGCGCACGTCGCAGGAGACGAACTCGAGGCCGAGCTCGCCCGCGAGCGCGGCGCCCTTCTCGGCGTTGACGTCGGCGATCGTCACGCTCGCGCCGCCGGCGTGCAGCGCACGGACGGTCGCCTCGCCGAGCCCCGAGGCCCCGCCGACGACGAGTGCTCCGCTGCCTTCGATCCGCATCGGCGAAACCCTATTCGCCGGACGCCGGCGCCGCCTCGCGCGTGCGCCGTGCGAGCGTCAGCGCGAACAGCTCCTCGTCGTCGGTGAAGCGGCGCACGAGCTCGAGCCCGGCGGCGGCGAGGTCGCCGTCGATCCGCTGGTCGGTGAACTTCGCGCTGATCTCGGTCCGCATCTCCTCACCAGCCTCGAAGTGGACCGGCAGATCGAGGTCGCGCACGTGCGTCGTATGCGCGCGGCGCGCGCGCAGGCGCATCTCGATCCACTCGTGCTCGCGGTCGAACAGCGCGACGTGCTCGAAGTCCTCAGGCTCGAAGTCGGCGCCGAGCTCGCGGTTGAGCACGCGCAGCACGTTGCGGTTGAACTCGGCCGTGACGCCCTGCGCGTCGTCGTACGCCGCTTCGAGCACGGCCGGGTCCTTGACCAGGTCGGTACCCATCAGCAGGTGGTCGCCGGGGCCGAGCAGCGCCGCGATCTCGCGCAGCACGCGCCGCCGGCTGCCGGGCGGGAAGTTGCCGATCGTGCCGCCGAGGAACGCGACGATCCGCGGGCCGACGGCGTCCGGGACCTGGTCGAGGTGGCGCTCGAAGTCGCCGATCACGCCGTGCACGAGCAGGCCCGGGTACTCGCGGGTCAGCGCATCGGCGCTTTCGCGGACCATGCTCTCGGTC
>DATHND010000107.1:0-10505 GCA_035486335.1 Solirubrobacteraceae bacterium
GCGGTGCTCGCCCATGTGCAGGCCGTTGTCGGAGCTGAACACGATGTACGTGTCGCGCGCGACACCCTTCGCGGCGAGCTCGGCCTCGATTTCCCCGATCATTCTGTCGACCGCCTGGACCGCCTGCGCACGTCGGCGGAACTGTCGGTCGATCGAGTCGATCTGCGCTTGGTCGAGCGGCACGAACGAGCTCAGCCACGCGGGCTCATGGCTGCCGACCGTGTTGAACGCCGGCGAGCGCGGCGCGCGCAGGCCGGGAAACGCGTTCGCGTCGCGTGGCGCCGGCGTGAACGGCGCGTGCGGCGCGAACGTCGCGATCTCGAGCAGGAACGGCCGCCGCGCGGCGGCCGCACGGTCGATGAAGCGCAGGCCCTTGCGCGCGAGCACGTCGGTCAGGTAGTCGCGCACCGCGTACCCATACCGGCGCACGTGCCCGTCGCTGTTCATCCTGTAGCCGTACTCCGGATAGCCGTTGCCGGCGACGTCCCACTCGTTCCAGCCCGGCGGCACTCCCGGTCGCGGGCGGCCGCGTTCGCTCGCTCCCGGTTCGTAGCCGTTCAGGTACTTGCCCATCATCGCCGTGCGATAGCCGGCGCGCTGAAGCGCGACGGCGAACGTCTGACGCTGCTCGCCGCGTTCGTGGAAGACGCTGTAGCCGCCTTCGGGCGCGCTGTTGTCGAACACGTGCGTGTCGTGCGGAAAGCGGCCGGTGAAGATCGAGGCGCGCGAGGGGCAGCACAGCGAGTCGGTCACGTAGTAGTTCGTGAACGACTCGCCTTCGCGCTGCATCCGCAGGACGTGCGGCATGTGCCGCACGAGGTTCCACGCGAGGTCGTCGGTCAGCACGAAGACGATGTTCGGTCGCCCGGCGCGCGCCTGCGGATGGGACGCGGAGCGAGCGGTCGAGGCGCCGCCGCCGCTTCCGCCGCAGCCAGGGAGGCAGAGCAGCGCGGCGCCGAGCGCGATCGCCGCGATGTGAACGGTTCGCTGCCGCATCGGCGGCACAAGGTAGCGACCGCGGCGCACGTCCTCTCCATACGGGCGAGAGACTCGATATACACCGTCGTTCGGGCCGACAAAGGAGAGACATGGACTTTCAGCCGAGCGATCGCTGCGTTGAGCTCAAGGAGCGCCTGACGGCGTTCATGGACGAGCACGTGTACCCGGCCGAGGAGGTCTATGAGCGCCAGCTGCGCGAGTCGGGCGACCCCCACCACCACCCGGCGATCATGGAGGAGCTGAAGGCACGTGCGCGCGACGCCGGGCTGTGGAACATGTTCCTGCCCGACGAGCACGACGGCGCCGGGCTCTCCAACAGCGACTACGCGCCGCTCGCGGAGATCCTCGGACGGTCGCGGATCGCCTCGGAGGCGTGCAACTGCTCGGCGCCGGACACCGGCAACATGGAGGTGCTGCACCAGTTCGGCACGCCCGAGCAGCAGGACCGCTGGCTGCGCCCGTTGCTCGACGGCGAGATCCGCTCGGCGTTCGCGATGACCGAGCCCGACGTCGCGAGCTCGGACGCGACGAACATCGCGATGCGGATTACGCGCGAGGGCGACACCCAGTCGGGCACAGGGGAGTACGTGCTCAACGGGCGCAAGTGGTGGACGTCGAACGCGCTGCACCCGAACTGCCGGATCATGATCGTGATGGGCAAGACCGACCCCGATGGGCCGACGTACAAGCAGCAGAGCCAGATCCTCGTCCCGATCGACACGCCCGGTGTGACGATCATGCGCGGCCTGCCCGTGTTCGGCTACCAAGACCAGGAGGGCCACGCCGAAGTCGACTTCGAGAACGTGCGGGTTCCCGTCTCGAACCTGATCGCGAGCGAGGGCGACGGGTTCATGATCGCGCAGGCGCGCCTCGGCCCGGGTCGGATCCATCACTGCATGCGCGCGATCGGCGCCGCCGAGCGCGCGCTCGAGCAGATGTGCAGGCGCGCCGTCTCGCGCGTCACGTTCGGCCAGCCGCTGGCGATGCGCGGCAACGTGCAGGACTGGATCGCCGAGTCGCGGATCGAAATCGAGATGGCGAGGCTGCTGACGCTGAAGGCCGCGTGGCTGATGGACACCGTCGGCAACCGGCACGCGAGGATCGAGATCTCGGCGATCAAGGTCGCCGCGCCGAACGTCGCGCTGCGCGTGCTCGACCGCGCGATCCAGGTGCACGGCGGCGGCGGCGTCTCCGATGACTTCGGGCTCGCCTCGGCCTACGCGCACCTGCGCACGCTGCGCCTCGCCGACGGCCCCGATGAGGTGCACAAGCTCTCGATCGCTCGGCGCGAGCTCGCGCCGTACGTCCCGCGCGAGCGATAGCGCGTGGCGCGCGCCGGCCTTGGCGCCGGCGTGGCCACGTGTCGCATCTGGCTGAATAGAGCCGCCCGATGCGGGTAAGGCTTCTATGTCGGGTCGCGCGTCGCGCGCGTCGGCAGGCCCTGAGCTACAGGGAGGTAGAGATGAGGAGCAGACCGCTATGACGGCGCACGCCCGGGCAGCACTGGCATCGACGATCGCGCTCGTCGTGCTCGGCCTGCTCGCGCTGAGCGCGACCGCCGACGCGTCGTTCGGCCCGGAAAGCTTTGAAGCGGGGACGTGCAACAACCACACGTGCACGTACGCGAGCGTCGAAGCGAACCGCAAAGAAGCCGTGACCCAGGCGGCCAGCCATCCCGCGTGGGGCATTACGACGTTCGTGATGAAACACAGCGGCACGAGCATCGAAGGCGCATCGGTCAAGCGGATCCGCGTCGACGTGCCGCCGGGCCTCGCCGCCGACCCCGAGGCGCCGCAGCCGGACTGCAGCGTCACGCAGTTCCAGTCGAACCCGAAAGGCTGCCCGGCCTCCAGCGAAGTCGGCACGACCGAAATGGAAGCCGTGGCCGAACCGCTCGGCATCCCGCTCGCGCTGCCGTCGCTGAGCGGGACCGTCTACAACCTCGCACCGCCGGCCGGCTCGGGCCTGCCGCTCGACTTCGGGATCGCCGTCGAACCGGGGGGCGAACTGGTCTCGCCGATCCGCCTGTTCCTCGAAGGGCACGTCGATTGGAGCGGCGACTACCACGAGTACTTCGAAATCAACAACGTGCCGAACGAAGCCGAAGTGAAAGCCCTGCTGGGCATGAAATCGCCGTTGAAGGTGCTGAAGTCGAAACTCAACTTCAACGGGCACGCCGGCGGCAACTTCCTGACGCTGCCGAGCGTGTGCTCGAGTTCGACCACGTCGCACCTCGAACTCGAATCGTGGACCAAAGAAAAAGCCACGGCCGAAACGCACACGCCGGTCGGCGTCGATGGGTGCGGAAGCGTGCCGTTCGCGCCATCGACCACGGTCACGCCCGAAAACGCCGCTCCGGACGCGCCCGACGGCGCGACGACCGTCGTGCAGGTGCCGCAGAAAACGCACGAAAGCGAAATCAACACGTCGGACATCAAAGACGCGCGGGTCGTGCTGCCCGAAGGCCTGACGCTCAACCCGTCGGCAGCCCACGGCCTCGAAGCCTGCTCGGCGGCGCAGATTGGCATCGGCACGACCGCTCCCGTCGCCTGCCCGGCGGGCTCGCGCGTCGGCGCGGTGACGATCGAAACGGACCTGCCGCCGCACTCGCTGACCGGGTCGGTGTTCCTTGGCGGCCCGACGGGCGGACCGATCACCAACCCCCCGTACACGCTGTACCTCGACGCCGAGAGCACCATGGGCGTGTCCGTCCGCCTGCAGGGCTCGGTGACGCCGAACCCGAGCACGGGTCGCCTCGAAGTCACGTTCGCGAACAACCCGCAGCTGCCGTTCAGCGAACTGATCCTGACGCTCAACGGCGGCGCTCGGGCGCCGCTGGCGAACCCGCTCACGTGCACCGCGGCCAGCACCGACTACGAATTCACCCCGTACACGGCCTTCCCGGAACCGGGCGGCGTCGGCGGCGGCGCCACCGCGATCGGCGCGACGCCGTTCGCGATCGGCGGCTGCCCCTCCTCGCCCCCGTTCGCGCTCGCGCAGAGCACCGTCGACAGCTCGAACAGCGCCGGCGCGTACACGCACTACACGCTCAACCTCGCCCGCGCCGAAGGCCAGCAATACGTCTCGCATGTGTCGACCGTGCTGCCACCGGGCCTCGCCGGCGCGATCCCGTCGGTGCCGCTGTGCGGCGAACCGCAGGCGCAGCTCGGGACCTGCCCGGCCAGCAGCCTGATCGGCACGGCGACCGTCTACTCCGGCTCGGGCAGCGAACCGTACGCGTTCAGCGGAGCGGTCTTCCTGACCGGCCCATACCAAGGAGCGCCGTATGGCCTGTCGATCCCGGTCAACGCGGCCGCCGGGCCGTTCCAGCTCGGCACGCTGACGACGCGCGCGTCGATCAGCGTCGACCCGCACACCGCGCGCGTGATCGTCAGCGCTTCGGTGCCGACGATCTACAAGGGCGTGCCGTTGCGGCTGCGCTACATCAGCGTCGCGGTCACCCGCGAAAACTTCCTGTTCAACCCGACCAATTGCGGCGGCCTGTCGACCGACTCGACGTTGAGCTCGACGCTCGGCGCGACGCAAGGGCTGTCCAGCCCGTTCGCCGTGACGAACTGCAACGCGTTGGCGTTCAAACCGTCGTTCTCCGCCGCGACGAGCGCGTCGACGAACCCGGCGACGCTGAAAGCGAACGGCGCCGCGCTGCGCGTCAATCTGCTGCAGGGCGCGCACCAGGCGAACCTTCGCTCGGTCGTCGCCGAACTGCCGAAATCGCTGCCGTCGCGCCTGACGACGCTGCAGAAAGCGTGCCCCGAAGCGACATACGCGGCCAACCCGTACAGCTGCCCGTCCAGCTCGAAGGTCGGCAGCGTGATCGTCACGACGCCGGTGCTCGCCGAACCGTTGAAAGGCCCGGCCTACCTCGTCTCGCACGGCGGCGCGGCGTTCCCCAACCTCGATCTGCTGCTCGAAGGCGACAACGGCGTTCGTGTGATCCTCGAAGGCGCCACGAACATCAAGCACGGCATCACGACCTCGACGTTCGGCTCGATCCCCGACGTGCCGGTGTCGAGCTTCGTGCTCGAACTGCCGAGCGGGCCCAACTCGGCGCTGACGGCGGTCGGCGCGCTTTGCACGCAGACGTTGACGATGCCGACGACGATCACCGCGCAGAGCGGCGTCGCGATCAAACAGGCGACGCAGATCGCCGTCGCCGGCTGCACCGGCGGCAGGGGCCGGACGCGGATCAAGATCCTCAGCAAGCGAATCGTCCGCGGCAAGCTCGTGCTGCGCGTGCAGATCTTCGCCGCCGGGCGCGTGAGCGTGAAGAGCGGCGACCTGCGCACGACCTACCGCAGGTTCAAGAAGGCCGGCAAGTACACGATCAAGGCGCCGCTGTCGCGCCGAGGCGTCGGCGCACAGCGCGCGCACAGGCTGCGGTTCAAGCTGCGCGTCGGCTTCGTGCCGGCGTCGAAGGCCGAATCGGTCTCGATCGCGTACACGAGCATCGGCTTCGCCGCCAAGGCGAAGGGCAAGCACAAGCGCTAGCGTCGCGTGCGGTGCGGCCGCGCAGGGCGTTAGCCTGCGCCGGGTGCGAGGTACGCGACAGCCGCTGCCGCTCTGCGCCGCGCTGCTCGCGAGCCTGCTCCTGGTCACCCCCGCGAACGCGGGCACACCGGCTGTCGAACGGGTGGCTTCGACCCCGCACCCGCGCAAACCGGTCGCGGCGTACCCGTCGGGCGACGCGATCGCGGCGGCGATCGCCTATCTCGACGGCCGCGCCGGCAGCACGTCGCTCGCCGTCGTCGACAGCCGCGGCCGCCTCGCGGGCGTGCGCCTGCGTGAGCGCTTCCAGAGTGCGAGCGTCATCAAGGTGATGTTCCTGACGGCGTTCCTGCAACGGCTCGACGCCGTGCATCGCGCCGTCAGCGGGTTCGACAACTCGCTGCTGTATCCGATGATCCACGAATCGAACAACGAAGACGCGTCCGCCGTGCTCGAACGCGTCGGCCTCGGCGCGGTCGCGCGGGTCGCGCGCGAAGCGGGTATGCGCGACTACGCGCCGGGCGTCGGCTGGTGGGCGTACACGCAGACCTCGGCGGCCGATCAGGCGCGTTTCTTCGTCGCGATCGAACGACTGATCCCGCACCGGTTCTGGCCATACGCACGCGGTCTGCTCGACGGCATCGAGCCGCAGCAGAGCTGGGGCATCCCCGAAGTCGCGCGCCCGCGCTGGCAGGTCTTCTTCAAGACCGGCGCGCTCCCCTCCGAGGGGCTGTTCAACGAGGTCGCGCGCCTCGAGCGCCCGGGCGTCACGTTCACGGTCGCCGTGTTCACGACCGGCGACCCGTCGATGGCCTACGGCGAAGAAACGATGCGCGGCGTCGGCGAGCGGCTGCTCGCCAAAGATGCACAATAAGCTGGCAACGGAGGGAGGCACGATGTCAGCAGCATCCGCAGTACGTCCAGACGCCGACGCCAACCGGCCGCAGTCGGTTCTGATCGTCGGCGCCGGCTTCGGCGGCATCGCCGCCGCGATCGAGTGCAAGCGACACGGGATCGACGACGTGACGATCCTCGAGCGGGCGCCGTCGCTCGGCGGGACGTGGCACTACAACAGCTATCCAGGCGCGGCGTGCGACGTGCCGAGTCATCTCTACTCGTTCTCGTTCGCGCAGCGGCGCGACTGGACGCGGCTGTGCTCGCCACAGCCCGAGATCAGCGACTACCTGCGGCGGACGGCGCGCGAGTACGACGTCGAGCGACATATCGAGCTGGGCCGGGCGGTCGCCTCGTGCACGTGGGACGAGCGCGACGCGCGCTGGCGCGTGCAGACCGAGCAGGGCGAGCGCTACGAAGCCGACGCGCTCGTGCTCGCGACGGGACAGCTCAACCAGCCGGCGCTGCCTCCGATCGACGGAATCGAGACGTTCGCCGGCAGGAGCTTTCACTCGGCGCGCTGGGAGCACGACTACCGGCTCGCCGGCAAGCGCGTCGCCGTCGTCGGCACCGGCGCGAGCGCCGTGCAGTTCGTGCCCGAGGTCGCCGAGCAGGCGGCGCGGCTGAGCGTCTTCCAGCGCACGGGGAACTGGATGTTGCCGCGGCGCAACCGCCGCTACCCGCCACTCGTCAGGGCGGCGATCGAACGCGTCCCCGGCGTGCAGACGTTCCGCCGTCGCTTCATGTTCCAGTACTGCGAGACGATCACCGCGGCGATCCGTCATCCGCGCACGATCGGCCGGATCGCGGGACTGTGCTCGGCGGCGTTCATGCGCTCGCAGGTCAAGGACCCGGAGTTGCGTCGCAAGGTCTGGCCCGATTACACGTTCGGCTGCAAGCGCGTGCTGTTCAGCTCGCAGTACCTGCCTACGCTCGCGCGCGCGAACGTCGAGCTGGTGACCGATGCGATCGAGCGCGTGACGCCAACGGGGATCGTGACGGTCGACGGCAGGCTGCACGACGTCGACTGCATCATCTGGGGGACGGGCTTCAAGACGACGCAGTTCATGCTCCCGATGCGCGTCGTCGGCGCGAACGGCGCCGAGCTGGCCGACGCGTGGAGGGAAGGCGCGCACGCGCACCTCGGCGTGACCGTGCCCGGCTTCCCGAACATGTTCGTGCTGTACGGGCCGAACACGAACACCTCCGGCGGTTCGATCATCGTCTATCTGGAGGCGCAGGCGTCGTACCTGCGTCAGGCGCTCCAGCAGATGCGCGTGCGAGGCGCGGCCTCCGTAGAGGTCCGCGCCGAGGTCGAGCGGGCGAGCGACCGCGAGCTGCAGGCGCGCTTCGCCGGCACGGCGTGGACGCGCTGCGACTCGTGGTATCGCGACGAGCGCGGCCGGATCGTCGCCAACTGGCCGGGCTACATGCGCGAGTACCTCGCGCGGACGCGCGAGCTCGACCCGGGCGAGTACCGCTTCTCGCCGCGCATGGAGCCCGTCGCCGAGCAGAACGGCGATCGGACGCTCGCGGCGACGGCGACCGTGCACGAAGCGCCGCTCGCCGACACGGCGCGCGGGTGACGTCGATCAACTACCACCGCGAGGGCTCCGGCCCGCCGCTCGTGCTGCTGCATGGGATCGGCCTGCGCTGGCAGATCAACCGCCCCGTGATCGGGCTGCTCGCGAGCGACCACGACGTGATCGCGTGCGACTCGCCCGGCTTCGGGCGCTCGGCGCCGCTGCCGGCCGACGTCGCCCCGACGATCGACTCCTACGCGAGCGCGTTCGAGCATTTCTTCGCCGAGCAGGGCCTCGGCCGCCCGCACGTCGCCGGCAACTCGATGGGCGGCGCGATCGCGCTCGAGCTCGCGCGCCGCGGTGCGGCGGCGACGGCGACCGCGTTCTCGCCCGCCGGCTTCTGGACGCCCGGCGAACGCCGCTTCTGCCAGCTCTCGCTTGCCCCGCTCGCGCGCACGCCGCCGCCGGCGCGTCCGCTGCTCGAACGGATCGCGCGATCGAGCGTCGGACGCCGCGCGCTGCTGTGGCAGACGTTCGGCCGGCCCGAGCGACTGCCGCCCGAGGAGGCCGTCGAGATGATGCGCGACGCGTGGGCGGCGCCCGCGTTCGTCCCCGCCCTGGCGGCGTTCGACGAGTACACGTTCGCCAACGGCGAGCAGCTGCGCGACGCGGGCGTGACGATCGCGTGGGGCATCCACGACCGCCTGCTGCCGTATGCGCGCCAGGCGCCGCGCGCCCGCGCGCTGCTTCCGCACGCGCGCCACATCACGCTCGGCGTCGGCCACGTCCCGTACTACGACGACCCGGCCGTCGTCGCCGAGACGATCCGCCGCGGCGCTCGCGGCTGAGCGCCGCGCGGAGCGGTTCGCGGCCGGTGTCCAAATCGCGCGACCCGGTTCGTCGTCTCCACAGACGTTCATATCATCGTGCCCGAGTCGAGATCGAAAGGACGCCATGACCGCTAGCGCAGACCCGGTTAGCCCCGCAACGACCGCCGGCGCCCATCCGGCGGCGAGCCGCGCGAAGAACATCGCGCTCGCGCTGCTCGCGATGACCCAGTTCGTGATCGTGATCGACGCGTCGATCGTCAACGTCGCGCTGCCGTCGATCGGGCACGCGCTGCGCTTCTCCCAGGACGACCTCACGTGGGTCGTCAACGCCTACACGCTGACGTTCGGCGGCTTCCTGCTGCTCGGCGGCCGGCTCGCCGACCTGATGGGTCGCCGGCGCATGTTCATGCTCGGGCTCGTCGTTTTCTCGCTGGCGTCGCTCGCGGGCGGTCTCGCGCAGTCGGAGCCGTGGCTGATCGCGGCGCGCGCCGTGCAGGGAACGGGCGCCGCGATCGTCTCGCCGGCCGCGCTGTCGATCATCACGACGACGTTCACCGAAGGCGCCGAGCGCAACCGCGCGCTCGGCGTGTGGGGCGCGGTAGCGGGCGCCGGCGGCGCCGCCGGCGTGCTGCTCGGAGGCGTGCTGACGAGCGGCCTGTCGTGGCGCTGGGTGCTGTTCGTCAACGTCCCGATCGGCGTCCTCTGCGCGTTGCTCGCGCCGCGCGTGCTCGCCGAGAGCCACGCCGACGCGGAGACGCGCAACTTCGACATCCCTGGCGCCGTCACGGTCACGGCCGGGCTCGCGCTGCTCGTCTACGCGCTCGTCAACGCCGTCACCGCCGGCTGGGGATCGACCGAAACGGTGCTGCTGATCGGTGGCGCGATCGTGCTGCTGGCGACGTTCCTCGCGATCGAGCGGCGCTCGCGCGCGCCGCTGATGCCGTTCTCGATCTTCCGCCTGCGCACGCTGCGCGGCGCCGACACCGTCGCGCTGCTGATCGGCATGTCGCTGTTCTCGATGTTCTTCTTCATCTCGCTGTACATGCAGCAGGTGCTGCACTACTCGGCGCTGAAGGCGGGTGTCTCCTACCTGCCGCTGGCGGTCGGCATCATCCTCTCGGCCGGCGCGGCGTCCGCGGGCGTGACGCGCTTCGGCTACAAGCCGGTCCTGCTCGCGGGCCTGCTGTTCATCGCCGGCGGCCTGTTCTGGTTCTCGCGCGTGCCGGGCACCGGCGGGACGTTCGCAGCGAACGTGCTCGGCCCGTCGCTGCTCGCGGCGATCGGCCTCGGGCTGTCGTTCGTGCCGGTGACGATCGCCGCCGTGACGGGCACGAAGCCGCACGAGGCCGGCCTCGCTTCGGGGCTCGTCAACACGGCGCAGCAGGTCGGCGGCGCGCTCGGCCTGGCGATCCTCGCGACGGTCGCCAACAGCCGCACGCTCGGCCTCGAGCGCGCCGGCCAGCACAACCTCCCCGTCGCGCTCGCGAAGGGGTTCGATCGGGCGTTCCTCGTCGGCAGCGGCTTCGCGCTGGCCGGCGCCGTGCTGACGATCGTGCTGATCTCGACGCGCGACAGCCGCTCGCACGCGCGCGCGGCGCAGGGCGCCGACGCGGCCGAGACGATCGTCACCTCGCCCGCCGGGTAGCGTCAGCCGGCGCCGGACGCCCAGCGCGGCCGTCGTCAGCGGATGATCGGGCCGCTCCGCACCGCCTCGAACGCCGAGCCGGGGACGCGCTGCTGGAGCACGAGCACG
>DATHND010000108.1:0-13433 GCA_035486335.1 Solirubrobacteraceae bacterium
CTTCGCAGTCGCACGTGCACAGCGTCGTCTGCCGCTACGTCCAGCTCGCGCAGGACTACCTCACGCTGCACCCGCACGAGGGCTACGCCGCCGTCAGCGGCGCGCCGCCGCAGTGCCGCGCGACGACGCGCAAAGGCGCCGCCTGCCAGCGTGTGCCGCTGCCGCACAACGGCTACTGCCCGTCGCACCAGCACCTCGCCGAAACCGAGGATCGCGAGCTCGCCGCAGCTTGAGCATGTTCTTCTTTGGGTCGCATCCGCGCAGCTGAGGCGAGCGACCGCGGCCGCTGACGCGCGACCTCCTGTCGCGCGTCGACGCGAGCCGCTCGACCCGCGCGTAGGCTCCTCGCTGTGCTCCTCGGAGTCGATGTCGGCGGGACCTTCACCGACGCCGTGCTCGTCGGCGACGACGCAATCGTTCACACCGCGAAGGTCCCGACGACGCCGCGCGAGCAGGCGCGCGGCGTGCTCGAAGCGGTAGCGCTCGTGCTGCGGCGAGCGGGGGCGCGCGCGATCGACGTGCGGCGCTTCGCGCACGGCATGACGATCACGACCAACGCATTGCTCGAGGGCGCCACCGCGCGCACGGCGCTGATCGCGACCGACGGCTTCACCGACGTGATCGCGCTCGGGCGCCAGGCGCGTCCGCATCTGTACCGACTGTGCGACGCCGCGCCCGCGCCGCTCGTTCCCGACGAGCTGCGCTTCGCCGCGGCCGAGCGGATCGCGCCCGAGGGCGTCGTGCGCGCGCTCGACCGCGACGACGCGCGCGAGCTGGTCGAGCGCGTCGCCGCCGCCGAGCCGGCGGCCGTCGCCGTTGCGCTGCTGCACTCCTACGCGGACCCCGCGCACGAGCAGCTGCTCGGCGAGCTGCTCGCGGAGCAGCTGCCCGGCGTCCCCGTGTCGCTCTCGAGCGAGCTGGTCGGCACGTTCCGCGAGTACGAACGCACTACGACGACCGTGCTCGACGCCGCGCTCTCGCCGCTGCTCGCCGACTACCTGCGGCGGCTGGCCGAGGAGGCCCGCGCCGAGCGGCTGCCGGAGCCCGAGATCATGCAGTCCTCCGGCGGCCTGACCGACGTCGCGCGCGCCTCCGCGCACGCCGCGCTGACCGTGCTCTCCGGTCCGGCCGGCGGCGTCGGCGGCGCGCTGCTGCTGGCGGCGCTCGCCGACGAGCCCGACGTGCTCTGCTTCGACATGGGCGGCACCTCGTGCGACGTCTGTCTGATCGAGGGCTCGCGCGTCGCCGAGACCGCCGAACGAGCGGTCGGCGGCCGGCCGCTCGCGCTGCCCGCGCTCGACGTCCACACCGTCGGCGCCGGCGGCGGCTCGATCGCCTGGCGCGACTCCGGCGGCGCGCTGCGCGTCGGGCCGCGCTCGGCCGGCGCCGACCCCGGCCCCGCCTGCTACGGACGCGGCGGCGCCGAGCCGACCGTGACCGACGCCAACCTGCTGCTCGGCCGTCTGCCCGCCGACGCGCCGCTCGCCGGCGCCCTGGAGCTCGACCGCGACGCCGCCGAGCGCGCCGTCGCGGCGCTCGCGGATCGACTCGGCATCGACCCGCGCGAATGCGCTCACGGCATCGTCCGCGTCGCCGAGTCGGAGATGCTCGGCGCGCTGCGCCTGCTGACCGTCGAGCGCGGCATCGACCCGCGCCGCTTCGCGCTGATGCCGTTCGGCGGCGCCGGCCCGCTGCACGCCTGCGCGATGGCGCGCGAGCTCGGCATCCGTCGCGTGCTCTGCCCGCGCGCGTCCGGCGTGCTCTGCGCGCTTGGCCTCGCGGCCGCCGCGCCGCGCCGCGACGTCTCGCGCACCGTCCTGCTGCGCGCACCCGAGCTGACCGCCGAGCGCGTGCGCGACGTCCGCGACGAGCTGATCGCGCGAGCCGACGGCGCGCTCGCCGGCGAGCGCGCGCGCTTGCGCGTCGTCTACGAGCTGCGCTACGTCGGCCAATCGTTCGAGCTCGCCGTCGAGCGCTCCGACCCGGTCGACCCGCGCGCGCTCACCGACGCGTTCGCGACCGCGCACGAGCAACGCTACGGATACAGCGACGACGACGCCGACGTCGAGCTCGTCACCGTCCGCGTGTCCGTCTGGGGCGCCGCGCCCGAGCTCGCGCCGCGCGGCGGCGACGACGATGACGGCGACGGCGATCGCGCGTCCGGCGGGCTCGCGCCCGGCGCACGCCTCGCCGGGCCGACCGTTCGCGCGCTGCCCGAGGCGACGCTCTACGTCCCCGACGGTTGGTCGGGCGTCGTCGACGAGCACGGGACGATCCTGCTCGAGGACGGCGGCGACGGGGAGCGCGGATGAACGCGCTCGACCCGATCGAGCTGCAGGTGATCACGGGCGCGCTGCGCGCCGCATGCGAAGAGATGGGCGTAGCGCTGATCCGCTCCGCGCACTCGTCGAACATCAAGGAGCGTCACGACGCGTCGACCGGCCTGTTCGACGGCGACGGGCAGATGATCATGCAGGCCGAGCACATCCCTGTGCACCTCGGCTCGATGCCGGCCGCCGTCGCGGCGGTGCTCGGCGAGCGCCACGCGCCGGGCGTCTCGTGGATTCTCAACGACCCGTTCGCCGGCGGCACGCACCTGCCGGACGTCACCGTCGTCACGCCCGTGTTCGCCGACGGCGAGGCGCGCGAGCACGCGAGCGGCCGGCTGATCGGCTTCGCTGCGAGCCGCGCGCACCACGCCGACGTCGGCGGTCGCTCGCCCGGCTCGATGCCCGCAGATAGCCGTACGCTCTCTGAAGAGGGCGTCGTGATCTCCCCGCGCGTGCTCGACGCCGCCGCGATCGACGAGCTCGTCGCGCTGATGCGCCAGCCGCAGGAGCGCCGCGCCGACCTGCGCGCCCAGCTCGCCGCGAACGGCGTCGGCGCGATTCGCCTGAGCGCGCTCGCGCGGCGCCTCGGCATCGAGCGGCTACGTCAGGCGAGCGACGCCGTGCTCGATTACGCCGAGCGGCGCACGCGCGCCTGCCTCGCCGCGCTGCCCGACGGCGAGTCGTTCGCCGAGGACGTGCTCGAGGCGCGCGACGGCGACCTCTATTTGCGGTTGCGCGCGAGCGTCGCCGGCGATCGTCTGCTGCTCGACTTCGCCGGCAGCGCCGCGCAGCACGACGGCAACCTCAACTGCCCGCTCGCGGTCACCCGCTCGGCCTGCTATTTCGCCGTGCGCGTCCTGACCGACCCCGAGATCCCGCCCTCGGCCGGCGCCTACCGTCCGATCGAGGTCCGCGCGCCCGCAGGCTCGCTGTTGAACGCGCGTCCCGGCGCGGCCGTCGCGGCCGGCAACGTCGAGACGTCCTCGCGCGTCGCTGACCTCGTGCTCGCCGCGTTCGGCCGCGCGCTCGGGCAGGGGACGATGAACAGTCTGACGCTCGGCGCCGGTCCGTCTCGATCGCCCGGCGCCGACCCGTCTCGATCTCCGGACGACGATGCGTTCACGTACTACGAGACGCTCGGCGGCGGCCAGGGCGCGTGCGCCGACGCCGACGGCCCGAGCGGCGTGCACGTCGCGATGAGCAACACGCTCAACACGCCGGTCGAGGCGCTCGAGCGCGAATTCCCGCTGCGCGTCGTCCAGTACGCGCTGCGTCGCGGCTCCGGCGGCGCTGGGCGCATGCGCGGCGGCGACGGCGTCGTGCGTGAGCTGGAAGCGCTTCGCGAGATGTCCTTCTCGCTGATCGCCGAGCGCCGTCGCCACGCCCCGCCGGGCGCCGACGGCGGGCGGCCGGGAGCGCCGGGCCATGACACGCTCGACGGCCGGCCGCTGCCGGGCAAGGCGACGGGGACACTGCGCGCGGGCCAGCGACTGAAGCTGGAAACACCCGGCGGCGGCGGATTTGGCCAGGCGGACAAGAACGCCCACGGCGCGTGACCGTCGGATATGTGGCCAATTTGCAGGGCATTTGGGATTTCCGCCTGGTTTTCGTATCTTTAATGAGTCAGCGGCCGTCCGAATGCGCGGCGGCGCGGGCCAGATAGAGACGCTTCCTAGCCTCACCTGTTATGCCAATTGCTTTCAAAGAATGGGCGGTCACCGTCCGTGCGCTCGCGGAAGGCGAGCAGCTCTTGACGCTCCGCAAGGGCGGCATCCGCGAACCGGGCAAGTCGCTGCGCCTCGCGCACGAGCGGTTCTTCCTCTATCCGACGTTCGACCACGAGACCGGCAACCTCGTCCGCGAGTCCCACCAGCCCGAGCTGCGTCGCGCGCTCGAGGAGGGCGTTTGGAGCGACGGCGAGCCGCTGCTGCAGGCGTTCACGTCGGGCGCCCGAGTGCAGCAACCCGACCGCGTCCGGATTCGCGCGTGGGCCGAGGTCGCCGAGCACTTCACGATCACCGACCCGCGCTGCGTCGACGCGCTCTCGCCGTTCTACGTCTGGACTCCCGATTACGCCGAAAAGCGGCTCGGCTGGCGCCGGCACCAGCCGCTGCACGTGCTGCTGCTGCGCACGTACCGCATCCCGCGCCCCGTGACCGTCAAGGTCAAGGACGAGTACACCGCCACGCACGCGTGGATCGAGCTGCAGCGCGAACTGCCGTTCGAGGGAACGCCGGTGCTGTCCGACGCCGAGTTCGAGCGCGCCTCCGAAGCGATCCGCTCGATCGCCAGCGAGCACTCCGGCGCGGGCACTCCCGTACTCGCGTAGAGCGCTTCTCTGTTTTTCGGCGGCGATAGCAGCTGTATATACGCTGCATATACAGCTGCTATCGGACTGTCCGTTCCGAGCAGCTCCCCGAGGCCTACTCGCCGGGCGCGAGCGCTTCGCGCGCAGCCTCGGCTCCCGACTCGGGCACGAGGATGTCGCGGGGCCCGGCGGCGAGGAAGTCGGGCACGTCGAAGCCGCCGGAGCGGCGCGACATGCTCGGGATCCCCTCCTCGAGCAGCAGCGCCTCGATCAGCTCGGCCTCTGGCTGACTGCCGGCGCGCGCGACCTTGACGAGCCGGCCCTCGGTGTACTGCGGCTTGACCTTGCGCGCCTTGCGCTGGCGCTCGGTCGCTTCGCGCTCGCTGCCGGGCATGTGCACGAGCGGCATCTCGCAGTCCGCGCAGAAGCGCTCGCTGCGCGGCTGGCTGACGCCGCAGCGCGGACAGATCAGCGGCTTGTCGATCAGCTCGCCGGCTCCCCCGCGTCGATCTGATCGATCGGCGCGTCCCGCACCCGCCCGCCGTCGATCACGTACGAACGGACCTTCGGCTGCTCGCCGCTCGCGAGGCCGACGATGATCCACTCGAGCCCCGGCCAGCCGGCGGCGAAGCCGATGTCGGTCTGCGACGGGTACGGCTCGCTGCGCACGTGCGAGTGGTAGATCGCGCCGATCTCCCAGCCCTCGCGCTCGATCGTCTCGTTCAGCGCGTACAGCTCCATCGGCGCGATCTCGAACTTCAATGCGCTCGCGTGCACGTTCTCGGCGCGATAAACGCGCGTCGCAGTCCGTGCTGCGGACGCGTCGCCGGCGCTCTCGGCGCCTGGGGGCCACACGGCGACGACGCCGCAGCACTCGATCCGCGGGTTCTCGCGCGCGTGCGCGACGATCTCCTGGAGCAGGTTCGCGGCGATCTTCACGCTCGTCCTCGAACGCCGCGGGCGACCGGCGCGCGGCCTACCACCAGACGGTCGCGTCCAGGTTCTCGATCTGCTCGACCGGCAGCGTGTAGACGCCGCTCGAGAGGTACTTCCAGCCGTCGTCGGCGACGACGAACACGACGTTGCCCTCGTCGAGCTCGCCGGCGATGCGCACGGCGATGCTCGCGATCGCGCCGCTGGAGACGCCGGCGAACACGCCCTCCTCGTCGAGCAGCTTGCGCGTCCAGACGATCGCGTCGGTGTTCGTCACGAAGATCTTGCGGTCGAGCAGAGACAAATCGATGATCGGCGGGATGAAGCCGTCGTCGAGCGAGCGCAGGCCCTGCACCGGCTCGCCCTGCATCGGCTCGGCCGCGACGATCTTGCAGGCGTCGCCGAATGTCTCCTTCAGGCGCCTGCCGTTGCCCATCAGCGTGCCGCCCGTGCCGAGGCCGGCGACGAACGCGGAGATCTCGTCGAGCTCTTCGAGGATCTCGAGCGCCGTGCCGTTGTAGTGCGCGTTCGGGTTCGCCTCGTTGCCGTACTGGTAGGGCATGTACACCGACGCGTCCGCCTCGGCCAGCTCCAGCGCCATCGCGACGGCGCCGTTCGAGCCCTGATCGCCGGGCGAGCAGACGATCTCCGCGCCGTACATCTCCAGCAGCTGCGTGCGCTCTGGCGTGACGTTCTCCGGCATCACGACCTTCAGCTTGTAGCCCTTGCGTTTGGCGATCATCGCCAGCGAGATGCCCGTGTTGCCCGACGTCGGTTCGAGAATCGTCTGCCCTGGCGCGATCGCGCCCTTCTCCTCGGCGTCCTCGATCAGCGCGCGCGCGACGCGATCCTTGACCGAGCCTGTCGGGTTGTGCGACTCGAGCTTCGCCCAGACGTGCACGCCCGGCTTCGGGCTGAGTTTCGGCAGCTCGATCAGCGGCGTGTTGCCGATCGACTGGACGATGTCCCCGTAGCGACCGCCGCACGGCCGGTTTCGCAGCCTCTGGACCGCCATTACTTCACGGAATATAGCGAGGTGGGCGAGCGAGTTGGAAAGGACTCGTGACGGCCCGCGCCGGGTCGCTTGGCCGCACGGCCAGCCAGCGTCTAAGATCGAGCGGACTTGACGACGAGCGCAGGGGGATGCCGAGCATGGCGACGACGACGCAGGACGGCTACGACTTCGACTGGCTGGTGATCGGCTCGGGCTTCGGCGGCAGCGTCTCGGCGCTGCGCCTGTCGGAGAAGGGCTACACGGTCGGCGTGCTGGAGTGCGGCCGGCGCTTCGCCGACGACGAGCTGCCCAAGACGACGGCTGACCTGAAGCGCTACTTCTGGAACCCGCGGCTGGGGATGAAGGGGATCTTCCGGATGACGACGTTCCGCGACGTGTCGGTCGTCTCCGGCTGCGGCGTCGGCGGCGGCAGCCTTGGCTACGCGAACACGCTGTACGTGCCGCCGAAGGCGTTCTTCGAGGACCGCCAGTGGGGCGAGATGCAGGACTGGGAGAGCGCGCTGGCGCCGCACTACGCCGAAGCGCAGCGGATGCTCGGCGTCGTGCAGAACCCGCACGACGACCCCGCCGACCAGCTGCTGCGCGAGCTCGGCGAGGAGCTGGGCGTCGGCGAGACGTACAAAAAGACGCCCGTCGGCGTGTACTTCGGCGAGCCGGGCAAGACCGTGCCGGACCCGTTCTTCGGCGGCGAGGGGCCCGAGCGCACGGGCTGTCGACTGTGCGGTCGTTGCATGGTCGGTTGCCCGCACGGCTCGAAGAACACGCTCGTCAAGAACTACCTGTATCTGGCCGAGAAGCGCGGCGCACGCGTGCTGCCCGAACGAACGGTGATCGACGTCCGCCCAATCGGCGCCGGCGACGGGACAGACGGCTTCGAGGTCGAAAGCGTGCGCTCGGGCGCGTGGCTGCGCAAGGAACGCCGCGTGCAACGTGCGCGCGGCGTGGTCGTGTCGGCCGGCCCGCTGGGCACGAACAAGCTGCTCCAGCGCTGTCGCGTCAAAGGTTCGCTGCCGCGCATCTCGAGCCGCCTCGGCGAGCTCGTGCGCACGAACTCGGAGTCGATCCTCGCGGTGACGGTGCCGGAGGACTACCCGCATGACCTGTCGAAGCGCGTCGCGATCACGTCGTCGATCTACCCCGATGCGAACACGCACATCGAGACGGTCACGTACGGCGAGGACGGCGACTCGATGCACCGGCTGAACACGCTGCTCGTCGGCGACGGGACGCGCGTGACGCGCCCGCTGAAGCTGCTCGCGCAGGTCCTGCTGCACCCGAAGCGGCTGCTGCAGGTGATGTTCCCGAGGCACTGGTCGCGGCGCACGATCATCATCCTCGTGATGCAGACGCTCGACAACGCGATCGCGCTGCGCCCGCGCAAAGGACCGTTCGGCTCGTTCTGGCTGAGCACCGAGCAGGACCCGGAGCGACCGAACCCGACGTTCATCCCGATCGCGAACGAGACGGCCAAGTGGTTCGCCAAGCGAACCGGCGGAATCGCGCAGAGCTCGATCAGCGAGGCGCTGTTCAACATCCCGACGACCGCGCACATCCTCGGCGGCGCGGTGATCGCGTCCGACCCTTCACGCGGCGTCGTCGACGCGCGCCAACGGGTGTTCGGCTACGAGAACCTGCTCGTCTGCGACGGCTCGGCGATCCCGGCGAACGTCGGCGTCAACCCGTCGCTGACGATCACGGCGCTGGCCGAGCACGCGGTCAGCCACGTGCCAGCCGCGGTCGACGGCCTCGACGAGGCCCACGCCGAGCCGGCTGCGGCATAGGCCTTCAAGAGCTCGAAGCGCCCGGATCGGTCGCAGCGCGCGTGCAAGCGGCGTTGCAGCGCGTCTAGAACATTCGTCGCGTTCACAGCGGTTTTTCTCTGTCAAGCCTACGAGGCGGAGCCGACGTTCGGGCCATGACGACTCCAAACGCAGGTACGTATCGAGGCCGAGCCGAGCAGCCACCGCCGGCGGATACGCACGCTTCGCTGCCGGACATTCCACCGGAGCACGCCGACGATCTCGACCTGCTCGCGCGCGAGCTGACAGCGCGCACCGACGCGATCGTCGAGGGAATGCGCAAACGCACGGTCGACTCGGGCGTCGTCCTCGACGACGCCGTCGAGGACAGCTTCGCGCAGGTCGGACGCGTCTCGACGCTTGCGGTCGCCAAGTGGATGGCCGGCGAAGGCGTCGAAGTCGCGCGCGACGTCGGTCAGGAGTCGTGGTCGATCTTCGGCCAGCTCGCCGCGCAGCGCCATGCGCCGCTGAACGAGGTCACGAAGCGCTGCTTGCGCTGGTTCGACGCCGCGTCGGACGTCGCGCGCGAGGCGGCGAGCTCGCTCGCGCTGGAGCCGGAGCTGCTCGCACGGGCGATCGCGATGCTCCAACGCAGCCTCAACGTGACGCTGGTGCGGATGTGCGAGTCGTTCGAGGCCGAGCGCAAGCGTTCCGATGACGAGCTCACGTTCCTGGCGACGCACGACACGCTCACGGGGCTTCCGAACCGCAAGCTGATCCTCGATCGCGCCGAGCAGCTGCTGGCGCGCTCGCGCAGGCATGGGACGCCGGTCGCAGCGGTGTTCATCGACCTCGACAACTTCAAGCTGATCAACGACACGCTCGGCCACAGCTCCGGCGACGAGCTGCTGTGCGCCGTCGCCGCGCGCCTGCAGGGCGCGATTCGCGAAACCGACACGCTCGGGCGCCTCGGCGGCGACGAGTTCGTCGTCCTGGCCGAGGAGCTGTCGCTCGCGGCCGGCCCGGAGCTGATCGCCGAGCGGCTGCTGGAAGCGCTGAGCGAGCCGTTCACGCTCAGCGGAAACGTCGCGTCGCGGCTGAACGTGACGGCGAGCGTCGGCGTCGCCGTGGGCAGCCGCGCCCACGCCGAGGAGCTGCTGCGTGACGCCGACATCGCGATGTACCGCGCGAAGTGCCACGGCAAGAACCGCTACGTCGCCTTTGAAGCGGAGATGCAGGGCGCGATCCAGAGCCGGCTCGAGCTCGAGATGGACCTGCGCGAAGCTCTGCAGAAAGAGGAGTTCTTTCTCGTCTATCAGCCGATCTTCAGCCTCAACGACATGACGCCGACGTCCGTCGAGGCGTTGATCCGCTGGGAGCATCCAAAGCGCGGCGTCGTGCAGCCGGAAGAGTTCATCCCACTGCTCGAGGAGACCGGCCTGATCACCGAGATCGGTAGATGGGTGCTGCGCGCAGCGTGCATGCAGGGCGCGCGCTGGCGCCACGCCGGCTGCCCGATCGAGATCGCCGTCAACGTGTCCGCGCGCCAGCTCGACCACGACCAGTTCATCACCGACGTGCGCGACGCGCTGTCCGAGAGCGATCTCGATCCGCGCGCGCTGACGATCGAGATCACCGAGACGACGCTGATGCGCGATGCCGAGCAGACGATCCGCCGCCTGGCCGCCGTCAAGGCGCTCGGCGTGCGCATCGCGATCGACGACTTCGGCACCGGCTACTCGTCGCTGACGCACGTGCAGCGCTTCCCGGTCGACGCGCTGAAGATCGATCGCTCGTTCATCACCGGCCTGCGCGACAACCAGGAGGGCGAAGCGCTGATCCACACGCTCGTGCAACTGGGCAAGGCGCTGTCGATCGAGACCGTCGCCGAGGGCATCGAGATGCCGCGGGAGCTGTCGGTCCTGCAGGGCGAGCGATGCGACAGCGGTCAGGGGTTCTTGTTCGCGAAGCCGCTCGACCTGGCGGCGATGGACGTGTTCCTGACGGACTGGGCGAACCGCGCGACCACGGACACCGCGCTCACGCCGGCAAGACCGGCGGCGCCGGAGCTCTCGCCTGCGGCCTAGCGCCGGCCGCCGGCCATCGCCGGCAGGATCACGAGCGTGTCGCCCTCGCCGACGCTCGTGCCGAGCCCGTCGAGCACGCGAACGTCCTCGTCGTTGAGGTAGACGTTGACGTAGCGGTTCAACTCGCCGTCGGCGGCGAACAGCTGGTCCTGCGTCGCCGGGTGGTTGGCGGCGAGGTCCTTGAGCACGTCGCCGACGCTCTCGCCGGAGGCGCTGACCTGCTTCTCGCCGCCGACCGACGCGCGCAGCACCGGTGGGATCTTGATCGTCGCCATCGTCAGCGCGGCAGCCTAGCGCCTAACCGGCAGCCGCGCAGAAAGCCTCGTAGTCGGGGAACACGCCGAGCTCGTCGTCGCGGATCTCGTCGGGGTCGCGCGAGCAGATCGGGCAGTCGGGGTCGCGGTGGACCTTGACCTCGGTCAGCGTCGCGCCGAGCGCGTCGTAGAGCAGGAGGCGGCCGATCGCGGGCTCGCCGATGCCGACGATCAGCTTGACGACCTCGGTCGCCTGCAAGAGACCCATCGTTCCGGGCAGCACGCCGAGCACGCCGTTGGCGCCGCACGAGGGTGCGAGCTCGGCCGGCGGCGGCTCGCGAAACAGGCAGCGGTAGCACGGCCCGTCGTAGGGCTTGAAGACCGACAGCTGGCCGTCGAAGCCGAGGATCGAGGCGGAGACGACGGGGATCTTCAGGCGCACGGTCGCATCGTTGAGCAGGTAGCGCGTCGGGAAGTTGTCGACGCCGTCGACGATCACGTCGTAGTCCTTGATGATCTCGACGATGTTCGAGGCGTCGATCCGCGTCTGGTACTTGACGACGTCGACGTCGGGGTTGAGCGCGTGGATCGACTCCTCGGCGGAGTCGACCTTCGGGATGCCGATGCGCTCGGTCGAGTGGATCACCTGGCGCTGCAGGTTGGAGAGGTCGACGACGTCGTCGTCGACGATCCCGAGCGTGCCGACGCCGGCGGCGGCGAGGTACAGCGCGGTCGGCGAGCCGAGCCCGCCGGCGCCGAGCAGCAGCACCTTCGCGTCGAGCAGCTTCTGCTGGCCGTCGATGCCAATCTCGGGGACGAGCATGTGCCGCGAGTAGCGCTCGCGCTGCTCGGCGGTGAGCGTGCGCGGGACCTCGACGTCGTAGCCGCGGTCCTTCCACAGCGTGATGCCGCCGGTCATCGAGCGGACGTGCTCATAGCCGAGCTCGTCGGTCAGCGTGCGCGTGCCGTACGCCGAGCGATTGCCGGAGGCGCAGTAGAGGATGATCTGCGCGGAGCGATCGGGCACGACGCCCTCGATCCGCGTCTCGAGATAGCTGCGCGGCACGTGCTTGGCGCCGGGCAGGTGGCCGGCGGCGAACTCGTCGGTCTCGCGCACGTCGATGATCGCGACGCCCTCGTGCATCAGTTCGGCGACCTCGGACGGGTCGACCTCCTCGATCTGGCTCTTGACTTGGCGGAGAAGCTCGGCTCCTGACGGGGTCATCTCAAAACTCCTAAACCACGGTCGGGTTTCAATGACTTCAAAAAGTATAGCGACGGACGGCAGCCTTTCGAGGCGTCTCGACGCGGCTCGCATACTCTGCGCGGCGATGCTCGCACGCCGCCGCAAGGAGCTCCGCGGCGCGGCCGCCACGGCGCCGTTGCTGGCGCTTGCGCTCACGCCGCTCGCCGGCTGCTCGCCGGGCGCCTCGACGAGCTCGGCGCCGTCGGCGCCGAGCTCGATCGTCGGCGCGTCGGGCTTCGACGGCGCGGCGGTGCCACCGGGCGCGCCGGTGCGCGACTTCACGTTGAGCGACGAGAACGGCGCGCGCGCGTCGCTGTCGAGCTATCGCGGGCAGGTGACGATCATCGCGTTCCCGTACACGACGTGCGGCGGCGCATGCACGGTGATCGCCGAGCAGATCCGCGGCGCGCTCGACGAACTCTCACGGCCCGTGCCGGTGCTGCTCGTCAGCGCCGATCCGCGCGTCGACACGCCGTCGCGCGAGCGCGCGTTCCTCGCGCGGACGTCGCTGAGCGGCCGCGCGCGCTACCTCAACGGCACGCTCGCGCAGTTGCGTCCCGTGTGGCGCTCGCTGCGCGTCGTGCCGGCGAGCGCCGGCGCGCGCGCGTTCGGCGAGTACGCATCGGCGTTCCTGCTCGACCGCCGTGGTCGCGAGCGGGTGATCTTCCAGCTCGAACAGCTGACGCCGGAAGCGCTCTCGCACGACGTGCGCAAGCTGCTCGCGGAAGGCTGAAAAGACGGCCGGCGCCCGCCTGGAACCCCACCGGCCTGCTGATACCCTAGCGCGCAGGTAGGTATTCGACACGATGATGTTTTCGACAAAGGCCGAGTACGGCGTGCGCGTGATGGTCGAGCTGGCTCGGAGAGCCGGCGAGGATCCGATCCCGCTGGCGGAGATCGCCGAGCACGACGGCATGCCGCTGGCCTATCTCGAGCACGTCGTCGCGCGCCTGCGCAAGTCGGGGCTCGTCGACTCGCGGCGCGGCTCGCGCGGCGGCTACCTGCTGGCGCGCTCGCCGAGCGAGATCACGATGGCCGAGGTCGTCGAGTCGCTCGAGGGAGCGATCGCGCCGATCGAGTGCATCTCCGAGGGCGCCGACGGCTCGATCGTCTGCTCGCGCGAGAAGCAGCCGGGGCATGTCTGCCCGACGAAGCTGCTGTGGACGCGCGTGCGCTCGTCGATCGTGCGCACGTTGCAGCAGACGACGCTCGCCGACCTCGTGCTCGCGCCGTCGCTGCCGGACGGCGCGACGCTCGCGACCGGGCCCGCCCTGCCGTCACTCGACGCTTCCCCGCAAACCCTCACGACTGGAGCTTGACAACAGACATGGCCGACCTGGAGATCAGAGACCTGCACGTGCGCATCGAGGAGCGCGAGATCCTGCGCGGCGTCGACATGGACATCTCGCGCGGCGAGATCCACGCGCTGATGGGCCCGAACGGCTCGGGCAAGTCGACGCTCGCGAGCACGCTGATGGGGCATCCGTCATACGAGATCACCGAGGGCACGATCACGTTCAA
>DATHND010000109.1:0-10009 GCA_035486335.1 Solirubrobacteraceae bacterium
TTCCGGACCGTCGACCTCGGAGCGGTCGATCCGGAACCACCGCAGATGCGGTGCGATCCGGCAGCGGCTGTAGAGCTCTTCAGAGCCGATTCGGACGGTCTTCTCCGAACCGTTTTCGAACTCCGCCTGGACGATCGTGGCCACGCCGCTCGAGAGCGAGTCCTCGACCTGGGTGGGGTTTTCCGCGAACAGACCGGGCGTCGTGGTGACCGGCGGCAGCACCGAGTAGGAGCTCGTGAACGTTTCGAACGGTTCTTCCAACATGTGCGCCGAGATCAGGCTCTCGCCCGCCTGGCAGCCTGGGCCCGCCAGCAGCGCAACGGTCGCGTTGCCGTCAGCGTCCAGCGGCACGGTGATTTTGTTGCCGCTGACCTGCTGGAACGGGTTCGGCTCCCACCACGTCACGTCATGACCGCAGCGTTCGTACAGTTGATTCGCCGTAATCGTGAGTTTCGATCCCGTCCCATAAATGGTCGGGTCGCATCCGACCTCCACGATGTCGGCCACGGACGAAGCAACGGCGCCCTCGCCCTGAGCGGTGAACGAAGGCAGCGTTTTGATGACGCAGGTACTACCTGGCGTTACGGCAGCCGATGCGTTTCCGGCCAACATCAGCAACGTGCCCACAAGGGCCACAAGGCCCCACACTGGATTGCGTCTTTTCATGTACTCCCTCCAAGGAGTCGACTTGGGTTGCACCCTTCCGCTCATCAAGCGAGCAGACGAGAGGGTCCCCCAAAAATGGACGTGCCCCCCGGCGGGTTAGCGACTGGTGAATAACACAGTTCGAGTTGCTCGACAACGAAAGATTTCGTCGATCGGGCAAAAAGTCGCAAATTGCGGGCTTTTTGGATCGTTTTCCTGCCTATTTGCAGGAATTTTTGCGTTTGCAGGGAAACATAATCTCTTCCCGACGGACGCCGGCTGGAGTTAATCGTGTGATCGGAATTACTGCCTCAGCTCGAACGTCCGGGCGACTTTCATCGGCTTCGCGCCTACGGGGGCGAAGATACACACCGCGATAATCCGCACACTGGTGGAATGCGTCAACAGACGTCTGCCGTCGTAGGTGAGGCGCATAGTCAGCGTCGTCTGGCCGGCGGACTTGAACCTCAGCCTGCCCGACGCCGTCAGCACTCGTGAGCCTGCACTGGCCCTCGCCGGCGCGGAGGGCGAAGGGACGTAGTACCAGTCGATCGCGGCGACGCCGGCCTCTGGTGCGCGGAACGCCGCGCGGAGTACGCCCGTCTTCAGCAGCACGCCGATCCGGCTCGCACGCCCGAGAGCTGTGAGCTGCTTGGCGATCTGAGCCGCGACGGCACGAGCGGCCGTCACGTTGACGCTACTGGGCGGGCTCGTCGGGGGTGGCGTCCTGGCAGCGCTCTGTTCGTCGAAGCTGATCGGCGCCTGGGTGGTAAGGCTCTGATCCGCGCCGTCGCCGGTCCCGCCTTCGCCGACGGCGACGGTGCGGAAGTGATACGTGGTGCTCGGACTCAATCCGTATATCCGCGCGAACACCGGCACCAGCGCCGTGCCGGTCGGAGGGAACGCGTTCATCGCTTCGGACACGAAGCCACATTCGACGCTCTTGCCGTAGGCGAGGCTCGTCCCGTATTCGAAGGAGCACGTGCGCACGCCGCCGCCAAGCGGATCGACCGACGCGTACAGGGCCGCTGAGCTTCGCGTGACCGCCGCCGCCGCTTCGGTAACGACCGTCGGCGCGATCGGCTCGAGCAGGAACGTCATCGCCGCGCTGGTTCCGGGCGGATTGCCGATCGAGCTCGACTGCGACGCCACCGCTGTGTACTTCCCCCACGCGAGGGCCGAGCCGAGCCGAGCCGAAGCCCATTCGCCGCCGTTCACTTCTCCCTCGGTCGAGGCGACGACCGGGCCTTCCGCGCTCGCTCCTTCGTGGATCGCGACTTGCACTGGAGTGTCGTCGCTGGCCGTGCCCGAGAAGATCGGAGCCGCTGCCGGTGAGGGCGATGGCAGCTGGTTCAGGGTCACGGTCGGCGACGATGTGTCGACGGAGAAGGTGACCGCATTGCTCCGGCCTGCCGGGTTTCCGATCGCGCTTTGCTGCGTCGCGACCGCCGTGAAAGTTCCGTCGCCGAGAGTCGGCGTAGCCCGGCTCGAAGTCCAGCCTGTCCCCGTCCCCTGCGCCGTGGCGCTGGCGACGGCTTCGCCTTTGGGCTCGGTGCCGGAGAAGACCTCGATGCTCACCGGCGTTGCTTCGCTCGCCGTTCCCGAGAACGACGGCGTCGGATCGTTGGAGGGCGACGCGAGCCCTTGCAGCGTCACCGTCGGCGGCTGCGTGTCGACGACGAACGTCGCGGGTTCGCTTTCTTCCACGACGCCCCCGATGCTCTGGCTCGCGATTGCGGTGAACGTGTGTGTACCGCCAGGGAGCGGCGGCGCGGCGGGGGCTGATGACCAGCTTCCCCCGGTACCCGGCGCTTCAGCGATCGCCACGAGTTCGCCTTCCGGCGCGGTGCCCTGGTAGACCTTGACCGTCACCGGCGTCACGGCGCTCGCCGTTCCCGAGAACGACGGCGTCGTATTGTTCGAGCGCGGAGCAGGCTGGTTCAACGTCACTGTCGATGGCAACGCATTGCCCGAGAACGGCTCGGTCCTCAAGCGTCCCGACGCGCTCACCGGCGCGAGCACGAAAACCAGCAAGACGCCGAGAGTCAGGCACAGACAGGCTCTGGGCCTGCTCGATCGTGAATTCGCCTGCACGACCCATCACTCCATGTCGATTTCTCTTCACTGGCCGCCCGCAAGTGTCGGGGCGACTCAGCGACGTCCACGGGTTCGTGCGGCGGGATCATAGCCGCGGATAGTCTCGATGGGAAGCAGTGATCGGATCTGCAAGATTGCCGTCGCATCGTGTCGAGCATGCACTCTTGTGGTAGAGGTCAGACTTCAAAGCCCCCGGACAGGACAGGACACATGACAAGTCGACCACGTCGAATTCTCGCAGTCATGCTCGCGCTCGCGCCGGTGTGCGCGTCGAGCGCCCTTGCGGCGGGACCCCTCCGAGGCAAGACGTACGAAGGTCACGCGCCGTCCTCGGGCGTCGACCGCGAAGGGCACCGCCAGCACACGCATGCGACCGGCAACGTCGTGCTGAGAGTCGCCGGCAACGGAAAGTCCGTGACCGTCAGCTTCTCCGCGTCCTCGCCGGTCCTCTACTGCGTCACGCAGCAGCAGTTGCACGTCCAGTCCACCAAGCCGGCGTCGATCTCGAGAAGCGGCAGCTTCACGGCGACGATCGCCCAGCGGTTCGCCGCCGGCCCCGGCGCACCCTCGATCGTCCAGGTGATCACAGGTCAGTTCTCCGGGCACACCGTCACGGGCAAGATCAGCACGCGTGCCAGTGAATGCGGCGGTGTCAGTTACTTCTCGGCGACTGCTCGCTAGTTATCGCAACCTAGTCGGTCCCACATGTACAGCTGGATGCACTCGTTCGCCAGCTCGATCGCCCGGTCGCGCGAGAGGCGCGGGAGCACCGTCTCGAGCGCCTGCTCCTCCGATACGCCAGCCTGGAAGGCTTCCTCGCCGCGGAAGCCGGCGGCGATCTTCAGCGCCTCGCGGCGGTTCTCGCCGAGGCTCGCGAACACGCCGACGAGGAACTCCGTGTTGGGGATCGGCTGACCGACCTCGAGCGACGCATGCCATGCGGCGAGCAGGTGCAGGTCGTCCTCGTCGAGGTCGGCGATCGCTTTGGCGTAATGGACCGACAGCTCCGGCTCGGGGATGTCATCGACCCACGCGCGGACGACCTCGCCGACGAGCTGACGGCGCGCCTCGCGCCCAAGCGACTCGGCGATCACTCGAATTGCGTCTTGGGGCTCGATGAAGCAAAGTGGCATTGCGACTCCCGCGGCGGTGGGAAACGACTGACACGGTGGACTGTAGGCCGCGGTGAGGACAGCACTTTCGCTCAGAGCGCGAGCGCTGCGCGTGCGAGCTGAAGCGTGTCGCCGTCGGCGACGTCCGGCGGGAATCCAAGCGTCGCGCGCTCCTCGGCCGCCCAGTTCCACAGCGCCAGCTCGAGCGCCGCGAGCGGCACGGGGATCGCGTCCGCGAGCGCCGCCGCGCGGCGCTCGAGCAGCAGCGGGTCGCCGATCGCGAACAGGCGCTTGGCGGCGAGCGTCGTGGCGTCCTCGGAGGAACCGCTGCGCGCGCCGGCGAGCTGCAGCGAGTCGGGCCGCAGCTCGTACGGCGCGAGCGCGCCGAGCAGCACGAGCAGCTCGTAGCGCGCCACGCGCGCCATGCCCGGCAGCGCGAGCCGCTCGAACAGGCGCTCGAAGCGGCGCTCGGCGGTCCAGCTCGCGTCGCCCGCGAACGCGCTCGCCTGGGAGCCCACCTGCGCGTACCAGCTGCGATAAGCGCGCAACGTCTCCTCGCCGCGCGCCGGATCGTGCGAGCTGCGCGGCCCGAGCGCAATACCGCTCAGCTCGTGCAGCTCGTCGCGCTCGACGGCCAGCGCCACGCGGATGCCCGCGAACGGATCGTCGCTCTCCAGCGGGCAAAGATAGGCGGTCAGGAAACACGCCCACGTCGCCCGCTCGAGATCGACGGCGCCGAGCGCGCGAACGTCGGCGTAGAAGTCAGGTGCACGCGCATCGGCGCCGCGAGCCTCGAGCGCGAGCAGCCGTCCGTTCGCGAACGCCAGCTCGGCGGCCAGGCGCTCGGCGTCGGCCGACGCATGCACGCCCGGCAGCAGCGGCGACTCGTAGCCGTCGTCGGCCGCGCGTTGCTGGCGGCTGACGCGCAACCCCGCCCCGCCGCCGCCGCCCCGCCGCCGCCCCGCCGCGCCGGAGCGCGCGCCGGAGCCCGCTGTGCGGCGGCTCGCCGAGCCGCCAGCCGGGCGCCGCGCCGGCGCGTTGCCGGGCAGCGTCTTGCTGCAGATCGGGCAGCGCTCTAGGAAGCGGCCGTGACGGCAGAAGGTAGGCACTCGACCGGGGGCTGGAAGCCGTTCCGGCGGGCGCGCTCGGCGCCCGCCGCGCGCTCTTTCGCGAGCGCGTGCAGGTAGTCGTCGAAGTCGACCTGGATCGTGTGGCGCTTGGAGGCGACGTAGCGCTTGCGCATCGCCGCCTGGTCGGCGGCGATATCGGCGTGCACCTGCGCCTCCGCGGGCAGCCGGTAGTCGCCGACCAGGTAGTCGCCGATCCACGCGCCCTGCGCCTCGGCGATCGGCATGATCGCGCCGAGCGGCTGCAGCAACCCGATGAAAAAGACGTTCGGGACGTCGGCGTGGAACACGCGGCGGAATAGCTCGATGTGGTTCTCAGGCGCCGAGATGAAGTCCTCGTCGAAGAACGGGAACGCGATCTGGTAGCCGGTGCAGTAGACGACGACGTCGGCCAGTGCCGAGCTGCCGTCGACGAAGCGCACCTGCGAGCCGTCGAGCGCCTCGATGTTCGGCGTCGGCGTGATCGTGCCGTGCTGGATGCGGTCGAGAATCCGTCCCGAGACCGTCGGGTGCGCCTCGCCAAAACGATGCGCCGGCTTCGGCAGGCCATAACGCTCGGGCGGTCCGACGTAGCTCTTGACCAACTGCTGGATCATCCGCTGGCGAATCGCGAACGGGACGCGCGGGTCGTTGCGCAGCTGGTCGACCGGTTTGCCGAACACGTACTTCGGCAGAATCCACACGCCCGAGCGCGCGGCGAGGTACGTGCGCTCGGCGACGTACGACGCCTCGACGGCGATGTCCATCGCCGAGTTGCCCATCCCGAGGATCACGACGCGCTTGCCCGCGAAGATCGAGTTCTCGACATAGGAGTGCGCGTGCAGCTGAACGCCCGCGAACGCCTCTGAGCCGGGGAACGCCGGTTCGGGCCAGCGCGGCTTCCAGTGGTGGCCGTTGGCGACCAAGAGCGCGTCGTAGGTGCGCGTCTCGCCCGTGTCCAGCAGCACCCGCCAGACGCCGTTCTCCTCGCGTGCCACGTGCTCGACGCCGGTCTCGAAGACGATCTTCTCGCGAAAGCCGAAGTGCTCGACATAGTCGTCGAAGTACGCCGCGATGTGCGTGTGGTGCGGGAAGTCGGGATACGACTCCGGCATCGGGTAGTCCGAGTACGCCATCCGCTGGCGCGAGGTGTTGATGAACAGGTCGCGATACGCCGCCGACATCCCGTTCTTGTTGGCGAACACCCAGTTGCCGCCGACGCGGTCTGACTTCTCGAAGCAGTCGAACGGCACGCCGCGCTCGTGCAGCGCCTTCGCCGCCGCGATCCCGGACGAGCCGGCGCCGATGATGCAGGTGCGCGGGAGCGTCACGTTCGCGGGAGCGCCGCTAGTCCTTCGCCGAGATTCCCGGCGTCGCGTGCCGCGGCGGGCCCTCCGGCCCTTCGTCGGCGTTCCCCTGCCCGGCGATCCCGGCGTCGTGGGAGATCCGCACTGCACCGTCCGGCGTGCCGTTGCGTCGGCCGGCTAGATAGCGGTCGACGATCCGCGCGCACTGGCGCCCCTCGTTGATCGCCCACACGATCAGCGACTGCCCGCGGCGCGCGTCGCCGGCGGCGAACACCCCCTCGACCGAGCTCGCGTACGGCTTCTTCGTCTTGACGTTGCCGCGCGGGTCCTTTTCGACACCGAGCGCGTCGAGCAGGGCCTGCTCCGGGTGCAGGAAACCCATCGCGAGCAGCACCAGCTGGGCCTTCAGCTCGCGCTCTGAGCCCGGCACCGGCTGGAACGGCGGCGCCGGCTCGGCCTGCGCGATCTCGAGCGCCGCGACGGCGCCCGCGCCGTCGCCGACGAAGCGCGTCGTCGCGATCGAGTAATCCTGCTCGCCGTGGTGCGTCTGGATCGCCTCCTCCATCGCGTAGCTGAGGCGGTACTTCAGCGGCCACTCCGGCCACGGCGTACGGTCGTCGGGCCGGCGCTCCGGCGGCTCGGGCAGCAGCTCGAGCTGCGTGATCGAGCGCGCACCCTCGCGCAGCGCGTTGCCGACGCAGTCGGCGCCGGTGTCGCCGCCGCCGATCACGACGACGTCGCGGTCCTTCGCGCTGATCTCGCGCTCGAGCGCGGGCTGCGCGCTCGTCGGCTCGGGGCCGATCTCGCGCGCGACCCATCGGTTGCGCTGATACAGGTAGTCCATCGCAAAGTGCACGCCGCCGAGCTCGCGGCCGGGCGCCGGCAGGTCGCGCGGGACGCGCGAGCCGGTCGCGAGCACGACCGCTTCGTAGCTCCCGCGCAGCTCCTCGACGGTCACGTCGCGCCCCACCTCGACGCCGCAGCGCAGCTCGACGCCCTCGGCCGCAAGCTGCTCGACGCGCCGCTGCACGACCGACTTTTCGATCTTGAAGTCGGGCACGCCGAAGCGCACGAGCCCGCCGATCGACTCGTCGCGCTCGAACAGCGTCACGCGGTGACCCGAGCGGCGCAACTGCTGTGCCGCGGCCATCCCCGCCGGGCCCGAGCCGACGACCGCGACCGCCTGACCGGTCTCGCGGCGCGGCGGCTTCGGCACGACCCAGCCCTCCTGCCACGCGCGGTTGACGATCGCGTTCTCGACCTGTTTGATCGTGACCGCGTCGCCTTCGCGAATCTCCAGCACGCAGGCCGCCTCGCACGGCGCCGGGCACAGGCGTCCGGTGAACTCGGGGAAGTTGTTCGTCGCGTGCAGCTGCGCGATCGCGTCCTGCCAGCGGTCGCGGTAGACGAGGTCGTTCCAGTCGGGGATCAAATTGCCGAGCGGGCAGCCGTTGTGGCAGAACGGCACGCCGCAGTCCATGCAGCGTGCGCCCTGCTCGCGCAGCTCCGGCACGGGGCGCGTGAGCAGGAACTCGCGATAGTCGTGCGCGCGCTCGGCCGGGTCCCGATAGGGGACGCCGTGGCGCTCGATCTGCAGGAAGCCGCCGAGCTTGCCCATCAGGCGGGTACCGCCAGCTGCTCCTGCGCGCGTTGCGCGAGCACGCGCTTGTAGTCGTGCGGCATGACCTTCACGAACGCGCCCTTGGCGAGCAGCTCCTCGAAGGACGCGAGCACACGCTCGGCGAGGAGCGAGCCGGTGCGGCGCGCGTGCTCGCCGATCAGCTCGTGCAGCTCCTCGGCGTCCCGTGCCGACGGCGCTTCGAAGCCGACCATCCCCATGTTGCAGCGATCGGCGAAGTCGCCGGCCTCGTCGAGCACGTACGCGACGCCGCCGCTCATGCCGGCCGCGAAGTTGCGCCCGGTCTTGCCGAGCACGACGACGACGCCGCCGGTCATGTACTCGCAGCAGTGGTCGCCGACGCCCTCGACGACCGCGCACGCGCCCGAGTTGCGCACGGCGAAGCGCTCGCCCGCGAGCCCGCGGAAGAACGCGCGCCCGCGCGTCGCGCCATACAGCACGGTGTTGCCGACGATCACGTTGCGCTCGGCCTCGAAGTGCTCGCCCATCCCCTCGCGCGGGCGCACCGAGACGACGCCGCCGGACAGCCCCTTGCCGGCGTAGTCGTTGGCGTCGCCGCGCAGCGCGAACGTCACGCCCGGCGCCAGCCAGCCGCCGAAGCTCTGACCGGCCGAGCCCTCGAAGTCGACGACGATCGAGTCCTCCGGCAGCCCTTCGGCGCCGTGCTCGCGCGCGATCCGGCTCGAGAGGATGCCGCCGACGCAGCGGTTGCGGTTGCGGATCGGCAGCTCGATCCGCACCTGCCCGCCGGCGATCGACGGCGTCGCGCGCTCGCGCAGCACCGGCTCGGCGCGCTCGAGCAGCTCCCAGTCCAGCGCGTCCTCGAGCACCGCCGGCGGCGGCTCGACGCGATGGCGCGGCGCGCTCTCGGGCAACTCGACGTGCGTGAGGATCTGCGTCAGGTCGACGCCGCGCGCCTTCCAGTGCTCGATCGCCTCGCGCGCGGACAGCAGGTCGGTGCGACCGATCGTCTCGTCGAGCGAGCGCAGGCCGAGCGAGGCAAGGATCTCGCGCACTTCCTCGGCGACGAAGAAGAAGAAGTTGACGACGTGCTCGGGCGTGCCCTTGAAGCGCTTGCGCAGCTCAGGGTCCTGCGTGGCGATGCCGACCGGGCACGTGTTCAGATGGCACGCGCGCATCATGATGCAGCCCGTCGCGATCAGCGGCGCCGTCGAGAAGCCCATCTCGTCGGCGCCGAGCATCGCCGCGATCACGACGTCGCGGCCGGTCTTCAGCTGGCCGTCGGTCTGCACCTTGATCCGCGAGCGCAGGTCGTTGAGCAGCAGCGTCTGCTGCGTCTCGGCCAGGCCGATCTCCCACGGGATCCCAGCCGACTGGATCGAGGACAGCGGCGAGGCGCCGGTGCCGCCGTCGTGCCCGGCGATCAGCACGCGGTCGGCGTTCGCCTTCGAGACGCCCGCGGCGACCGTCCCGACGCCGACCTCGGCGACGAGCTTGACCGACACCTCTGCCTCGGGGTTGCCGCAGCGCAGGTCGTAGATCAGCTGCTTGAGGTCCTCGATCGAGTAGATGTCGTGGTGCGGCGGCGGCGAGATCAGCCCGACGCCCGGCGTCGTGTGGCGAATCGAGCCGATGTACTCGTCGACCTTGTCCCCCGGCAGCTGTCCGCCCTCGCCCGGCTTCGCGCCTTGCGCCATCTTGATCTGCAGCTCGTCGGCGTTGACGAGGTAGTGGATCGTCACGCCGAAGCGCCCCGAGGCGACCTGCTTGATCGCCGAGCGACGGGAGTCGCCGTTCTCGTCGGGGACGAAACGCGCCGGGTCCTCGCCACCCTCGCCGGTGTTCGACTTGCCGCCGAGGCGGTTCATCGCGATGGCGAGCGTCTCGTGGGCTTCGGAGGAGATCGAGCCGTAGGACATGGCACCGGTCGAGAAGCGACGCACGATCGACTCGACGGACTCGACCTCGTCGATCGGGATCGGTGGACGGGGCGCCCCCTCCCCCGTCCGCAGGCGCAGCAGGCCACGCAGCGTCGCGAGCTGCTCGGCCTGTTCGTCGACGAGGCGCGTGTACTCCTTGAAGATGTCGTAACGCTTGGCGCGCGTCGCGTGCTGCAGCTTGAAGACGGTCTTCGGGTTGAAG
>DATHND010000110.1:0-4127 GCA_035486335.1 Solirubrobacteraceae bacterium
CTCCTCGGCCACTCGGAAGGAGGAGCCGCAGCCGCAGGCGGCCACCACGTTCGGGTTGTTCACCTTGAACCCGGCGCCCTGCAGGCTGTCCTCGAAGTCGATCACAGAACCGCGCACGAACGGCAGGCTCTCGTTGTCGACCAGCAGCTTCAGGCCGTGGCTCTCGAACACGACGTCGTCCTCGCGCTGCTCGTCGAACGCCAACTGGTACTGGAATCCCGAGCATCCACCGCCGCGGACGCCTACGCGCAGACCCGCAAGGCTCACATCCGCGTCCTGCGCGGCGAGAAACTCGTGAACCTTCTCCGCGCCCTTGTCGCTGATCGTGATCATCGCTCTGCTCCTCTGCGGGACATCAAGACTTTCCAAAGTATAGCGGTGCTCGGAGTGCGAATCACGATCGTACTGGAGAGCGCCCGCGATCCTCTACGCTAGGAGCGCATGCCCTCCTCCGAGGACATCAGAGAGCGCATTGAGGCCGCGATACCCGGCGCCCGCGCCGAGGTCGAGGACACGACGGGAGGCGGCGACCATTTCCGCGCGACCGTCACCGCGGCGGCATTCGCCGGTCTCAGCCGGATCGAGCAACACCGCCTCGTCTACGACGTGTTCGGCGCCGAGATCGGCGGACCGATCCACGCGCTCTCTTTGAAGACGGCGCTCCCGCATGGGGACGCCGCGCAGCACGCCGCCACCCCGACCCGATGAGCCAGGAGCGACCATGTCGAGCAACCCAGTGAGAGACCTTCCGATGTCCCCCGGCCAGCCGGCGCCGAGCGCGCCCGAGCCGTCGCCCGGCGAGAACCCGATCCGCGAGGCGATCGCCGAGGCGATCGCGGAGCACAAGGTGATCCTGTTCATGAAGGGCACGCCCGAGGCGCCCGCGTGCGGCTTCTCCGCGCGCACGGTCGCCGTGCTGCAGTCGCTCGAGGTGCCGTTCGCGGCGGTCGACGTGCTCCCTGACGTGCGCATCCGACAGGAGCTCTCGGCGATCTCCGACTGGCCGACGATCCCGCAGCTGTTCGTCGACGGCGAGTTGGTCGGCGGCTGTGACATCGTCACCGAGATGTACGAGTCGGGAGAGCTCGCCGAGGCGTTGGTGTAGCGTCCCGCCGCGATGCCCGTCGCGGTCGCCACCGACAGCACGCATTACCTGCCGCGCGAGCTCGCCGCACGCGAAGGCGTCCACCAGATCAGCCTGTACGTGGGCTGGAAAGGTGAATCCGAGCGCGAGCTCGACCTCCCGAGCTTCGACGCCTTCTACGAGCGCCTGCGCACGGATCGCGAGCTGCCGAGCACCTCACAGCCGTCGATCGGCGACTTCCTCGCGGTCTGGGAGCCGCTGCTCCAGGACGGCGAAGACGTCGTCTCGATCCACCTCGCCGGCGGCATCTCCGGAACGGTCGAGGCCGCACGGCAGGCGCACGCGCTGCTCAGCGAGCGCGGGCTCGGCGACCGCGTCGAGGTGCTCGATGCCGAAAGCGGCTGCGGCGGCGCCGGCCTGCTCGTGCTCGCCGCCTGCGCCGCCGCGCGCGCGGGCGCCGACCGCGACGCGGTCGTCGCGCACGTGCACGAGGCGCGCAAGGCGCTGAAGATCTGGTTCTGCCTCGACACGCTCGAGTACCTGCGCCGCGGCGGGCGGATCGGCAAAGCGCAGGCGTGGCTCGGAGGGACGTTGAAGATCAAGCCGATCCTCTCGCTCGAGTACGAGATCACACCGGTCGAGCGCGTCCGCACCGCCGGGCGCGCGTTCGAGCGGATGGTCGACTACGCGCGTGAGCTGCACGACAACGGCTCCGACGGCTGGGTCGTCCAGCACATCCAGGCGCCCGAGCAGGCGCAGCGGCTGATCGACCGCTGCCGCGAGATCTTCGGCTCGGAGCCCGTCTTCGCCTCCGAGGTCGGACCGGTGATCGGCACCTACACGGGCCCCGGCCTGATCGGCGTCGGCGGCGTCCCGCGCGCGCTGCTCGCGTAGTCCGCTCAGCGGTCGCGTCGGCGGCGGCGACGGCCGCGCAGGAGTTTGACGCCTACGACCAGCCCGAGCAGCGCCGCGCCGGCGGTCAGTTCCTCGCGGTGGCGCTCGACGTGTCCGCGCCAGTCGGTGATGTGCGCGACCTCGCCGCGCAGGCGGTCGATCGAGACGGCGAGCTCCATCCGGTTGCTCTCGATCGAGCTGCGGATCTCGGCCGGCGAGCGGGAAGCCATCAGCCGCCCACCCCGGCGCTCGTCGAAGTCGAGGCGGTCGTGGCGGCCGACGTCCCGTCGGGGCTCTTGCTCACCGTTTCCTTGATCTTCTGCGCCTCCTCGATCGCCATGTTCGGCGTCGGCGGCGCTCCGCGTTTGACCGCTTTCGCCGCGAGCAGGCCGGCGAGCGCGCCGAGCAGGAGCAGGATCACGGCCATCGCGAAGAAGCCCCAGAAGAACGTGTAGTTGTTGCCCGGCAGGTAGTAGTAGAGCAGCCATGCACAGCCGACCAGCGCGAAGACGATCGCCGTCACGACGAAGATCCCCGCCGCAATCCCGACGACCGCGCCCTTGACGAGCCGCGTCGCCTTCTCGGTCACCTCCGCCTTGGCGAGCTCGATCTCCTCGCGCACGAGCACCTGCGCGCGCTCGGAGACCTCGGCGATCGCGGCCGCGATGTTGTGCGGTGGCTCGGAGCGCTGCTCGCTGCCGGGAGGCGTCGGCGGTCCGTTCACTCGGGCGGCTCCTCGGCGAACAGGCGGCGCCAGACGAGTGCGGCCGCGCGCTGCGCGGCGATGCTGGCAAGCGCGCCGAACCCGGCGAGCAGGCCCGACCACACGAGCCGCTTGACGATCTCGTTCTCCATCAGCGCGGGAGTCTATTGCCCGCGGTGGCCTGCTCGGAAACCGCGCCGCCGCGCGAGCCGGCCGCGGGGACCTCGAGACCGCCGCAGACGATCTCGATCACGAGCCGCTTGGCGCGCTCGAAATCGTCCTCGCCCTGCGGGCGCAGGTCGAAGATCCAGCCGGTCAGAAGTTGCTCGATCACGCCGTAGAACGCCATCGCCGCGAAGCGCGCCTCGATCTCCGGCTTGAACTGGCCGTCGCGCTGCGCCTGCTCGACGATCCCGGCGATCAGCTCGTACGCCTCGCGGATCGTGTCGATGTGCGTGTCGCCGAACGAGTTCGCCGCGCGCGTGACCTCGACGATGATCACCTTCATCAGGTCCGGGTCGTGGCGGTAGCTGTCGATGATGAACGACGCGATCGCGCCGAGCTTCTCGCGCACCGGCAGCGGCCCGCCGTCGACCTCGCGGATCAGCTCGAGCATCACCTCCCAGCGCTCGACGAACAGCGTGTCGAGCACCTCGTCCTTCGACGCGAAGTAGTGGTACACGAGTCCGTACGCGACGCCCGCCTCGTCGGCGATGTCCGACACGCGGCAGGCATGGAAGCCCTGGCGCGCGAACACGCGCACGGCGGCGTCGAGGATCAGCCGCCGCTTGTCGGCGGCCGCCTTCGTGCGGTCGACCGGCGGGCGCGTCGCGCTCACGCTCGCGCCTCCTCCGGCCAGCGGTAGACCTCCGCGCGGCGGTTGGCGAGCGCCGGCAGCCGCTCGCGGACCTCGCGCTGGCGCTCGAGGTCGAGCTCGGCGAGCGCGTATCCGAGACCGTCCGGCGCCTGCGCGAGCACGATTCCCCACGGGTCGACGATCATCGAGCGCCCGCCCGAGCGGGCGCCGCCGGGGTGCTCGCCGATCTGGTTGGCCGCGACGACGAACGCCTGGTTCTCGATCGCGCGCGCCCGCAGCAGCGTCTCCCAGTGATCGCGCGTCGTCGCGAGCGTGAACGCGGCGGGCAGCGGGAAGACGAGCGCGCCGCGCAGCGCGAGGATCCGGTAGAGCTCCGGAAAGCGCACGTCGTAGCAGATCGACAGGCCCAGGCAGACATCGTCGGTCGTCTTCGAGTCGACGATCTCCTCGCCGGCTTCCTCGAGGTCGGACTCGCGATAGGAGCGCCCGGCGACTTCGACGTCGAACATGTGCACCTTGCGATAGACCGCCCTCAGCTCGCCGTGCGCGTCGACATGCACGCATGTGTTCGCGAGCTTCTCACGGCCGGCGACGCGCTCGACGATCGAGCCCGCGACCAGCTCGACGCC
>DATHND010000111.1:0-16406 GCA_035486335.1 Solirubrobacteraceae bacterium
CACGTTTGGCGCCGGGCCGCGCGCGCTGCAGCGGCGCGCGGGCACGCTCGGCGCGCTCGAGCGGATCGTCGAAGCCGGGCGCGCGCAATCGGCGAGCGAGCGACCGCGCGACTTCACGGCGAAGTTCGTGATCGGCGGCATCCGCGAGGTCTCGGCCGCGCGCCTGCGCCAAGGGCGCAGCGACGAGCTTGTCGAGCTGGCGGGTGAGCTCGCGAGCTGGGCGGTGTCGTACCCCGACGAGCTGCCGCTCGGCCTCGACGGGCCGCCGCGCGTGCGCCCGCGCGACGCCGACCAGCAGGCCGACGCGGCCGTCCGCGGCCGGCGCACCGAGGGGCGCCTGCCGAGCGGGCGGCACGACCTGCCGCGCGAGGACGTCGTCAAGAGCCAGCGCGAGCGAATCGTCGACGCGACGGCGGCGATCGTCGCCGAGAAGGGCTTCTCAGGGCTGACGATCCCGGAGATCGCCTCGCGCGCGAACGTCTCGCACGAGACGTTCTACGAGATGTACGAGACCAAGCACGACGCGTTCCTCGGCGCGCAGAAGGTCGGACTGCATCAGGCGCTGCGCGTCACCGTCGACGCGTTCGCCGAGCGCGAAGGCGAGTGGGCGCGCGGGGTCGCGGCGGGGATGCGAGCGCTGCTCGAGTACGTCTGCTCGGAGCCCGAGCATGCGCACCTGACGCTCGTCGACACGTTCGGCGCGAGCCCGCGCGCGATCGAGATCCGCGATGCGGCGCTCGAGTCGTTCACGACGTACCTGCAACCCGGCTTCGAGCACGCGAGCGCCGACGTCGACGTGCCGCCGGTCGCCGCCGAGGCCGTCGCCGGCGGGATCTGGCAGATCATGCACCACTACATCGAGCAGCAGCGCCTGCACGAACTGTGCGACGCCGGCCCGCAGCTCGTCTACCTGACGTTGACGCCGTTCGTCGGCTCCGAGCACGCCGCCAAAGTCGCGCGCGGCTCCAGCGGCCCGACTTAGTCGCCGGGCGCAGCCGCAACCGGCTCGGCGGCGGGCACAGGCGCCGCGTGCGCGCCGAAGCCCACCTCCAGGCAAGCGCCGCCGCCAGCGGCGTTGCTCGCGCGCGCGAAGCCGCCGTGCGCCTCGGCGGCTTGGCGCACGATCGCCAGCCCGAGCCCGGAGCCGGGCAGCTTGCGCGCGCGCTCGGAGCGGTAGAAGCGCTCGAACACGCGCGCCGGCTCGCCGTCGGCGAAGCCGCGGCCGTGGTCGCGGACGCTCAGCACGCCGTCGTGCAGCGTCACCTCGACGAGCCCATCGGGCGGGCTCCACTTGCGTGCGTTGTCGAGCAGATTCGAGACGGCACGCGCGATCTGCTCGCCGTCGCCGCGCACGATCGTCGGTTCGAGCTCGAGCTCGAAGCGCGCGCCGCCACGCCGGCGCGCCGGCGCAACGACGTCGTCGACGAGGCTGTCGAGGCGTACGTCGGAGCGTTCCTCTTCGCTGCGCGCGCCGCGCGCCAGCTCGACGACGTCGCCGACGAGCGCGGTCAGCTCGTCGAGCTCGTCGACGATGTCCGCGCGCAGCCGCTGCTGCTCGGCCGGCGGCAGCCGCTCGGCCTCCTCGAGCACCTGGATGTTCGCGCGCAGCGAGGCAATCGGCGTGCGCAGCTCGTGGCTCGCGTCGGCGATCAGCTGGCGCTGCGCGTCGAGCGCCGCCTCGAGCGCCGCGAGCGTCGTGTTGAAGCTGTTCGCGAGTCGTGCGAGCTCATCGCGACCGCGCACGTCGAGCCGCTCGTACAGGTGCGGCGCGCCGGTTTCGCCGGCGAGCGACTCGGTGCGGCGCGTGAAGCGGACGATCGGCGCGAGCGCCGTGCGCGCGACGAGCGTGCCGAGCAGCACCGCGAGCGCGATCCCGCCGGCGCCGACGATCACGAGGATCAGCAGGATCCGGCTGAGCTCGTGGTCGACCTCGGTCAGCGGTCGCACGATCATCACCGCGCCGCGCACGCCGCCTGCGGTCCTCGTGCCGACGGTCAGCACGCGCAGGTGCGTCCCGTTGACGGTGCGGTCGCTGAGCCGGCGCCCGCCGCCGCGCGCAGCAATCGCGCGATCGCTCGCGTCGGTCGCGATCCGCGGCGTCGTTCCCTGACCGCCTGGCACGACGATCGTGCCGGCGTGCGAGAGAAACTGAACGTAGCCGCTCGCGCCGCCGAACTGCGCCGGCTTGACTTCGCGCGGAACCAGCCCGCGGCCGAACCGCGGCGCGCCGCCGTCGGGCGGAGGCGCGCCGGCCGCCGGCGGCGAGCCGGAAGCGCTGGGTACGGGCGCGCCGGCCGCGCTGGGCACAGGCGCGCCGGCGGTGCGCCCGCCGCCGTCGCCGTCGTTCGGCGGCGCGGCGAACACGCGCGCGCGCTGCTGCAGCGATTCGTCGACCTGGCCGCGCAGTTCGGAGCGAACGGCGACGTACAGGCCGATCGCGGCGGCGAGCACGGCGAGCGCGACGGCGAGCCCGGCGACGCCGGCGATCCGCAGGCGCAGGCTCACGGCTCGCGCATCACGTAGCCGACGCCGCGCACCGTGTGGATCAGCTCGCGCGCGCCGATCTCCGAGAGCTTGCGGCGCAGGTAGCCGACGTACACGCGCAGCGCGTTCGACGCCGCGCCGAAGTCATAGCCCCAGACGCGGTCATAGATCACGCTCTGCGTCAGCACGGTACGCGGGTTGCGCATGAACAGCTCGAGCAACTGATACTCGGTGCGCGTCAGCTCGGCGACACGCCCGTCGACGCTCGCGCCGTGGCGCGAGCGGTCGAGCGTGAGCTCGGCGAACGACAGCTCGTCGGGGTCGCCTTCGGGCAGCGTCCGGCGCAGCAGCGCGCGCAGACGCGCCTTCAGCTCCTGATTGTCGAACGGCTTGACGAGATAGTCGTCGGCGCCGGCGTCGAGCCCGGCGACGCGGTCTTCGATCTCGACGCGCGCGGTCAGCATCAAGATCGGGACGCGGTTGCCGAGCAGGCGCAGGCGACGGCAGACCTCGAGGCCGTCGACGTCCGGCATACCGACGTCGAGCACGACCGCGTCGGGAACCGAGTGCACGACGAGCTCGATCGCCTCGGCGCCGCCGTCGGCGCTCTGCACGTCGTAGCCGGCGAGCGTCAGCACGCGCCGCAGCGCTTCGCGCACGGCGCGATCGTCGTCGACGACGAGCAGCTTCATGCTCCGATTGTCGCGCACCGCCGGCACGCTCCGGCGGCACTCCTACGTTGTTCTTATGTTATTATGCACGTATGAAGCGCACCACGATATCTCTGCCCGACGACCTCGCACAGGCGCTCGATCGCGAGGCACAGAGACGACGCGCGTCCGCGTCCGAGGTCGCCCGCACCGCGCTCGCACAGCATCTTGGTCTAGTCCAAAGCGAGCCACGTAAGCTCGCCTTCGCGGATCTCGGCGGCAGCGGTCACCACACGACCGCTCGAGACATGGAGCAGCTTCTGGAGCAGGAGTGGGATGACGTCCCTGGCCGTCGTTGACGCTGGCCCGCTTTACGCAGCTGCAGACGGAGACGACCAGGACCACCGTGCCTCCAGCGCGGCGCTTTCGCGAGCGGATCTCCGCTTGGTCGTGCCTGCACTGGCAGTGGCTGAGGCAACCTATTTCGTGGGGCGACGGCTGGGCGCCGTTGCCGAGAGCAGGTTTCTGTGCGGCATCGGAGAGCTCGACGTCGAGGGACCGAGTCGCGAGGACTTCGTGCGTATGGCGGAGCTCGTCGACCAGTACGCCGACTTCACGCTCGGAGGGACTGATGCATCGGTCATCGCTCTCGCAGAGCGACTCAACGCGCCGATAATCCTGACTCTCGATCGTCGTCACTTCTCAGCGATCGCGCCCCGCCACCGCGAGGCGTTCGAGTTGATGCCCTAACGCCGCTCGGCGCGCTTAATGCACGTCGAGCACGACCTTGCCGGTCGCGCGGCGCTCGTCGATCGCGTGCAGCGCGTTGGCAGCCTGCTCGAGCGCGAAGCGCTCGCCGATAATCGGACGGACGAAGCCATCGTCGATCATGCGCGCGATCGCCGCGCCGATCTCGCGGTTGACCTCGGGGCGCGCGAGCGCGTACGCGCCCCAGCCGGCGCCGATCACCTCGGTGTTGCCGAGCAGCAGCCGGTTGACCTTGACCTCGGGGATCGAGCCGCCGGTGAAGCCGACGACGACGAGCCGCCCGAACGGCTTCAGCGAGCGCAGGCTGTCGGTGAAGCGCTCGCCGCCGACCGGGTCGAGCACGAGCTCGACGCCGCCATCGGAAAGCTCCTTGACCTCGTCCTTCCAGCGCTCGCTCAGCAGCACGACGTAGTCGGCGCCGGCGTCCTTCGCGACTTCGCCCTTCTGCTCGCTCGAGACGAGCGCGATCGTGCGCGCGCCGAGCGCCTTGGCGACCTGCAGCACGGCCGTGCCGACGCCGCCGGCGGCGCCGTGCACGAGCACCGTCTCACCCGCTTTCAGACGGCCGCGCGTGACGAGCGAGAAATACGCCGTGTGGTAGTTGAGGATCAGCCCGGCGCCCTGCGCGAAGTCGAGCGCGTCTGCAAGCGCGAACGTGAGGTACTCCGGCGCGACGGCGACCTCGGCGAAGCCGCCGAGCGCGCAGAACGCGGCGACGCGCTCGCCGGCGCCGACCGCTGCTCCGTCAGGCGCGCTGCGCACGATCCCGGCGACCTCGCTGCCGGGAACGAACGGCAGCGGCGGTTTGACCTGGTACATCCCGCGCGTCTGCAGCACCTCGGGGAACGAGACGCCGGCGGCGTGCACGTCGACGAGCACGCCCGCGCCGGGCGTCAGCGGGTGCGACGGCTCGGGCTCGGGCAGCTCGACGATCCGCAGCGCGCTGTCGGGCCCCGTCTCCTCGACGATCTGAATCGCCCTCATCGGCGCCGGATTATGTCTGAAACGAGCCCGCCCGGAGGCGTTGTAGCGTGTCACCCCTGTCCTCGCTCGCTCGGATCGGACTCGCGCTCTGCTCGACCGCCGCGCTGCTGCTGTCCGCGTGCGGCGCCGGATCATCGACCGACAGCGCCTACACGCGCCCGCTCGCATCCGGCTCGAGCGGCACGTCGAAGACGGCGCCGAGCTCCGCTCGCGCCGGCGCGAGCGCGGCGGGCGGCGAGCTCATCGACTGGCCCGAGTTCGGCCTCGACGCGCAGCGATCGGACGCGACGAGTCAGCCGACCGGGATCACCGCCGCGAACGTCGGCAACCTGCGCGCTCGGCGGATCGCGCTGCCGGGCGTCGTCGACTCCTCGCCGATCTACGTGCACGCGGTGAACGTCGCCGGCGTCGTCCGCAACGTGATCGTGCTCACGACCAGCTATGGGCGCACGCTCGCGATCGACGCGAGCAGCGGCGCCACTCTGTGGACGTTCACACCGCCCGGCTACGCGCGCTGGGCGGGCAGCGCACAGATCACGAACGCCAGCCCGATCGCCGATCCGGACCGGAGCTTCGTCTACGCGGCCTCGCCCGACGGGCTGATCCACAAGCTCTCGCTGGCAGACGGCCGCGAGGACACCTCCGGCGCCTGGCCGGTCAGCATCACGCGCGACGCGACCCGCGAGAAGCTCGGCTCGGCGCTGAACGTCGACGGGTCGGACGTGATCGCGACGACCAGCGGCTACTTCGGCGACGCGCCCACCTACCAGGGCCACGTCGTGCTGATCGCACGCGCGAGCGGCAACATCGACGCGGTGTTCAACACGCTCTGCGCCAACCGCCGCGCGATCATCCGTCCGCGCGAATGCTCGCAGAGCGACTCGGCGATCCTTTCGCGCGGCGGCGCCGTCGTCGAGCCGGGCGGCGCGCGGCTCTTGATCGACACCGGCAACGGCCACTGGAACGGCACGAGCGACTTCGGCGACAGCGTGATCGAGCTCACCTTCCCCGGCCTGAATCGGCGGCAGGCGTTCACGCCGGTCGACCAGGAAAGCCTCGATTCAAGCGACACCGACCTCGGCTCGAGCGCGCCGGCGCTGCTCGGGCAGCGCGTGCTCGTCGCCGGCAAGGACGGGGTCATGCGCGTGCTCGACCGCGAACGCCTCGACGGCGCCCCGCCCTCCTCGCGCGAGCGGCTCGGCGGCGAACTGCAGACGCTGAGGACGCCCGGCGGCGGCGAACTGTTCACGACGCCGGCCGTCTGGCGCCACGGCTCGCGCACGAGCGTGTTCGTCGCCGACGCGCAGGGAACGGCCGCCTACGCGCTGCGCGCCGGCCGGCTCTCGCCGCTGTGGCTCAACTCGACGGCGGGCACCAGCCCGATCCTCGCGGGCGGCCTGCTCTACGTGTACGACCCGTCGGCCGGCGGCATCGAGGTCTACGACCCCGGCTCGCCGCGCCCGATCGCGCACCTGCCGGGAACGGCCGGGCATTGGAACAGCCCGATCGTCGTCGACGGCCACGTCGTCGAGCCCGAGGGCGACGCCAACGAACACGCGACAAGCGGAGCGCTCGAGCTGTTCACGGCGCGATAGCGCTCACGCCCGGCTCGACTGCGCCCACAGGTCGATCCCGCCGTCTTCGGCGTAGCGGTCGATCTCGGCGAGCTCCGCGGACGTGAAGTCGGGACGCTGCAGCGCGGCGACGTTCTGCTCGAGCTGGCGCACGCTGCTCGCGCCGAGCAGCGCCGAGGTGACGCGCTCGTCGCGCAGCGCCCACGCGATCGCCAGCTGCGCGAGCGACTGTCCGCGGCGCTTGGCGATCTCGTTCAGCGCGCGTACGCGCGCGATGTTCTCCTCGCTCAGCAGCTCCTCGGAGAAGTAGTTGCCGCTGCGCACGCGCGAGTCCGCGGGCACGCCGTCGAGGTAGCGGTCGGTCAAGAGGCCCTGCGCGAGCGGCGAGAAGACGATCGCGCCGACGCCTTCGCGCGCGAGCACGTCGAGCAGCTCGCGCTCGATCCAGCGGTTCAGCATCGAGTAGGAGGGCTGGTGGATCAGCAGCGGCGTGCCGAGCTCGCGCAGGATCTGCGCCGCCTCGACGGTGCGCTCGGGCCCGTAGGAGGAGATCCCGACGTAGCGCGCCTTGCCGGCGCGCACGGCCGCGTCGAGCGCGCCCATCGTCTCGTGCAGCGGCGTCTGCGGGTCGAAGCGGTGCGAGTAGAAGATGTCGACGTGATCGACGCCGATCCGCGCGAGGCTCTGATCGAGGCTCGCGAGCAGGTACTTGCGCGAGCCCCACTCGCCGTACGGGCCGGGCCACATGTCATAGCCGGCCTTCGTCGAGATCACGAGCTCGTCGCGGTACGGCGCGAGGTCCTCGGCGAGAACTCGGCCGAAGTTGATCTCGGCGCTGCCGTACGGCGGGCCGTAGTTGTTCGCGAGGTCGAAGTGCGTCACGCCGAGGTCGAACGCGCGGCGGAGGATCGCGCGGCTGTCGCGCAGCGGGCGGTCATCGCCGAAGTTCTGCCACAGCCCGAGCGAGATCGCCGGCAGCCGCAGGCCGCTGCGCCCACAGCGCCGGTAGGGCATCGCCTGATAGCGATCCTCGACGGCGAGGTAGCGCGTCGGGCCGAGCTCGGCGTTGTACGGCACAGCTCCAGTATTAGCAGCGCGGCCCGCGACGCGGGAGCTGCGGCGCGCCGAGGAGCTCGAGCTCGCTCCGCTCGGGCTCGTCACGGTCGAGCACCTCCTGCAGGCTCGCCTGCGCGACCTGCGCGAGGAGCGCAGCCGCGAGCGCGTGCTCCGCGTCTTGCCTACGGGCCGGCGCCGTCGTAGCGGGGCAGGCCGTCGTCCGGGATCGGCTCCCACGCGACCGCTGAGCTGACCCACTGGCGGTATTCCGGGCGGACGCCCGGGTCGGCGTCGAGCGCGCCCATCCGCACATATACGTGCTCGCCGTCGTCGGGACGGCTGAACAGGTGCCCGCCGCAGTCGGCGCAGTACCACTTCGCCTGGCCGCCGTCGGGCTGCCACGAGCGCAGCAGCGACTCGCCGTCGACGATCGCGAACGCGTTGGCGCGCACGCGCGCGTTCGGCGACGCCGCCGTGCCCGTGCGCCGCTGGCAGTTGCGGCAGTGGCAGTAACGCGCCGCTTCGAGCGGCGCGCTCAGCGCGAAGCGCACCTGACCGCAGGCGCAGCGGCCCGTCAGCGGATTCATGCCGGCGCCGCCGCGCGGACGCTCGCGAGCGGCTCGACGCCGTCCCAGCTCCCTTCGGCGGCGTACGGCCGGAAGCGGATGAACGCCGCGTCGTGGTGGAACGGGCGCGCGGCGTGCGCGCGACTCGCCTCATGGTGGCGCGCGTCGGCGTCGCCGCGCGCATACGCGCGCATCGCCGCGGCGCTGCGCCACAGCGAGAACGTCGCTACGAGGCGCGGCGGGCGGGCGAGGCCGGTCGACGCGAGCAGCGCCGGATCGGCGACCGCCTGCGCCTCGGCCTTCGCGCTCGCTCGCAGGAAGCGGACCGCATGCGTCAGGCGGAGGTGTCCGATCGTCAGCACGGCCGCCGGCTCGTCGGCCTCCAGGTCCGGCTCCTCGCCGAGCGGCTCGGGCAACGGCGCCCACGCTCCGAACACGTGCGTCGCGCGCAGGCGCACACGCCAGCCGTGCGCGAGCGATCGCGCGAGCGGATGCCCGGCGAGGAACTCCTCGAGCGCGTCGTCGTCGTCCCACACGCCGACCAGCCCGACGCGGCCCGGCGTCGGACGCGGCAGCAGGCCACCGCCGAGCGGCGCCATCGTCGTCAGCTCGGCGTGGCGCAGTCCCGGCGTCGCGCGCCGGCGCAACCCGGTGCGCTGCATCCGAAGTGCATTGCGAACGCCGACGTCGGCGAGCTGCACAGACACGATCATGTGAGCCTCCTAACTTGACCGTACGGTATGTTACTGTTTAGTATACCAGATGGTAACTTCACGAGAGAGGACAAGAGCCGGCGCGCAGGCGCGGTCGGCCGAGCGCGCGGCATCGCCCGAGCAGGCAGCTCGAAGGCTGCCAGCGACCGAGCGGCGCGCGTTGATCGAAGAGTCCGCCGCGCGGCTGTTCGCGCAGCGCGGCTATGCCGCGACCACCGTCGAGCAGATCGTCGCGGCGGCCGACGTCAGCAAGCCGATCCTCTACCGCCACTTCGACTCCAAGCGCGAGCTGTACACGAGGCTGCTCGAGCGCCGGCGCGACGAGCTCGCGGCGGCGCCGATCGAGCGTCTGCTGCAGGCTGACGGCACGCTCGAGGATCGCCTGGCGGCGATGCTCGACACGTGGTTCGAGCATGTCGAGCGACACCCGGACAGCTCGCGGCTGCTGTTTCGGGACATCACCGACGACGAGGAGCTGCGCGTCTTGCAGCAGGAGCTGCGCGGCCGTCAGCGAGCCGCCGACGTGGCGCTGATGCGCGAGTTCGGCCCGCCGCTGCCCGATCAGGAGTTGGAGCCGCTCGGCGAGATCATCCGCAGCTCGCTGACCGGCCTCGCGCTGTGGCGTCTCGATCGCGCCGACGTCCCGCGCGCGACGGTCGTCGCCGCGATGCTGCGGATGATCGGCGGGATGCTCGCGAGCAGCTAACGGGCGTCGCGGGACGCGGGGTCGGCGCTCACGTCGCGTCGATCGAGCCGAGCAGACCGGCGAGCGGGTGCGAGGATTGTGCGATGGCCGCGCCGACCACCGACGACAGCCGCCGCGTGCGCGACGCGACACCGGCCGACGGCGCGGCGTGCGCGGCGATCTACGTGCCGTACGTGACCGACACGGCGATCACGTTCGAGGCCGCGCCGCCGAGCGCCGAGCAGATGGCCTCGCGCATCGCGACGGCCGTTGAGCGCCACGCGTGGCTCGTGCTCGAAGCGAGCGGGCGTGTCGTCGGCTACGCCTACGGCGGCGTGTTCAACGCGCGCGCCGCGTATCGCTGGTCGTGCGAAGTCAGCGTCTACTGCGAGCGCGCGCGGCGTCGTACGGGCGCCGGGCGGATGCTCTATGAGGCGCTGTTCGCTCGCTTGGCCGCGCGCGGCTACCGCGTCGCGGCCGCCGGCATGACGCTGCCGAACGACGCGAGCGTCGGCTTGCACCGCGCGATGGGTTTCGAGCCGGTCGGCACGTTCCGGCGGATCGGCTACAAGCACGGCTCGTGGCACGACGTCGCGTGGGTGCAGCGCACGCTCGGTGACGGCGCGGCCGCGAGCGAGCCGCCGGCCGAGCCGCGCTGAGCGGCCGCCGAGGCCCCGGCGCACCGGCGCACAAGATCGCGCGTGCCGCGCGCCGAGTGGGGGTAGAGTGGAAGCATGGATCGCAGTCGGTCTGACACGGGAGGTCGGATGAGAAGCGCGGTCGCAGCAATATCGGCGGTGGCGGTCGGGCTGTTCGCGGCGAACATGCTCGCGGTCGCCGTCGCCGAAGCGCCGACGAGCACACCGGCGCGCACGATCGCCGTCCAAGGCGTCGCGGTCGTGCCGATCGGCCAGAACGACAACGCCGCGGCCGCGACGGCCGTGTACCGAGAAGCGATGACCGCCGCCGTGACCGACGGCCAGAGCAAGGCGGGCTTCCTCGCCGGCAAGGTCGGCGTCACGCCGACTCAGGTCCAGAGCGTCGTCGAAAACGGCGGATACATCCAGTGCACCGCTCCCGGCGAATCCGGCTACGCCCAGTACGAAGGCGAAGAACCGGACTTCGGCTCGGCGCCGCAGACCGTCGTGGGGGCTCCGGCCGCGGCGACGGCGCGTCCGACCGTCGGCGTCGCCGCGCCGGTCGCGAAGCCCAAGCGCAAGAAGGGCAAGCGCCCCGCGGCCAAACGCGCGGTCGCGGGCAGCTGCAAGCTGACCGCGCAGGTGTCGCTCGTCTACACGATCGGCTGATTGTGGATCGGGCCGGCCGCGCGGCGTGGTTCGATGCCGACGCGCGCTCGGCGTGATCGGCGGCGCGCCGGCTCAGTCGCCGGCGGAGAACTCGGTCACGCTGTAGACCGGGTTGGGCACGCGCAGCGGCGCGCCGGCGCCTGCGCCGGAGGGAGTCGTGTGCACGATGAACGCCTCTTCGCGTCCGTGGTCGAGGATCGCGCTGACCACGCCGCCGCCGCTCGCGACCGGCTTGCCGACCTCGATGTCCCGGTCGTGGCCGTCCATCCGACATCTGAGCTTGAAGATCCGACGTAGCCGCGCGGGGCGACCGGCGAGGTCCTGCGAGAGCGCTCGAAGGTCGCCGTACGCCTGCTCCGCGAGCACATCTCGGGAGTCGAGGCCGCCGACGAAGAAGGCCGTCACGTGCGCCGGCTTTTCGCCGGCTTCGGCGGGTAGCGCTTGCGCTCCTCGGCGGTCATCTTGCGGATCGTCAGCGAACCGTCCTTGACCTGCCGCCGGACATCCTCCAACTTCACGCGGCGACGCTCCGCCGCACGATCGGCCTGAGTAGGCATACTTCCAAGGGTAGCGCTCGCGCCGCGTCCCGGCCCGGCAACTCCCGTCGAGCTGCCGCATACCGCCGGATGTCACCTGTATGCTCGCTTCCTACCTGTTTGGGGGTGCCCCAGTCGGACCGGCTGCCAGCGTCTCCAGGAAAGGGGATTCGATGATCCCCGCCGCCACAGAAGACCTCTCGCCAGCCAACGCCGAGCACCTCGATTGGACCGAGTCGGATGCGGCGTTCTCGGGGGTGTCGAGCGATCGGCGCGACGTCTCGACGCGAGCGCTGCTCGCCAAGTACGCAGTCGCGCATGACGGGCGCGCGCTGCTCGGCGTCGCGACGTCGGTGATCCCGTATCTCGCGCTGTCGGTCGCGATGTACCTGGCGCTGTCCGTCTCCGCCTTGCTCGTGCTCGCGCTGGCCGTGCCGACGGCCGTGTTCCTCGTGCGCACGTTCATCATCTTCCACGACTGCTCGCACGGGTCGTTCCTGAAATCCAGGCGCGCAAACGCCTGGCTGGGAACGGCGACCGGGGTGCTGCTGTACGCGCCGTTCGTGCGCTGGAAGCACGATCACGCCGTCCACCACGCGACCTCGGGCGACCTGGAGCGGCGCGGCGTCGGCGACGTGCGCACGCTGACGATCGCCGAATACAACGCGCTCGCTCCGCGCGCGCGCCTCTCCTACCGGCTGTTGCGAAACCCGCTGATCATGTTCCTGCTGGGACCGATCGTCGCGATGATGATCGGTCCGCGGATCGTCGCCAAGGACGCACGCCCGCGGATGCGCCGCAGCGTGATCTGGACCGACGCCGCGCTCGCGCTGCTGATCGGCGGGCTCTGCTGGCTGATCGGCTGGCAGGACTACCTGATCGTCTGCGGGCTGCCGGCGCTGATCGCCGGCTCGATCGGGATCTGGCTGTTCTACGTGCAGCACCAGTTCGAGGACGCCTACTGGGAGAGCGGCAGCGAGTGGAGCTACGCCGACGCCGCGCTGCGCGGCAGCTCGTTCCTGAAGCTGCCGCTCGTGCTGCGCTTCTGCACCGGCAACATCGGCTACCACCACGTTCACCACCTCAGCGCGCGGATCCCGAACTACAACCTCAAGCGCGCGCACGACGAGAACCCGATGTTCCACGAAGTGCCGACGCTGTCGGTGTGGGACGGGTTGCGCGCGGTCACGTTGAAGCTGTGGGACGAGGACGGCAAGCGGCTGGTCTCGTTCGCGCAGGCGCGCAGGGCGAGCGGCTGAGCGCTCAGCCGCTCGCGCCGTCGGAGTTCCCGTCCGGCGCCAGCACGAACACCTCGACGGCGAGGTCCGGGTCGATGTGGTTCGTGCTCATGAACGCCGTCACGGTGCGCCCGGTGATCTCCTGCACGACCTGCACCGCCTCGGCCTCGATCATGTCCTGAAACGCGCGCCGCGTGTAGAGGACGGTCTCGCGCTCGCCATGTTCGACCAGGTTGCGCTCGCCGGTCGTGAGCAGGTCCTCGAGCACGCAGACGATCACGTCCTCGCCGAACGTCGTCCACGCGCTCCTGGCGCCGTGACCGGCGCGTACGGCGAGGAGCTTGACGAGCGCGTCGGAGACCTGCACCGTGACCCGCCGCCGGGCCTCGCCCTCGATCGTGCCGGACATCGCCAGCCCTCCCTGCCGATCTCGAAGACAAGACATCGCGCGCGGGGGGAGATCGGCGAACCGGCACGGACGACACCCTGGACACTAGCGCGTCCAGCGCGCGGCGCGAGCGCGTCCGGCGGCGCGATCGTGCGTCTGCACGAGAGCGCTCACCGCGATCGCCGGCGGGCCGGCCTGCTACGTTGCTGGCAGCGGTCGGGAACCTTCGGCCGCGGGGCAGCTCGCTTGAGTACCGCGACGCAGCGGTTCGGGTCAGCATCAGCCTCCCGAATCGATGCGGCGCCGAAGCCGCTCAAAGGAGTTCCATGTCTACGCAGTCCTTCGCCGATCTCGGCGTGTCCAGTCCGGTCGTCGACGCCCTCTCACGCCGCGGCGTGACGGCGCCGTTCGCCGTCCAGAGCCTCGTCACGGGCGACGTGCTCGCCGGTCGCGACGTGCTCGTCAAGTCGCCGACCGGCTCGGGCAAGACGCTCGCGTTCGGCATTCCGATCGTCGAGCGCCTGAGCGCCGACGGAGCCCGGCCGGCCGCGCTCGTGCTCGCTCCGACGCGCGAGCTCGCGAGCCAGATCGTCGACGAGATCCGCGACATCGCGCACGCACGCGCGCTGCGCGTCACCGCCGTCTACGGCGGCGTCGGCCTGACCAAGCAGGCGAGCGCCGCCGCGAAGTCGCACATCGTCGTCGCCACGCCCGGCCGGCTCGAGGACTTGCTCGAGCGCGGCGCGTTCACGCTGAGCGCCGTGCGCATGCTCGTGCTCGACGAGGCCGACCGGATGCTCGACATGGGCTTCCGCCCGGCGGTCGACCGGATCGTCGCCGCCTGCCCCCGCGAGCGCCAGACGCTGTTCTTCTCGGCGACGCTCGACGGCGCCGTCGGACGCGTCGCCGACCAATACACCGACGACGCGGTCGTGCACGCGCAGGGTCCGTCCGGGTCGCGCGCGACCGATGACGTCGAGCATCGCTTCGTCTCGGTACGCGGCGACGACCGGATCGGCGCGCTCGTCGGCGAGCTCTCGCGCGAGCGCGATCTCGCGCTCGTGTTCGTGCGCACCAAGCGCGGCGCCGACCGCCTGGTGAAGCGTCTTGCGAGCAGCGGCGTGCACGCCGCTGCCGTGCACGGCAACCGCTCGCAGCGACAGCGCGAGCAGGCGCTCGCGCAGTTCCGCTCGGGGCGCATCGACACGCTCGTCGCCACCGACGTCGCCGCGCGCGGGATCGACGTGCAGGACATCTCCCACGTGATCAACTTCGACCTGCCCGGCGACCACGACGTGTACGTCCATCGCATCGGGCGCACCGGCCGCGCCGGACGTCGCGGCATCGGCATCACGCTGGTCGCCGAGCACGACCGCGGCGAGGCGCGTCAGATCGCGAACAAGCTGAACATCGCACACGGGCTCGGCGGCGGGAACGCCCGCACGGCGCCTGCGGGCGCGAACCGGCGTCGGCGCTCCGGTGGCGGTTCGCGCCGCGGACGTCCGGCACGCACCCGCGCTTGACTCCGCGCGGGCGCGCCGTCGGCGTGCGGGTTCAACCGGCGAGCTCTTCCGAGACCGACCGGAACGTCGCCATCTGCTCAGCGAGCGCGTCGCCGGTGTAGGCGTCGACGACGCCGACGCCATCGGCGACCGCTGCCGCGCGGCCGACCAGGCGTTGGAACTCGTCGCTCGAGCGCACCTCGTCCAGCGACGCGCGTGAGCCTCGCAGCAGGACGAACCCCGCGAGCTCGCCGCCGTGCGGAGCAAGCAGAACGGGCTCGAAGCCATCGATCCGACCGTCCTGCTGCAGCGAACCGTAGTAGGTGAGAGTTTCCTGAAATACGTCCAGCGCCTTGAGCTCGCGCCCCCTGGCGACCGGACCCCATCCGAGAAACAACGCGTCCCCGGCCATCGCAAATCCTCTCTGTTGCTCGTAATCGGTCAGTGGAGACTACGCCGACGAGGACGATCGGTCGAGATGACAATCGAAGACGGTCCGACTCGACCGCGCGGCTCACGGCCCGCGCTTCTCGAACACGAGCCGATAGTGGTCGAGCAGCTCGCGTTCGAAGCAGATTTTGTTCGCGCTGACGCCGGAGGTGAACGCGAGGCGGAAGTCGGCGCTCGTCAGCCAGCGCGGCACGAGCTTCAGCTTCAGCGCCGTCTTGCGCAGGCTGCGCTTGCCGATCCGCGCGTTCCATTGCTCGATCGTCTCGATGTAGTCCAGGCGCCCGCTGCTGCTCGACAGCAGGCGAAAGCGCGGCTCCGCGCAGCGAACGACCTGCTCTTGCCCGAACGGCAGCCACGAGCCCGGGAACTGTCGCGAGAGCAGCGCCAGATACCACGCGTCGGTGCGCTCCGGCGGCCGCGTGTCGAGCGCGGCGATCGCCTGCTCGGCGGGGATCATGTTGCGTCCGTAGACCATCGTCTGCAGGTACAACCTGCCGCCATCCGGCAGCACGCTCGCGACCCGCTCGAAGATCGCTTCGTAGACGGCGTCCTGGCGGCCCGCGCGGTAATCGTCGGGCGAGCAGAAGTGCTCGAACGCACCAAGGCTCGCGACGGCGTCGAACCCGCCGAAGCGCTCGCGTGTGAGCTGACGCGCGTCGGCTAGGTGGACGTCGAGACCGTGGCGCCGACAGGCGGCGAGCTGCGCCGAGGAGAGCGTCACGCCGACGCCGACGGCGCCGCGACGGCGGGCGAAGTCCAGCAGCGCGCCCCAGCCGCAGCCGAGGTCGAGCAGACGCGTGCCCGGCGCGATCCCGAGCTGCTCGGCGACGAACTCGTGCTTGCGACGCTGCGCCTGCTCGAGGCTGAGCGAGAAGTCGCCGTCGTACTTCGCGCCGCTGAAGTCGGCGAGCTCGCCCATGCTGAGCCGGAAGACGCGATCGGTCAGCGAGTACGTGAAATCGATGTCGGCGCGCTCGGCCATCGCGGTGGTTCTATCGCGCACCGCGGCGCTGGCGTCTTCTCGGCGCACACCGACCGACGCTGCGGCGCGAACGGGCGGCCGCCCTCGTCCCCGCGGCTTCGCCTGAGCCGGCGTATGATCGGGACCGCTGTGAGCCCATCCGAATGGCCGACGGTCTCGTATCAGGACTGGCGCGAGACGTGCGACACGCTGCACGCGCACACGCAGGTGCTCGGCAAGCTCGCCGCGAAGGCCGCGCCGGCCGAGCCCGAGCTTCAGCACGCCGCACTGCGTCTGACGGCGCGCGGATGGGAGACCGCGCCGCTGCCGGCGCCGGACGGCTCGGGCACGTTCGCCGTGACGCTCGATCTGCGCTCGCACGAGGCGCTCGTCGAGCACAGCGACGGCGCCGAGCGGCGCATCGCGCTGGCTCCGGACCGGCCCGTCGCCGAGGTGACTCGCGACGTGCTCGGCGCGGTCGCAGAGCTCGCCGGCGCGATCGAGCTCGAGCTCACACCGCAGGAGGTCTCGTGGAGCACGCCGC
>DATHND010000112.1:0-25928 GCA_035486335.1 Solirubrobacteraceae bacterium
GGTTGACGATCTCGGCGATCTCGTCCTCGCCCTTCTCGGTGTGCTGGCGTAGCGGGAACGCGACGTTGTCGTAGAGCTTCAGCGACCCAAACAGCGCGCCGTCCTGGAACAGCACCCCGAACTTCTTGCGCATCTCGAACAGCTCGGCGTCGGGCAGGCTCGGGATCGAGACGCCCTGCACGAGCACGTCGCCCTGATCGGGGTAGAGCAGCCCGACGATGTGCTTGATGCAGACCGACTTGCCCGTGCCCGAGGGGCCGATGATCATCGAGATCTTTTCCGCGGGCAGCCCCATGTTCAACCCGCGCAGCACCTGATTGCGCCCAAACGCCTTGTGCACGTCGATGAACTCGATCGCGTCCGGCGCCTCGCTCGGGCGCAGCGTGCCCGTGTGGTAGGCGAACTCGCCCGACTCCTGCTCGCGACGCGCCTCGCGCATGCGCGCGTCCTCCTCGACCTGGCCCGACGCCGGCGCGCCCTCCACCCGATCAGCCGCGCCGAACTCGCTCTCCCCACCCGGCTCGCTCGGCGCCGTGTGATGCTCGATCGGCTCGTACGACTCCGCCGCGCCGTCGGCGTCGCCGTGCGGCCCACGCGGCTGCTCGACCATCAGCTCCTCACCCCCCGATCGGGGCGCGCGGATTGGCGCCCCAGAAGATCTGCGTCCCGAGCATCCCGATCACGTGCACGAGCACCAGGTTGAGCACCATCGACTTCGCCGTCGCACGGCCGACGCCGACCGGTCCGCCGCTTGCGTTGTAGCCGTAGTAGCACGCCACGAGCACGATAGCGGTGGCCATGAACATCGCCTTGATCAGGCTATACAGGAAATCCGGTGGATTCTGGAACTGCCAGAAGATCAGGAAGTAGCCGCCCGAGGAGACGTATCCGATCTGCTGCACGACGGCGATGTACGACGCGAGGAACGCTGCGCCGATGCCCGCCAGGTACATGAACGGGAGCACCAGCCACGCGGCCAGCAGGCGCGTCGCGCAGAGGAACGTCATCGAGTTGATGCCCATCACCTCGAGCGCGTCGATCTCCTCGGAGATCCGCATCGCGCCGAGCTCGGCGACGATCCCCGTGCCGACCTTCGCCGACATCATGTAGCCGAACGCATACGGCGTGATCTCGCGCAAGTCGCACCACGCCGTGAACACGCCCGAGTACGCCGGCGCGCCCTGCGCCGCCGTGAAGTACGCGCCCTCGATCCCGCACTGCAGGCCGAGGATGAACATCAGCGTCCAGATGATCGTCGTCGAGCCGACGATCAGGATGCCCGACTGGCGCAGCGCCTCGCCGAAGAAGCGGAACACGCGCAGGCCATACACGTCGCCCATCACCCGACCCGTGAACCTGCCGATTTCGCCGGTCGACGCCAGCCATTCGCGCGGCATCGCCAGAAGCTCGCCCATCAGCGACCGTCCTCCTCTCGCACGCGCGCGTTCACTTGATCACCAGGATCTGGGGATGCGTGGCCAAGAGCGTCTGCGTGAAGACGTAGTCGAACGAGAAGATCGCCGTGAACGCGAGCACGACCGCCTCGTTGACCGCACGACCGACGCCCTCGGCGCCGCCCGACGCGCTCATGCCCTTGTAGCAGCAGACGATCGCGATGATCGCGCCGTAGATCGTCGTCTTCAGCACCGAGCCCCACAGGTCGGTCGTCGACGCGTTCGCGAACAGCGTGTTCCAGAACGGCCCGAGCGGCTGCCCGTTGATCAGCTCGGCGATGATCCCGCCGAAGATGCCGAACAGCAGCGCGTAGATGTCGAACAGGCCGGTCACGACCATCAGCGCGAGGAAGCGCGGCACGACGAGGTTCTTGACCGGGTCGACGCCGAGCACCTGCAGCGCGTCTAGCTCCTCGCGCACCTTGCGCGCGCCGAGGTCGGCCGTGATCGCCGTGCCGGCGACGCCGGCGACGACGACGGCGGTCACGCTCGGCCCGATCTCACGAATCGCGCCGAGCACGAAGAAGCCGCCGAGTCGGTCCAGCGCGCCGAAGATCGTCAGGAAGTTGGCCGCCTGCAGGCCGGGCGCCGCGTAGCAGAGGCAGACGGTCGAGATCAGCAGCGGGAACCAGCACAGGCGCAGCGCGAACAGGAACTGCGAGACGAGCTCGCCGCCGTACGGGTATGGCGGGCGCAGCGCGGAGACGATCGTCCTCCCCGTGAGGATCATCATGTCCCCGAATTCCTCGAGCACGTGCCGCGCCGAGACGTAGCTGCGCTCGGCGACGCTGCGAACCATTTGTGCCTGCCCTCCTCTCCACGCTTGGACCGGTCACGAAACTCTACGCGATGCGCCGAGGGCACGCCACCGCTCGCCCGCCGCGACACGCGCTCTCGCAAGCCGTGACAGCGGCGAGGGCCGCTGATATCGTCCGCCGACCGTGCGGTGGAGAGGAGTCAACGCGGCGGCGGCCCTCGGCGCGTGCGCCGCGCTGATCGCGACGCTGATCGTGAGCGGCTGCGGCGGCGGCGCCCGTCAGGACGCCGGCGAACACGCGCGCAGCTACCAGCTCCAGCTCAGCGGCGTCTCCTTCCAACGCCATCAGTCGATCTCCAAGCCGGCCGCGCTGCGAATCAGCGTGCACAACCCCGACACGCGCGCCGTCCCCAACGTCGCGGTGACGATCGACTCGTTCGACTACACAGAAAAATATCCTGAACTGGCGGCCGACAAGCGGCCGATCTGGGTGATCGAACAGGGACCCGGCGCCGTCGCCGAGCCGCCCGTCCAGAGCGAGGCGGTGAGCCCGCCGGGCGGCGGCCAGACGGCGTACGTCAACACGTGGGCGCTCGGCCCGCTCGCGGCCGGTGCGACGCGCACGTTCGAATGGAAGGTCGTGCCGGTCAAGGCCGGCGCGCACGAAGTGCACTACGAAATCGCCGCCGGCCTCGCCGGCCGGGCGAAGGCCGCGCCGCCGTCCGGCGGGCGCGCGCTGAACGGCGTCCTGACCGCCGACATCGCGCCAACGCCGCCCTCGCGCCACGTCGACCCGAGCACCGGGCGCGTCGTCGCGGGACAGTTTCCCGCGGAACCTTAACCGGCCCCTCGCAGATCATCGACCGGCCGGCGCATGCGTCGCGAGCGCGACAGCGGACAGCGCGTCGCGACGGCGCCGACCGTTTGGCCGGATGTCGAAACAGGAACGACCCGCTTTCGCCAAGCGCCGATGTCCGGCGACGCGCCGGGCACTACGATGGCGTTCGGCTTCACGGCCGCAACGGCCCACCCTTTCAGGAGGACACGATTCCGCTCATGCCCAGGACTCGCCAGCAAAACGTAACCGCCGCCCAGTGGAGCCCGAACGGGACCGAGCTCGGCGCGCCCGACCTGACCCTGCCGAGCAACCAGGTGTTCGCCAGGAATGTGTTCTCGGCGGCAGAGCAGCGCCGGCGCCTGCCGAAGCACGTCTACAAGGCGCTCCAGCGCACGCTCGAGCGCGGCGAGGCGCTCGACACCACGCTGGCCGACGCCGTCGCGCTGGCGATGAAGGACTGGGCGATGGAGAAGGGCGCGACGCACTACACGCATTGGTTCCAGCCGCTGACCGGCTCGACGGCGGAGAAGCACGACTCCTTCTACGGTCCCGCCGGCGAAGGGACGGCGATCGCCGAGTTCTCCGGCAAGGAGCTGATCCAGGGCGAGCCCGACGCCTCCTCGTTTCCGACCGGCGGCATTCGCGCGACGTTCGAGGCACGCGGCTATACCGCGTGGGACCCGACGTCGCCGGCGTTCATCCTCGAGAACCCGAACGGCGCGCTGCTGTGCATCCCGACCGCGTTCACGTCGTGGACCGGCGAGGCGCTCGACCACAAGATCCCGCTGCTGCGCTCGATGGACGCGCTCTCGAACGTCGCGCTGCGCGCGCTCGACGTGCTCGGCGTCGAGGGCGCTGCGCGCGTGTTCACGACGATGGGCTGCGAGCAGGAGTACTTCCTGATCGACGAGCAGTACTTCTTCGAGCGCGCCGACCTCGTGACGACCGGTCGCACGCTGTTCGGCGCGAAACCGCCGAAGGGCCACGAGCTCGACGACCACTACTTCGGCTCGATCCCCGAGCGCGTGCTCGCGTACATGCTCGACGTCGAGCTCGAGCTCGCCAAGCTCGGCGTGCCGATCAAGACGCGCCACAACGAGGTCGCGCCGAACCAGTACGAGGTCGCGCCGATCTTCGAGAACTCGAACGTCGGCTCCGACCACCAGATGCTGACGATGCAGGTGATGCAGAACACCGCGCGCCGCTACGGCCTCGTCTGCCTGCTGCACGAGAAGCCGTTCGCGGGCGTCAACGGCTCGGGCAAGCACAACAACTGGTCGATGGGCACCGACACCGGGCTCAACCTGCTCGATCCCGGCGACACGCCGGCCGAAAACCTGCAGTTCCTGTTCTTCTGCGCCGCCGTGATCCAGGCCGTCAACCAACACCAGCAGCTGCTGCGCGCGTCGATCGCGAGCGCCGGCCAGGATCACCGGCTCGGCGCCAACGAGGCGCCGCCGGCGATCATCTCGATCTTCCTCGGCGCCGAGCTCGAGAAGGTCTTCACGGCGATCGAGAAGGGCAAAGTGCAGGCCTCCAAACCGGGCTCGTTCCTCGGCCTCGGCACGCCCGTGCTGCCGCCGCTGCCGCTGCACGGCGGCGATCGCAACCGCACCAGCCCGTTCGCGTTCACGGGCAACAAGTTCGAGTTCCGCGCGCTCGGCTCGAACCAGTCGCCGGCGTTCCCGAACACGGTGCTGAACACGATCGTCGCCGAGTCCGTCGACGAGCTGACCGACAAGCTCAAAGCCGCGCTGAAGGGCTCGACCTCGCTGGAGAAGGCAGTCACGAGCGTCGTCAAGGACGCGTGGACGGAGAACAAGCAGGTCGTGTTCGACGGCGACGGCTACTCCGGGGAGTGGCACAAGGAGGCCGAGAAGCGCGGCCTCGCGAACCTGCCGACGACGCCCGACGCGCTGCCGTGGCTCGTCGAGAAATCGACGATCGCCGCGTTCAAGAAGTACAAGGTGCTCTCTAAGCGCGAGCTCGAGTCGCGCTACGAGGTGTTCACCGAGCAGTACGTGATCAACATCAACATCGAGGCCGAGACCGCCGCGACGCTCGCGCGCACGAGCATCCTGCCGGCGGCAGTTCGCTATTTGAACGAACTGCGCGCGACCGGCCTCGAGGAGCTCGTCGGCGAGCTCGAACCCGACCTGAAGGAGTTCCACTTCGCGCTGCGCAAGCTCGAGGACGCCAACCTCGACGAGAACCACCCAGATAGCTCGCCGATGAAGGAGGCGATCTACATGCGCGACACCGTGATCCCCGCGATGCAGGACACGCGCGAGGTCGCCGATCGCCTCGAGAAGCTCGTCGCCGACGACCTCTGGCCGCTGCCGAAGTACTCGGAGATGCTGTTCGTCAAGTAGCCGCCGGGGCTACCGGCGCGCATGGCCGCGCGCGCGCCGGTAGCTAGCATTGCTTGATGGTCCGCGACTACCTGAAAGCGATCTCCGAGCGCGTCGTCGTCTACGACGGCGGCATGGGCGCGACGCTCGAGCAGTTCGACCTGACGAGCGACGACTACGGCGGCCTGCAGGGCAAGTGCCACGAGGCGCTCGTGCTGAACCGCCCGGACGTGATCGAGGGCGTGCACACGTCGATGCTGGATGCCGGCGCGGAAGTGGTCGAGACCGACACCTTTCAGGCCTCGCGGCTGAAGCTGGACGAGTGGGGCTTGGCCGATTACACGGTCGAGATCAACACGAAGGCGGCCGAGATCGCGCGCAAGGCGGCGGGCGAGCATCGCTTCGTCGCCGGCTCGATCGGGCCGACCGGCTTCTTGCCCGCGTCCGAGGACCCGTCGCTCGGGCAGATCCGCTTCTCCGAGCTCGTCGAGGTCTTCTCCGAGCAGGCCGCCGGGCTGATCGACGGCGGCGCCGACCTGATCATCATCGAGACGGCGCAGGACATTCTCGAGGTCAAGGCCGCGATCTTCGGCGCGCGCGAGGCGTTCTCCTCGACGGGGCGCACGCTGCCGCTCCACACGTCGGTCTCGCTGCTGCCGAACGGCGGCAAGATGCTGCTTGGCACCGACATCTCCTCGGTCCTGACGACGCTCGAGGCGCTGAACGTCGACGTGATCGGCCTGAACTGCTCGACCGGCCCCGAGGACATGCGCGACGCGATCCGCTTCCTCGGCGAACATTGCCCGGTCCCGGTCGCGTGCATCCCGAACGCCGGCCTGCCGCTGCAGGGACCCGACGGCGAGACGATCTTTCCCGAGCAGCCCGCGCCGCTGGCCGGCGCGCTGAACGAGTTCGTCGAGCGCTACGGCGTCGGCGTCGTCGGCGGCTGCTGCGGGACGACGCCGGCGCACATCGCCGCGATCGCCGAGCGCGTCCACGGCCGCGCCGTCGGCGCGCGTCCGGCGCCGCGTCCGCCTCATTTGTCATCGATGATCGCGGCGACGCCGCTGCAGCAGCAGCCGGCGCCGACGATGATCGGCGAGCGTGTCAACTCGCAGGGCTCGCGCAAGGCGAAGGAGCTGCTGCTCGCCGACGACTACGACGGTCTCGTGCAGATCGCCGAGGACCAGGTCACCGGCGGCGCGCACGTGCTCGACCTGTGTGTCGCGCTGACCGAGCGCAGCGACGAGGACGAACAGATGCGGCTGCTCGCGAAGAAGGTCTCGCTCACCCAGCCCGCGCCGATTCAGATCGACTCGACCGAGCCCGAGGTGATCGAACGCGCGCTCGAGCAGATCCCCGGTCGCGCGATCGTCAACTCGGTCAACCTCGAGGCCGGCCGCGACAAGCTCGACCGCGTCGTGCCGATGGCGCTCGCGCACGGCGCCGCGCTGATCGCGCTGACGATCGACGAGGTCGGGATGGCGAAGACGGCCGAGCGCAAGGTCGAGATCGCCAAGCGGATCCGCGAGCTGTGCTGCGAGGAGCACGGGATGGACCCGGAGCTGTTGATCTTCGATTGCCTCACGTTCACGCTGACGACCGGCGATCAGGAGTGGCGCCCGTCGGCGGTCGAGACGATCGCGGGGATCAAAGCGATCAAGGAGCAGATCCCGCACGTGAAGACGTCGCTCGGCGTCTCGAACGTCTCGTTCGGCGTCTCGCCGGGCGCGCGCGCGGTGCTCAACTCGGTCTTCCTGCACCACTGCGTCGACGCGGGCCTCGACCTGGCGATGGTCAACCCGAACCACATCACGCCGTACTCGGAGATCCCCGACAACGAGCGCGAGCTGGCAGACGACCTCGTGTTCAACCGCCGCGAGGACGCGCTCGAGAAGTTCATCGAGCACTTCGAGTCCAAGGGCGAGGAGGACGCCGCCACCGGCGCCGCCGACCCGACCGAGGGGATGGAGCCGGAGGAGGCGCTGCATTTCCACATCCTGCGCCGCCGCAAGGAAGGCGTCGAGGAGTGGATCGACCGCAGCGTCGAGAAGATCGGCGCCGTGCCGACGCTCAACGACGTGCTGCTGCCGGCGATGAAAGAGGTCGGCGACAAGTTCGGCGCCGGCGAACTGATCCTCCCGTTCGTGCTGCAGTCGGCCGAGGTGATGAAGAAGGCCGTCGCGCAGCTGGAGAAATACCTCGACAAGATCGAGGGCTACACGAAGGGCACGGTCGTGCTCGCGACCGTGTTCGGCGACGTCCACGACATCGGCAAGTCGCTCGTCAACACGATCCTCACGAACAACGGCTACACGGTCGTCGACCTCGGCAAGCAGGTCCCGATCCAGACGATCGTCGACGCCGCGCAGGAGCACGACGCGACGGCGATCGGCCTTTCGGCGCTACTCGTCTCGACCTCCAAGCAGATGCCGGCGTGCATCGAGGAGCTGCACGCCAAGGGCCTCTCCTACCCGGTGCTGATCGGCGGCGCGGCGATCAACCGCGCGTTCAGCTACCGCGCGCTGTATCCCGGCGGCAAGGAGTCCGAGGAGGTCTACTCGCCCGGAGTCTTCTACTGCAAGGACGCCTTCGAGGGGCTGTCGGTGATGGACCAGCTCGTCGACGCCGACGCGCGCGGCGCGCTCGTCGAGAAGCTGCTCGCCGGCGCGAGCGAGTTCCGCGCCAAGGGCGAGGAGCCCCAAGAGGAGTTGAACTACGCCGACGACTCCGTGCGCTCGTCGGCGCGCACCGACGTGCCGATCCCGACGCCGCCGTTCTGGGGCGTGCAGGAGATCGACGTCGAGCTGGACGAGGTCTACCGCCATCTCGACACGCACGTGCTGTTCAAGCTGCACTGGGGCGGGCGCGGCGTCAAAGGCGAGGCGTGGCAGAAGCTGCTCGCCGATGACTTCCGCCCGCGCCTCGAGCGGATGTGGAGGGAGCAGACCTACCTGCACCCGCGCGCGCTGCTCGGCTTCTTCCCCTGCTACGCGCTCGGCAACGACATCGTCGTGCTCGACCCCGACGAACGCGCGACCGAGCTGACACGCTTCGTCTGCCCGCGCCAGCCGAAGGGCGATCGGATCTGCCTCGCCGACTTCTTCCGCCCGGCCGTTGACGGCAAGCCGCCCGACGAGCTCGACGTGATCGCCGTGCAGGCCGTGACCGTCGGCGGCGAGGTGACCGAACTGATGGCGAAGCTAGAGGCCGAAGGCGAGTTCGCCGAGCAGCTGTTCGTGCACGGTCTCGGCGTGCAGACGGCCGAGGGTCTGGCCGAGTGGCTGCACTGGCGCGCACGCAAGATGCTCGACATCGACGAGGCGCAGGGGCGGCGCTACTCGTGGGGCTACCCGGCCGTGCCCGAGCAGGCAGAGCACCTGAAGGTGCAGAAGCTGCTCGACCTCTCGCAGATCGGGATGACGATCACCGACGGCTACGCGCCGAACCCCGAGCAGTCGACGCTCGCGCTGATCGCGCACCACCCGCAGGCGATCTACTTCGGCACACGCCAGGGCCGCCTGCTGGGAGACGGCTCGCCCGACGACCTGATCCGCGGCTCCGCGCGCGACCCGTCGCTGTTCGCCGACCTCGACGACGACGACCCGCCCGAGGGCGCCGTCGAAGCCGAGGACGAGCCGGCCCTTACTTAGTCATCTTCGCGGGGAGGGGGGCGGAACATGATCCGCTTGACCTCCGCCGCGGAGCCGCCGCCGAGCCGCAGCGCCGTCTGGAAGCCTTCCTCGCCGAGCTCGCCCGCGTCAAGCGCGCGGCGCAGCGCGTTGAGCGTCGGCAGATCCTCCTCGGAGACCTGATCGCGCGAGGTCTCCAGCAGGATCAGGTGGCGCGGGCGTCGCAGGGCCGCGGCGATCCGCACGAACGGCTCGCGCTCCTCGGCGGACAGCCGCTCGGCGACGAGCACGACCGTGTCCCTGTTCTGCAGCCGCTTGCTGACGGCCGCGCGCAGCAGCTGCTCGGCGCGCTCGTCGATCTCCTCGGCCGCGACCTTGCCGCCCAGCAGCGCGCGGACCTTGCCGAGCGAGAGCAGGCTCGCGCGGTCCTCGATCAGGCGCTGCGCGAACGCGTCGCGCTCGCCCGCCGATGCGGAGACGACGACGAGCAGGCTGCCGGGCGAGTAGCGCAGGCGATCGACAGGCTTCAGCACGCTGCAGTGCACAGAAAGGTTTGGCGGGCGCTCGGGAGCGCCATCGCGGCGCGGGCGGTCCGATGACCAGCCGGTGCGCTCGTCGGTGCCGATTTTCACGCTGCGCGACCCGGGCCGGCTCGCTGAAGATCCCCCAGTCATGCCCCCCATCATGACTCAACCGCGTGAGCAAGTCGCCGGCGGCTTACGATCGAGGCCGATCGGTAGCGCTCTGAGCGTCGCGGGCGACCTGTCGATCGAGCGCCGATCGGCGCCGCGCTCAACGCTCGCACGCGGCGATCAGCGCGAGCTTCGCGCATCGGTCCAGCGCCTTGATTCGCGCCTCCTCGCGCATCGCCGCCGCACGGTCGTCCATCGGCGCCTCGTAGACGAGCTCGACCGGCAGCCGGCTCGCGGTGTAGCGGCTCGCCTTGCCGGCGCGGTGACGCGCGAGCCGGCGCGCCACGTCGCTGCTCCAGCCGGTGTAGAGCGAGCCGTCGCGGCAGCGCAGGATGTAGACCCAGGCGTCGGGCATCTGCGCTCGGCGCTCAGCCGTCGGCGCGCGAGAGCGCGGCGGCGCCGTGCGGCAGCGGCCCGAGCGTGACCGGCGCGGCGTGCGCCGTGCGCAGGCGCACCTCGCGCCAGGAGAGCCCCTCGTTGAGCAGCGCCGGCAGGCCCATCAGCGCCGCGGTCGCGAGCTCGACCGCTTGCAGGACGATCCCGTAGGCGATCGCGTCGGGGGTCGAGGCGTGGTAGGCGCCGGCGAGCACGACGACGCAGGCCGCCTGGAAGACGCCGACGTTCGCGGGCGTCGCGGGCATCACCGCGGTGACGTTGACCGCGAACAGCACGCCGGCCGCCGCTGCGCCGGCGTGAGCGTCGAGCCCGAGCGCGACGAGCAGCAGCCAGCACGAGAGCCATTGCAGCGTCCACGCGAGCAGCTGCGCGAGCGTCGCGATCGTCGCCTGGCGCGGGCGGGCGAACAGCCGCAGCCCGTCGCGCAGGCGCGCGAACGCGAGGCGGACGCCGGAGCGCAGCATCGCGACGCCGTGCGCGCGCGAGTCGCGTCCCGCCGGCGCGAGCGTCGGTACGAGCCGGATCAGCACGAGCGCGACGAGCGGCGCGAGCGCGACGAGCAGCAACGCGCGGTCGCGGCGGTCGAACACGCTGACGCTCGAAAGTGTCACGCCGGCGAGGATTGCGAGCGCAAGCAGGTTGAGAACCGCCTGCGAGACGATCGTGCCGAGCACGATCGGCAGCGTCTCGCGCGCGCGACCGATCCGACGGGCGACGATCAGCGCACGCGAGGGCTCGCCGAGGCGCGCCGGCAGCGTCGCCGACATCAGCACGCCGATGAACGTGCCCTGCATCGCGTCGCGTCGTTTCGCGCGGCGCCAGGTCGGCGCCGCGGCGAGGATCGCGTGCCAGGAGATCGCGCGCGTGAACATCGCGCCGCACATCAGCGCGAGACCGGCGAGGATCAGGCCGGGCTTTGAAGCGAGCAGCGAGGCGAGCACGCGCGTCACGCCGACGCGCTCGAGCGCGATCGCCGCGAGCGCGGCGCCGGCGAGCGTCGTGACGGCCAGACCGCCACGGCGCAGCAGACGGGCGCGGCGCTCGCGTCCGACGAGCGGCGCCGGCGCCGGCGCGAGCGACGGCAGCCGCTGCGCGGGCACGCGCGGCTGCAGGTCGGCGGGCGCGAAGCCGTGGCGCAGCGCGGCGCGCGCGAGCGTCCCTTGGTTGCGGCGCCGCGCGGGGTGGGCGATCGCGATGGCCTGCTCGTAGGTGTCGAGCACTTCGGCCGCGACGTGCGGCCAGGCGAAGCGCTCGGCGCGCTCGCGCGCGGCGCGCGCCATGCGCTCGCGCCGGCGTATGTCGAACGCGAGACCGCGCAGCGCCTCGGCGAGCGCTAGCGGGTCGCCGGCCGGAACGAGCTGCCCGTCGACGCCGTCGCGCACGACGTCGCGGTAGCCGGGGATGTCCGACGCGAGCACCGGCGTCGCCGCGGCGAACGCCTCGGTCAGGATCATGCCGAAGCTCTCGCCGTGCAGCGACGGCGCGCACAGCACATCCGCGCGCGCCAGCTCGGCGAGCTTGCGCTCGTCGGAGACCTTGCCGAGCGCACGCACGCCGCTGCCGTCGAGCAGCATGTGCGCGATCTCCGCCTCGGAGGCGCCGACGAGCGTGAGCGTTGCCGGGACCTGCTCGCGCAGCGCCTCGAACGCGCGCAGCAGCACCGGAAGTCCCTTGCGCGCGACCGCCTGGCCGATGAACACGATCCGCAGCGGCTCGCGCGCGCCCGCGAAATCGCCGGCGCGATCGCGGGCCGTCGGCGCAGCGTTCGCCGCGGCGTCCTCGGCGGCCAGCGCCAACCGCTGCTCGCTGGGAACGTGCACGCCGTTCGGGACGATCCGGTAGCGGCCGCCGTAGAAGCGGCGCGCCGTCCACGCGGCAGCCTCGGAGACGGCGATGCGCGCGTGCAGGCGGTTCATCCGCCGGCGGCCGCCGAGCGGGACCGCGGCGACGCCGTTCGTCAGCGCGTTCTCCGAGTAGGTGTGGAAGGTGCCGACGAGCGGCAGCTCGCCGGCCGACAGCAGCGCGTCCCAGCCGAGCAGCGGCACGACCGGCTCGTGGATGTGCGCGACGTCGTAACCGCCGTCGCGCAGCTCGCCGCGCAGCGCGCGGATCGAGCTCGGCGTCAGCGCCATGTTCGAGACGGCGCCGTTCGCCGGGATGCCGACGGTGCGCCCGAGCGAGACGAAGCGCTCGGGCGTCGGATGCCGCTGGGGGCGCGCGCCGCGGTGCAGGCGGCGCGAGGTCGCGTCGTCGGGGTCGAACGGCGCGAGGATGCGCGCGTCGTGGCCCACGTCGGTCAGCTCGCGGGCGAGCGCCTCGATGTGGCGGGTGACCCCGCCGGGATACGTCCACGAGTACGGCGACAGCAGCGCGATCCGCACGCCTGCACTCTATCCGCCGGCGCCGTCGCGCCGCGCATGGTCGGCCGCACGCGGGCTGCGATAATCCTCACGGTGAGCCAGCGCCACTTCGTCAAGTACACGTTCCTCGAGCTCGACCCGGCGTGGCGGCGCCTGCAGCCCGAGCAGCGCGAGCAGGACAAGCGCGAGTTCCTCGCCGCCTGCGAGGACTTCGCCGACGGGCACCTGCTGCAGAGCTTCTCGCTGATCGGCACGCGCGGCGACGCCGAGCTGATGCTGCTGGCCGAGGCCGAGAACCTCGACCGGATCCACGAGTTCCATGTCGTGCTCGCGCAGAGCGGCCTGATGAAGTGGGCGCAGATCCCGCACTCGTTCCTCGGCATGCGCAAGAGCTCGGAGTACTCCGAAGACGAGCGCACCGTGCCGCGCGGCTTCCGCGGTAAGTACGTGTTCGTCTACCCGTTCGTGAAGTCGCGCGAGTGGTACGCGCTGGGAGCGCAAGAGCGCTGGCGAATCATGCAAGGTCACATCGCGGTCGGGCGCGAATATCCGGGCGTCGACAACCACACGACGTACTCGTTCGGGCTCGACGATCAGGAGTTCGTCGTCGCGTTCGACACCGATGACGTCGGCACGTTCCTCGACCTCGTGCAGCGACTGCGCACGACCGAGGCCTCGCGCTTCACGGTACGCGACACGCCGAGCTTCACCTGCTTGGCGATGTCGCTCGAGCGGGCGCTGAACGCGCTCGACGGCGAGCCGGTCGCGCTCGCCGCCGGTCTGTAGGCCGCAGCTGATGCCGGCGCGCAAGAGCATCGCGGCGACAGCGGCGACGAGCAAAGGCGGGACGCCCAAGCCGGCGCCGCGTCGCAGGGTGTCTGCGGCGAAGGCGACGGAGCGCCTGCGCGCGAGCGATCCCGTGCTCGCGAAGCTGATCGATCGCGTCGGCAAGCTGCCGAGCTCGCGCGCCGGACGGCCCGACCGCGACGACCACTACGGCGCGCTCGTGCGCGCGATTGTCGGACAGCAGCTCTCGGTGCTCGCGGCGCGTGCGATCTACGGCAGGCTGACCGAGCGCTTCGGCGGCCGCGCGCCGACGCCGCGAGAGCTCCTCGGCGAGGAGCCCGAAGAGCTGCGCACGGCGGTCGGGCTCTCGCGAGCGAAGGTCGGCTTCCTGCGCTCGCTCGCCGAGCACGTCCTCTCGGGCGAGCTCGAGCTGCAGCGGCTCGACGAGCTGGGCGACGAAGAGGTGATCGCCGAGCTCGTCGCGGTCAAGGGGCTCGGCGAGTGGACGTCGCACATGTTCTTGATGTTCCAGCTCGAACGCCCCGACGTCCTCGCGGTCGGCGACCTCGGCATCCGCCGCGCGATCGAGCGCGCGTACGGCCTCGAGCGGCTGCCATCCGTGGCCGAGGTCGAGCGGATCGGCGAACCGTGGCGCCCGCACCGCACGCTCGCCTGCCGCTATCTGTGGCGCTCGCTGCAGAACGAGCCGGGGTGAGCGACGGGGCGCCCGAAGGCGCCCCGTCGTCTCGATGCGTCATCGTGTCGCGCCCGGCCGCGCCCCCTCTCCTCGGCGCGGCGTCAGCGACTGAGCCAGCTCGTGCGCTCGGCGCTATTTCGCTTTGATCTCCAGCGGTTCCTGGTTGGTCACTTCGGCGAAACCGCTGAACGTCGAGGGTTCGGCGGTTTTCGTGACGCCGACGTTCGTGATCAGCGTGTCCTTCGCGCCGCCTTCGAGTTGTTCGGGTACCTGCGCGCCGTTCTTGACCGTGAACGTAACCAGGTTTTCTTCGGCCATCGAGTCGATTTTCTTGACGCGGCCAATCACCGACCCTTCGACTTCGACGAGCGTTCCCGTGCCGGTGCCGTGTTCGCCGACTTCGAGCGCGCCGCCGCATTCGAAGATCGCAAGCGCTTTGCCGGTTTTCGCCTTGACGTCGAGGCCGACGAGCGTTCTCAGCGAGCGTTCGATGTACCCAAGTTCGCCCGTCAGTTCCTGGGCGGTGACTTCGCCACGGAAGGCCCCGACGTTCTGGCACCAAGTTTTGATCACGGCTTCGCCCGGTTTTAGCGGCGTGCGACAGTTGAGCAGCAGCAGCTTCGTGATGCTCGCCGCCTTTTCGCTCGTGTATTCGCCTTCGACTTCGCCGAATTCACACTTGACGTTCAGTTTGCTCGCGCCCGCTCCCTGCAGCACCGGCGATTCGACGTTTGCCGTGAATTTCTTCCTTGCTCCCGGGCCAGGGAGCCATTCGTACCGTCCTTTGCCGGTTTTCGACGGGCTGACGCAATGCGAGCCACCGTATTTGCCCGTTTTCGTCGCGACTTCGATGCATCTGCCGAGTTCCGGCAATTCGGCCGCGGCGGTCGCCGCGCCGATACCCGCCGATGCGCAACAGGCGAGCGCGCATCCGGCGGCAATCACGATCCGTTTCATCTGTGTCCCTTCTCCGAGAGCACGACCGGCGGCTTCCCCATGCGTTCTCCGAACCGCCGCCAACCAGTTGGTTCTTGCTACCCGCTCGCACAGGCTCTAAAACGTCAACCCCCTAGCGCCTCTTCGTCGACTTCTTGTGCACCGGCCCGTACTTCTTGCGGGCCTGCCGTTCGCAGGTCACGCGCTTCTGCTTGCTGTGCTTGAAGCGCTTGCGACATTGTGCCAGCGCTTTTTTGAGCAGCTGCGCGCGGGTGTACTTGACGCCCTTCACCGCGCCGCAGCCCAAGACTTTGATGTTGGTTTGCTGCTGGATCACGACGCCGCTCTGACCGGTGATCGTCGTCGGCATCAGGAGCTTGGCGCCGCATAGGCTGAAGTTCTTGCTCGGCGGCACGTTCGAGGTCAGCGCCGAGTGCGGGCCCTCGGGCAGCGTCGTTTCGAACTTTTCGATCGGGGCGTCGGGCACCGCGTTGAACGTCGAGGTGGTGATCCCTTTTTTGATGTCCGTCTGCCCATCGAGGATCAGCTCGATCCCTTCGCCCTGGAGCACGAACTCGACGTCGGGGAATGCCGCGCTGCCGTGTGAGACGAGGTAGGCGGGTCCGCTCAGCGGGCTTTTCAGGACCGGCGTGTGGACGGTCGCGCTGCCGATGTTCGAGCCTTCGTCGCAAGCGGCCGGGTTGACCTCGAACGTCGAGTCGGGGCAGGCTTTCTGGATCGTCGTCAAGCGCGAGGGCAGCGCGATCGGCAGCACGAGCTTGGTTTTCCCGATGTTCGCTTCGCCGGCGGTCGCGGAGATCGTGACCGTCAGGCTCGCGCCGTTGGGTTTGCTCGCGTTGCCCCGCGTCGACGCTTCCAACTTCGGATGGAACGGCAGCGCCGAGCAGTTGCCGACCTGGAAGGGCGCGGAGACGGGCACGCTCGCGCCGCCGTCGCCGGCGAGCGTGCCGGTGATCGTCATCGGCGAGCAGTTGGTCGGGTTGAACTCGAAGTTCGGCCGGTCGACGACCACGTTGATGCTGTGCAACTGCAGCGGAATGCCGGAGCTCGGCATCCCCACTCCCTGCACGATCGTCGGCAGGACGCTCGTGATCGTGACGGCGGCCGTCGTCCGGTTGACGCTGATCGCCGAGCGCACGACGACGTTGCCGAGATTGAACGGGCCGGCGATCGCCGGCGTGACGATCGACAGGCCGAACGGAGCGCCGCCGTACGGGCCGGTCAGGTAGACGCTGCCGACGGGAGTCGTGAACGGGTCTGAGCCGTAGCCGACGGTCGCGTTCGCGTGGCCGATCAGGCTGCCCGATCCGCACGTTCCGAGCGACGCCTGCGGCTCGGGGCACTGTTCGACGTTCTTGAGGATCGCCGCCGCGCCCGGCGGCAGCGTCACCGAGACGCTCTTCAGCGCCTGCTGGCCGTCGGGTCGGGTGATCGTCACGCTGAACGGCGTAAACGCACCCGCCTGCGCGTTGCCGCTCCCGGCGGTGAACGCCGGGCCGAACGGCTGCGGGTTCGGACAGGCGCCGCCTCCTGGACCGGACGTGATTTGGAATTCGCCCGGTTGCGAGCTGGATTGCTGGGGCACGCCGGTAGACCAGGGTGTGAACGACGCTGCGGTCGTGAAGCCGCCGCAGCTCGCGGGCGTCGAGACCGACGCGCGCGGGCCGCTGTCGAAGTCGACGACGAAGTCTTCGAACGGGACCTGCGGCGTGTTCACGAACGTCGAGGTGATCTGCCCCGTCGACGGGTTGAGTTTGACCTCGCCGGCGACCTTGACGCGCACGCCCTCGTTCGGGTCTTCGGCGGCTATGTACAGCGCGACGAGCGAGTTGTTGACCGGATTGGCGTACGGCGTCGCCAAGTACACCGAGCCGTCAAGTTCATCCTTGAGCAGCGGCGTTTTGATCCTGACCGAGCCAACCTTCGAGGCGGGCGGGCAGTTCGTGAGGACCTGTTCGCCTGTGGGTGACGTGACGGTCGGCGAGAACCTGAGCGGTTCCCGGGTTTCCGACGACGGCGAGTACGGATCGATCGGGTATTCGTTTGGCCGGCCGAGCGGCTGATACCCGATCTGTTCCTCGCTGCACGCTTCGAGCCCGTCGGCGGCCGAGGGACTCAGCTGCACGCCTTCGGGCAGCGTGACGGTCGTCGCCTTGACCGCCGACTCGCCCAAGCCTTCGCGTTCGAGCGTGCTCGCCTGGGGCACGTGTACGTCGACTTCCAGGCCGGTCGGGGTGGCCGCCGAAGAGGCCGTCGGCGCGAGCTTGATCGATGGCCCAAACGGCAGCGCGGCGCAGTTTTCGAAGGCGGCGGGGAACGTGAAGTCGGCGTCGAGCGTCGAGGTCGCCCCGAGCCCAGGTTCTTCGGGCTTCTTCACCGGCCACGATTCGCCGGCGGCGGCTGTCCCAACCGGGGTGGCGCACGAGGTGGGCATCGTCAGGAAGGCGCCGCTCACTCGGCTTTCCGGCGAGCCGCAGGGTTCGCTTTTGTTGACCAACCGACCCTGTTCGACGCACGCCCAACCCCGCGCGCGATCGTGGCTTTCGTCGCCGGGCGCACCCCACAGGGTCACTTCGGTGCCCAGCACCTGCGCGAGCTCGGTCGTGTAGTCGACGCTGACTTCGACGCCGAAGTCGCCGCCGCCGGCCGTATCGGAGCCGTCGCCACTGCGAACGTGCGTCTCGAGGTAGACCGGGACGTGGTCGGCGATGAAGCCGAAGCGCGCCGGCTCGCCCTGCAGCGGTTCGAGGTTGAAGACCGGCACGGTGAACGTCGTAAGGCCGAGCAGTTTCGGTTCATCGAGCGTGACCCGTGCGACCCCGATCGCCGTCGCTTCCTCGCATTGGTTGACGTTGGCTTCTTTGCCGTTCGAGCCGAATTCGGACGGTGCACAGGTGGGCACCTTGGTCACGTTGCCGAGCAATCCCGGCGGCAGGTTGAAGTGAAGGTTCTTGGCCAAGCCGGGAGCGGCGGGAAGCAGCTGAGCTCCGTTGAGCTTTACGGGTTCGAGCGTCTGGTTCAGGTCGAACGTCGTCGTCAGCTGGAACGGATGCGCGCCGGCCCGCCTGTCGGGCATCCCGTTTTCGTTTTCGGGTTCGATCGAGTAACCGCCTGCTTCCACCCCGAAGATCGTCGGCTGGCCATCGACCTCGAAGGTCTGGAAGGATTCCTGGCTCGGAACGACGCCCCCTTCGACCTGTTTGCCCGGTTCTCCGACGAGTTCGCGCGCGCCATCGACGCCGACGGTGTTCCTATAGGCGCCGGCCGGCGCTTTCACGGCGACGTGGATTTGCAGCTCGAGGTCTTCGTACTGCGTGATCGGGAACCGTTCGTTTTCCGCGTTCCCCGACGGGTTGTAGCTGCACGTCACTTCGCTAGTGCCAACACCGCTGCATTTCCAGTCTTTGACGAATTCGCCGTTGAGGTTGCCCTGCCAGCGCGCGAGCACCGATGTCGCGGTGATGCCCGACGGCAGCGTGTCCTTGATCGTGACCGGCGTGTTCGTCGCGCTCAGTTCCGCCTCGCCGGTCTCGGTGACGAGCACGTCGACGAAGCCGTTGCCTTCGAGCGGCAGATTCGTTGGCGCTGGCCGCGCGGAGATCCGCCAGTGCGATGACGCCGACGCGGATGCCGCGCCTACGAGCGCAAGCGCGATCGCGACGACGACAGCGATCGCGCACCTGCGCAGATGGCCGATCGCCGCACGCATCGCTAGCGCCTACCACCCGTCGAGGAGCGCGCCGCATGCGAGCTCGCGCGATGCCCGGCCTTCTTCGCCTGCCCGTATTTCTTGCGCGCCTGCTTTTCACAGGCCTGGCGCTGCTTCTTGCTGTGCTTGAACCTGCCGCGGCAGGACTTCAGCGCTTTGCTGAGCTTCTGCGCACGCGTCACCACTTTCGGTTTCGGCGCGACGTTGGTCTTGTCGTTTAGCACGCCTGTCGCAGGAACGTTCCCCGGTCCTGAGAATGTTGCGGTGGCCGATCCCGCAAACGACGGCTGCGGCGAGGTCGGCGGTCGGCACTGTTCGCCGCTGCACGTGGGCGGGGGCGGCGGCTTCACGGGCAGACACGGGGAGCTTTCGCTCGTCCCGCAGATCCGCGCGTCGTATACGTCGAAGGCCGTGTCGGTGTCCCCGGCGACGAGTTTTTCGGACGTCAGGAAGAACACGTCGTTACCGCTCGCGCTGGCGTCGAGGAACGCCGATTCGTGTTCGTCGGTCTTCGCGCCGGAGGAGATCAGCGAGACGCAGCCGCCGGCGCTGGCGCAGTTGCCGACGCCGCCCGGCTCGTACTCGTAGACGTCCTCCTTGTGGTTCTGATCCTGGGGCACGAGCGTGTCGGCGCTGTCGAAGAACAGCCGACCGCTCGAGCTGAGGTAGCGAGATTGGTAGGTGGCGCGCCATTTCGCGAGCGACGTCCAACCGGGAATCGAGCCCGCGATCCAGCGTTCCCTCCAGACTTCGGGTCGATCGACGAGCAGCCCGAGCCCTTCGCCCGCTTTTTCGGTGTCGAACACGCCGTGTGGCCGTTCGCCGCTGGGATTGCATGAAGCGCATACGAGGCTGCCGAGCTTCGCGTTGTAGAGATAGACCTCCTCGTCGGGCGCTTTGCTGACGGCGTCTTCGTTGTCGTATCCGGTCAGGCGCTGGTCCGACATGAACGCCAGCCATTCGCCGCCACCGGGCGACACCCGCGAGGTGAGATACGTGGTGTTGCCGCCATCGCCGACGACGCGGGTTTCCCTGGGCAGGCCCCAGTCGGCCGCATCCTGTTCGGACAGTCTCGCGATCAAGCGCGTTTCGCGGGTGCCCGGGTGGCTCGTGCTGGGAGTCGAGACATACAGGTTGCACGCGGCTCCCGATTGCGCTGCGAGCTGCGGCGACTCGGCGCAGTCCCCCCGGCTCGCTCCCGGCGCAAGGACCCCGTTGGCGACGAAGTAGACATACGAGCCGTCTTCGCTTGCTCCGGGGATCACCCCGAGCACGTCAGCCCGTTCTCCGACGTTCTGATCGACGGTCATGTCCGTCGGTTTCCGCGTTTCAACGTTCCATTCGTACAGATCGGCTGGGTGCGTTTCTTCGGTGGGATGCAGCGCAGAGTCGTGCGTCAACGGCTCCGTGTCGGTGAAGAACACCTTCGACCCGTCGGTGCTCGCGGTCTGGAAGCGGACCTGGTCGATTTCTTCGTTGGCGCGTTCGGCTTCGCCCGGTTCGCTCACTCCAGGTTCGACCTTGTTGATCTGGACGGATTCGGACTTCGCCGGTTCACGCATGAACAGATAGGCACGTTCGTTGGCTTCTTCGTGTCCGGCTTCCGTTCGGACGAAGGCGCTGGTGAAGTCGATCCGTGACCCGTCACTCGAGATCGCGTTCCTGGAGAGCGTCGGGTTGCCGTCCGTGTTCGGATAGCTGCCGAGACTGGGCGACGTCGCCGGCGTTTCCGGTTCGGAAGGAGCCGCCTTCGGAAGGACGCTGACAAGGGCGAGTGCGTGCTGCGGGCTGTTGGCGCTCCACTCATACAGGCCGCCTTCGCCGCCACCGGTCGTCAGCGGCGTTTCGGATGTGAAAACGACATGGTTCAGATCTGAAGTGGCGTCGAGGAATTCGAGACCGCCGCCGAACGGTTCATGGTTCGTGTGGTTCAACTGAGTCACCAGCGTCGTGTAACCGGGCGCGAGATATCCGCTGTTCGCGGCCGCTTCTTCGTAGACCGCCTGCTCCGCTGCGCCCGGCGTAACCGGCGGATCGGCGCGCACGTAGATCGTCTTTTCCTGCTTTTCTTCTTCCTGCGCCGGCGGCGCAAGGGCCGGGTTTTCGAGCGGTTCGCCCTTTTTGCCTTCGGGCTCGACGAGCCCGAGCGAGAGGTCGGAGGAGAACACGCGGTACTCCTCCGTGAATCCTGGCGTGAGGCCTTCGCCCTTGTTGTGCGGCGTGACGATGTCCTGCGTGGACCATTCGCTCGAGCCACGCGTCGAGAGAAACTGCGTCACCGCGACGCTGCGGTTGCCCTGGGGTTCGCCGACCGGTCCCGAGCCTTCCGCTCCATAGGTGATCGCGTTCCCGTCCGCGGATGACTGGATCGAGGCGCCTTCGAGGCTCATCGGCTGAAGCGGCCCTCCCTTCACCGACGGCGAGACCATCTCCCACTCGCGATTGTCGGCCAGCAACCCTTCCGAGCTCGGCAGCGTCGTGAAGAACGTGCTCGTGGCCTGCGCGCTTTCGCTCGTCCCGTGTTCGTTCTGCGCGATGACGCGGTAGTGGTAGACCGTGTCTGGCCGCAAGCCTTCGAGCGTCGCTTCGGCCGGCTGATCGCCGAAGCCCGACCCGATGTCCGCGCCGGGAGCGGCGGGCACGTCAGCGCACGACGCGGGCGTCGCCTGGCAGTCGGCCGTGCCGTACTGGAAGAAGTAGTGGGTGTCGGAGCCGTGCGGATCGATCTCGGCGGTCAGCCGCGTTGAGGTCGGGGTGAGATCCTGCGCCTGCACGCCTTCGACGCTCGGCGCGGCGCCGGGTTCTTCGGGAACGAACACGGCGACCTTGGAGCCCTCCGCGACGAACACCCGCTGCGCGGTAGCGTCGGTCGCCAACGCGCCGCCTCCGCTCAGTTGGCCCGAGCCAAAGCGCTGGATGAACGATCCGGCGGAGGTGTATGCGGCGACGCTCGTCGCGTTGTCGACATAGGCGTCGCCATTGGAGCGATCGACGGCCACCCCGGTCGTGTCTTCGTTGTCGACGCCGCTCGCGACGCCCACGTCGGATGCGTTGATCTTGGCGACCAGCACGTTCGCAAGCTGGTTCGGCGGCGTCGCTTCTTCTGGGCATTCTCCGGCGCCGCTTTCGCGTTCATGAGCGACGTAGAAGGCTTCGTCGTTGGGCGCAACCGCGAAGCCCGGCACCGCACGACACGTAAAATTTTCGCCGTTGGGTCCTTCTTTGGCTTCTTTGATCGTCGAGACGATCAGGCGATTGTTCTTGTCGCTGGCGACGCCTTTGGTGATCACGCCATTGCTGAAACCGGCCACCTCGCCCGCTTCGCCCCAGTCGACCCAGAGCTTGCCGCTCGCATCCACAGCGAGACCGTTGATCGCTTCCAGTTCGACCGTTTCTTCCAGCGTTTCTTTTTCTTCAGCTTCGCCTTCGACCTTTTCTTTGGCTTTGAAGATGTGCTGTTTATAGATTTTTTCGACCGTGCCACCGGCGAGTCGGAACTTGTAGACGTAGTTGACTTCTTGTTCGCCTTTTTTGCTGACGCCGGACACGTAGATATCGCCGTAGGACGGTGAGGCGGCGTCGTTGTCGATTGCGATCGCCGCTGGACCCGGCACCGTGAATTCGGACACGAACGCGTAGCCGCCCGTGCCGTTCTGCTTGAATCGCTCGACACGTTCGTGGCCGGGGTCGACGACATAGACCTCGCCGGTAGCTTCGCTGACGGCCACTCCCGTCGCGTTGGTGAATGCTTCGGCGCCGGCTCCTTCAAACGTCGAGCTGAACACGTGACCACGGTGAACGAAGGCGGAGGCCGAAGCCGTCCACAGCAGGGCGGCGCACGAGAGCGCGCACGACAGCCACGTGACCCGACGAGCTACCGAGCGGACCCTAGTCGACGCAGCCGCCGCGGGAACACCGCCGTCTGATCTATCATGCCGCACCGCCAACCCTCTCCCTCGTCCCTCATCCTCCCTGCCGCCACGCAGTCTAGGGGCTCCCCTGCTTAGCGTCAAGCAGCCACCGTGTGGCACTGACGTCAACCGTTCGAGAGACAAGCGGACGCCGAGTGCACAAATGCTCGATCCAACTTTGAACACGAAGTGCGCCCCGACCGCAAGCTCGGGGCGCACTCTCGTTGAGCTCTAATCGACGCCGCTCCGGCATCGGCCCGCGCGGACGGGCCGAGCCGGTGGCTTCAACGTCGGCTTAGACGAAGCCGTTGAGCTCGTACTTCACGCCACCGACGTTTTCGACGGTGCTTTCGACTGACTGGCCCGACTGTCCGAACCCTGCACCCTGGAAATTGCTTTCCAGGTACGTTTCCGCCGGGAAACCTCCCAGCGGCGGGATCCATTTGACCGGTTTCTGGACGCCTTTGGTGTTTTTGTATTTCAGGATTTCTTTAGACGCCATGACGTCGTTTTTGATCGGAACGAGAATCCCGGCGTCTTCGCTACCACCCTTGCCCCTCACTTCAATCGTCAATGCCGACGTGCATTTGAAGTTGATGAAGTGGGATTCCGGAGCGGTCGGACCCGGGTGCAACAGGAGCGCCGTTTTCCGCGCGGTAATGCCGACGGGTTCTTTTTCGTAGCCGATGACGCCGATCAGTTCGTTCGTTTCGAGTTCGCCCGCCCCCTTGCCCGCCGTCGTGCAGGTCAAGCCGTTCGATTTACAGCCGGCGAAGCTGACTTTGGTCGTCTCTTCTTTGTTGTTGCCGCCAACGAGGTATTCGCCGGTGCTCGCCTCGCTCGTGCACGTGACCGTTTCGCCTTTGGTGGTCAGCAGCGTCGCCGCGCCGCCTTTAGTCGTGAATTTGTTTTCGCCCGATTTGGCGCCGGGAACCCATTCGTAGGTGCCTTTTTTGGCTTCGGTCGCTTCTTTTGTGCATTTCGAGTCTGAGTACCCAGGAAGGCTTTTTACGGCTTTTTTCAGGCACTGCCCGTATTCGGGCGCCGTCGCCGATGCCGTCGACGCGGCGAGCGCGCTGATGGCGCACACCACCACGAGGCACAGCCCCGCAATTCTGATCCGTCGCATCTAGTGCTCCTTTTCTTCCCTCTTATCCAGTTAGCCGGCGCTCGAACTCCCCGTCCAGGACGAATCGCCCCGCAGCGCCAGTCCGCTTCTGTGCTGTACCCAAGCCAGCGGCCCTGCAATCCCGGATTTGGCGAGGTCGCCCTCGCCGCGACCGAGTCCAGCGTGCTCAGATCATGCAGATCCTTGCCATCGCGATCGCCAGCCTCCATGCCGGCTGCGCATGACACCCTCGTCCGGTCTCCAAACCGGTCGATCCGCCGCGTGCTTCCGACTCTGAGTCAAGCGTCGTTGCACGTCCACCGGCCCTCCTCTGGGACATTCAGTCCTTGCGCGAGCACAAGCCCGCACCCGTCGCGGTACTTGACATCATGTCGCCGCGACGGTACCACAGGGCTTGACGTAACGTCAAGTGTTTAGGCGGCTTGACCACGTTTTCCGGGGTCAACCGCAAGACCGGCGGGGCTCTACGGACCTACTGGAGCCGCTGCGCGGCGACCGTCCGGTCCGCCTCGGCGATGATCCTCCACCCCGGCGATCGATCGCCGCGCAGGTGGCTCGCGACGACCGCCGTCGGGCCCGGCAGCCCACGTCCGCCGCTGCGATCGGCGCGCGCGTCGTGGAAGACGACATGCCCGCCGGGTGAGACGAGCGGATGCCAGCACAGCCAGTCGCGCTTGCAGCCGGCCTCCGAGTGATCGCCGTCGATGAACACGAGGTCGACCGGCGTGGTCCAGCCCGCGGCGACTTCGTGCGAGAGCGCGACATGCCAGACGATCCGTGGAGCGCGAGCACCGAGGGCGCGCGTCGTGCGCGCGAGCAGGCGCCGCGTCGCGCGCTCGCTCGCGCCCCAACCGCCGGGCAGCGCGTCCGGATGGTGGCCGAACGGGTCGATCAGGTGCAGCGCCGCGTCCGGTCCGAGCGCACGAGCGAGCGCAACCGCCGACGCGCCCTCGTAGACGCCGATCTCGACGACGCTGCGCGCCTCGCGCGCGGCGTCGAGCAGCACGTCCACGTCCTCCCGCGAGTGCATCGTCCGCGGCGGGATCAGCCCGAGCGCGAGCGCCAGCGCGCGCACGCGCACGTCATCGCGCAGCGCCGCCGGCGTCAGGCTGCGCAGCGACTGCGGAAGGATCGCCACGCGCGCAGCTTACGCGCAGGGTTCGTCGGGCGATCGAGGCGGCTCGCCGAGCGCGCGCGCCTGTGTGTAGGCGAGCCACAGACGATATGTCGGATAGACGTGCGCGAGGTCGGCGCTCAGCAGGCCAACCGGGAACGCCGGGTCCTCGCGGAACGAGTACTGGAGGATCGCTTCAACGCGCGGGTCGGCCGCCCAACGCGCGAGCTGCGCGCCGAGCGCGAGGCAACCTTCGCGTTCGGCCGCCGCGCTCGAGGGCCGTCGGCGCCCCGGACGCGGAGCTCCCGCTCCGGCCTCGGTGATCCACACGCGCGCGTCGCGACCGCACGCGCCGCGCGCGTCGAGCGCGGACTCGAGCGTAGTGACGGGATCGCCCTTCGACGACGCCGGCCGATAGCTCGCGTACGCGTGGATCGCCCAGTCCTCGCTGAGGCAGATCACGCTCGCCGGCAGCTCGCCGACGAACTCGGCGACGCTCGTGCCGTGGGGCGAGCTCGTCGTGTAGGAGGCGAGCTCGCCGAGCAGCAGGCGATGCGGCCCGGCGCCGTCGGTGGCGAGCGCGCCGGCCATCGCCTGCGCAAGCTGTGAATACACCGCGATCGCGAGCGACGGCGAGCCGCTCGCGCACGACGCCCGTTGCGGGCTGAGGAACCGCGGGTTGTTCGGCTCGTTCCACGGGCTCCACCATCTCAGCTCGACGCCGTCGCGCGCGGCGAGCGCGAGCAGCGAGCGGATCAGCGCGCGATAGCCGGAGAGGCCGGCATCGGTGATCGGGCGAGAGAACGGCCGCGCACCGCCCGGCGGTTCACAGCCGCCCGGCGCGCGCGCCGCCCAGGCGGGCGTGCCGAACACGTCGAGCACGACCTGGTAGGCCGTCCGGCCTTCCGCGCGCGCCGCGCGCTGCTGCGCGGCGATCGCCGTCAGCTCGCCCGCGATCCCGCGGTAGCCCGCGCACGGACCGGTTTCGCGCGCGCAGCCGTCGACCGGCGCTTCGAGCGCAGGCGGGACTCGCGGATCAGGCTGCAGCGCGGCCCAGTCGACGAGCAGGCGGACGAAGCTGGGGTGAAGCGCCGCCAGCCGTTCGCGCGCCGCCGCCACGAGACCCGCGCCGGCCGGCGCCGTCG
>DATHND010000113.1:0-3304 GCA_035486335.1 Solirubrobacteraceae bacterium
CGTGTCGCCCTCCATCTCGAGGTCCATGCGGATCTTGAACAGCTTCAGCGTCGGCAGCATCCTCACCGACTCCGCGCCCGCCTCGCGCGCGAGCACCTCGAGCGTGCCCTCCAGCCCCAGACGCGAGTCCGGCTCGGTTGCGATCGTGAACCACAGGTTGAAGTCGTGGTTGCGCAGGTAGTTGTGCGAGACGCCCGGGCGCTCGTTGATCACGCGCGCCGCGCGGTGCGGGTTCTCGGGGTCGACCTTTGCGGCGACGAGCATCGAGCTGTACCCGAGCGCGCGCGTGTCGAAGATCGGCGTGACCTGGCGGATGATGCGCTTGTCGAGCAGGCGCTGCACGCGGCCCATCACCTCCTGCTCGCTGACGGCGGCGAGCGAGGCGACGTGCTGGAACGGTCGCGGCGCGATCGCGAACGAGCCCTGCATCAGGTTCAGCAGCTTGCGATCGAGGTCATCGAGCGGGATCGCCGCTCCGTCCTTGCGGCTGCGCAGCTTCGGCGTCGCGCTCATGCGCCTCCCGCCAACCATCGCGCGGCGTCCTTCGCGTGGTATGTGACGATCGTGTCGGCGCCGGCGCGGCGCAGCGACGTGAGGAGCTCGAGCACGGTCGTGCGCTCGTCGAGATAGCCGGCGGACGCGGCGGCCTTGACCATCGCGTACTCGCCGCTGACGTTGTACGTCGCGACCGGCAGGCGCGTCTCGCGCTTGACCGCCGCGATCACGTCGCCGTAGGACAGCGCGGGCTTGACCATCACCATGTCTGCTCCCTCGCGCACGTCGAGCAGCGCCTCGCGCACGGCCTCCTCGCCGTTCGCCGGGTCCAGCTGGTAGGCGCGGCGATCGCCGAACGACGGCGTCGAGCCGGCGGCGTCGCGAAACGGACCGTAGAAGGCGGAGGCGAACTTCGCCGAGTACGCGAGGATCGGCACGTCCGCAAGACCCTCGCCATCCAGCTCTGTCCTAATCTCCCTCACGCGCCCGTCCATCATGTCCGACGGCGCGACGACGTCGGCGCCGGCGCGCGCCTGGCTGACGGCCGTGCGCGCGAGCAGCTCGACGCTCGCGTCGTTGTCGACCGCGCCGTCCTCGCGCAGCACGCCGCAGTGGCCGTGGTCGGTGTACTCGCAGAGACAGACGTCGGTGATCACGAGCAGGTCGGGCAGCGCGCGCTTGATCGCGGCCGTCGCGAGCTGCACGACGCCGTCGTCGTCCCATGCGCCCGAGCCGCGGTCGTCCTTCTCGGCGGGAACGCCGAACAGCATCACCGCGGCGATCCCGAGCGCGGCCGCCTCGCGCGCCTCCTCGACGGCCGCCGCGATCGGCAGGCGCTCTACGCCCGGCATCGTCGCGATCGGCTCGCGCGCGGTCGCCGTCTCGGAGACGAAGAGCGGCAGTACGAAGCGCTCGGCGGACAGCTCGGTCTCGCGCACGAGGCCACGCAGCGAGGCCGTCGCGCGCAGCCGTCGCATACGCGTCTGCGGAAAGGACATCCCGACTCAGGTTAGTCCAACCTGCGCAAGCCGACGCGCGCGAGCGCGCCGAACACGGCGGCGAGCACGGCCAGATGCGCGAGCGAGGAGCCGAGCGACGGAGCTGCGCCGTTGACGGCCGCGTCGAGCGCCTGCAGCGACGCCTTGAACGGGAACACGAACGAGATCGCCGAGATCGCGTCGAACAGGCCGTGTCCGACGGCGCCGCTCGGGACGAGCGCGAGGAACGCGAGCGGCAGCGACAGCAGGAACGCGAGCAGCGACGCGGCGCGCACCTCGCGCGCGAGCGCGCCGATCGCGACGCCGAGCGCCGCGAACGCGAGCGCCGCGAACGCGAGCGCGACGAGCCACTCGCCGACGCGCGCCCAGTCGAGCGCGACGAACGCGCCGATCCCGGCGAGCATCGCGAACGCGAGCGCGAACGAGCAGCCAGCCGCGAGCAGCGCCTTCTCGGCGAGCAGCACTCCGCGCGAGGTGAGCCCGCGCACGAGCCGCGCGAGCGTGTGCTCCTCGCGCTCGAGCGCGAGGCCGCCGGAGGCGAGCAGCACGCAGACGAACATCAGCGACACGCTGACGGCGACGACGACCGCGAACGTGTTCAGCGGCGTGCGCCGGCCGGAGATCAGCGTCGTCCGCACCTGGATCGGCTGGCCGATCGTCGACAGCACGCTCTTCGCGAGCCCGAGGTTCTGCGCGGCGAAGCTCGCGAACGACGCGATCTGCTCGAGCGTCGCGCGGTCGGCGCCGGGCGGCAGGCGCCTGGCGATCGCGTGCAGCTCCGGCGCGATCCTGCCGAGGCCGACGAGCTCGGGAGCGCCGAGCACGCCGAGGTTGCGCCCGCTCAGCAGCGCGCCGATCGCCTGCGAGGCGGCGCGCTGGATCTGTTCGGAGAAGCCGACATTCGCCTGCGCGAGCGCCGCTTCGATCTGCGCGTGCACGAGCGACTGCTCGAGCGCGTTGCCGTTGTACAGCACTTCGAGCTGTGCCTGCTTCAGCCCCGAGCCGAGCCGAGCGGCGATGTTCGGCGGGATCACGACCGCCGCGAGCACTTCGCCGGATTCGATCTTGCTCACCGCTTGCGAGCGGGAGGCGACGTGGACGGGCTGCACCTGCGAGAAGACCTGTTCCGCATACGCGTCGACGGGCACGCGCTCGCTGCCGACCTGCACCGTCTGCCCGGGCGGCGTCTCGTTGACGATCGCGACCTTCGGCCTGCCCGGCGCGCGCGAGATCGCCAGCCCGATCAGCAGCGCGATCGCGATCGGATACACGACGAGCACGCCGACGAGCAGCCGCGAGCGTCGCAGGATCAGGAGGTCCTTGACGAGCAGCGCTTTCACTCATGCCCCCGCTCGCGCATGAACGCAAGGAACGCGCCCTCGAGATCATCGTCATGCGCACCCCCGCCGCGCGCGACGAGCTCGGCGGGCGTCCCGTCGAACAGCATCTCGCCGTCGGCGAGCACGATCGCGCGGCTCGCATACCGCCGCACCTCGCCGAGGTGGTGCGTCGAGAACAGCACGCTCGTGCCGCGCGCGGCAAGCGCGCCGACGAACCGCCACAACCGCGCGCGCTGGCCGGGGTCGAGCGCGGACGAGGGCTCGTCGAGCGCGAGCACGCGTGGCCCGGAGAGCAGCGCGAGCGCGACGTTGACGCGCTGACGGTTGCCGCCGGAGAGACGTTCGACGCGATCGTCGGCGCGGGCGGCGAGCCCGGTCTGCTCGAGCATTCGCGCGACCGCCGCGTCAGGGTCCGCGACGCGCTCGAGGCGCGCGAACAGCCGCAGGTTCTCACGCACTGACAGCTTCGAG
>DATHND010000114.1:0-4900 GCA_035486335.1 Solirubrobacteraceae bacterium
GAGGCGCTGAGCCTCGGCCACAACTACATCGGCACCGAGCACATCCTGCTCGGTCTCGTGCGCGAGAACGAGGGCGTGGCCGCTCGCATCCTGCTGGACTTCGACGCGGACTCGGAGAAGATCCGCAACGAGGTGATCCGCATGCTGTCCGGCCCGGGCGGGCGCCGCCAGGGGCAGTCGGGCGGCTCGGGCGGCTCCGGCTCCGGCGCGGCTCCGGGCGAGGGCAAGAAGTCCTCGAAGCTGCTCGACCAGTTCGGGCGCAACCTGACGAAGCTCGCCGCCGAAGGCAAGCTCGACCCGTGCGTCGGGCGCGAGACGGAGATCGAGCGGATCATGCAGATCCTCTCGCGGCGCACGAAGAACAACCCCGTGCTCGTCGGCGAGCCGGGCGTGGGCAAGACGGCCGTCGTCGAGGGCCTCGCGCAGCGGATCACGAGCTCGGATGTGCCCGAGCTGCTGCGCAACAAGCAGATCTACACGCTCGACCTGGCGGCGCTCGTCGCCGGATCGAAGTACCGGGGCGAGTTCGAGGAGCGTCTGAAGAAGGTGATGAAGGAGATCACGCAGCGCGGCGACATCATCCTGTTCATCGACGAGCTCCACAACCTCGTCGGCGCCGGCGCGGCCGAGGGCGCGATCGACGCGGCGTCGATCCTCAAGCCGGCGCTCGCCAGGGGCGAGCTGCAGACGATCGGCGCGACGACGCTCGAGGAGTACCGCAAGTACCTCGAGCGCGACTCGGCGCTCGAGCGGCGCTTCCAGCAGATCCGTGTCGAGGAGCCGACGATCGACCAGACGGTCGAAATCCTCAAGGGCCTGCGCGACCGCTACGAGCAGCACCACAAGGTGCAGATCACCGACGAGGCGCTGCGCGCCGCGGGCGAACTGGCGAGCCGCTACATCTCCGACCGCTTCCTGCCCGACAAGGCGATCGATCTGATCGACGAGGCCGCCTCGCGGATGCGGATCAAGTCGATGACCTCGCCGCCGGCCAACCGTGAGCTCGAGGGCGAGGTCGAGACGACGCGCCGCGAGAAGGAGGCGGCGATCGAGGCGCAGGAGTTCGAGAAGGCGGCCGCGCTGCGCGACACCGAGCGCAAGCTGACGAACAAGAAACGCGAGCTCGAGCAGGAGTGGGAATCGGGCGAGTCCGGCGAGCGCCCGTCGATCGGCGAAGAGGAGATCGCCGACATCGTCTCGATGTGGACCGGCATCCCCGTGTTCAAGCTGACCGAGGCCGAGACGCAGAAGCTGATGCGGATGGAGGACGAACTGCACAAGCGCGTGATCGGCCAGCACCCGGCGATCGAGGTGATCTCGAAGGCGATCCGTCGCTCGCGTGCCGGCCTGAAGGACCCGAAGCGGCCGACCGGCTCGTTCATCTTCCTCGGGCCGTCGGGCGTCGGCAAGACCGAGCTCGCGCGCACGCTCGCCGAGTTCCTGTTCGGCGACGACGACGCGATGATCAGAATCGACATGTCCGAGTACATGGAGAAGCACGCCGTCTCGCGGCTCGTCGGCTCGCCTCCCGGCTACATCGGCTACGACGAGGGCGGACAGCTCACAGAGGCCGTGCGCCGCAAGCCATACAGCGTGCTGCTGCTCGACGAGATCGAGAAGGCGCACCCGGACGTGTTCAACATCCTGCTGCAGATCCTCGAGGACGGGCGGCTGACCGACGCGCAGGGGCGCACGGTCGACTTCCGCCACGCGATCGTGATCATGACCTCGAACATCGGCGCCGCCGAGATCGCACGCAACACGCCGCTCGGCTTCGCGGTCTCCGAGGACGAGACGGGGATCACCTACGACGACATGAAGGGCCGCATCATGGGCGAGCTGAAGAAGGTCTTCCGCCCGGAGTTCCTCAACCGGATCGATGACGTGATCGTCTTCCACAAGCTGCAGAAGGACGAGATCAAGCAGATCGTCGAGCTGCTGTTGCTGCGGATCCGCGAGTCGATGGCCGAGCGTGAGCTGCAGCTCGAGCTGACCGGCGAGGCGAAGGACTTGCTCGTCGAGAAGGGTTGGGACCCGTCGATGGGAGCGCGCCCGCTGCGTCGCGCGATCCAGCGCTACATCGAGGACCCGCTCGCCGACTTCGTGCTGCGCGAGCAGCTGACGCCCGGTGCGACCGTCGTGATCGACCCGACGCCCGAGGGCGAGGACGGCGAGGTGCGCCTGACGATCGTCAAGCCGAAGAAGCAGAAGACGCCGGTCGGCGTCGGCGCCGACGGCGGCTCCGATCCGGAGCTCGTCGACGGCGAGGGCACGACCGACGACGACAGCCCGGCGCTGAGCGACGGCGACGGCGAGTAGGGCGGGCAGCCCGCCGGTTGACCCGGCCGGCGCCTCGGCGTAGTGTCGATCGGAGCGATCCCGATCGACAGGAGGCCCGATGAACACCTACGTGATCCTCCGGCGCAACGGCTGGCGCTCTCCCGAGGAGCTGCAGGCCGCCGCCGAGCGCTCGAGCAAGGTCGGCAACGAGGAGATGTCCGACGAGATTCGTTGGATCCGCAGCTACGTCCTCGAGGAGGGCGGCGGCTCGGTCGGCACGGTCTGCGTCTATCAGGCGAGCAGCCCGGAGGCGATCCGCGAGCACGCCTCCAGGGCCGATCTGCCGGTGGACGAGATCATCGCGGTGGCGGACACCGTGCTCGTGCGGCCGGACCCCGAGCCGGCGTCGGCGTAGCGACCACGGCGTCTTCACCGGCCCGTAATCTGGGTTGGTGACGCGCGAAACGGTCTATACGTGCACCGACTGCGGCCTGCAGTCGGCGAAGTGGCACGGTCGCTGCCCCGGCTGCGAGGCCTGGAACACGCTGATCGAGGAGCGTGTTGCGCCCTCCGCGCGCGCCGAGCGTCGTGGTCGCGCGGGCGCCGGTGGCGCGAGCGGAACAGGCGCTGGCGCGCGCCGACCGACGCCCGCGGCACGGCCGCTGGCGGAAGTCGGCGCGGCGCCGATCGAGCGCATGTCGACGGGGATCGGCGAGCTCGATCGCGTGCTCGGCGGCGGTCTCGTGCCGGGCTCGCTCGTGCTGCTCGGCGGCTCGCCGGGGATCGGCAAGTCGACGCTCACGAACATGGTGCTCGGCCACGTGCAGGAGTCCGGCGGCCGCACGTTGTACGTCAGCGGCGAGGAGTCCGCCGAGCAGGTGCGCCTGCGCGCCGAGCGGCTCGGGCCGGGCGCGCTGCGCGTGCCGATCCTCGCCGAGACCGATCTCGACACGGTGCTCGACGCGATCGCCGCCGAACGCCCGGCGGCGTGCGTGATCGACTCGGTGCAGACGCTGAACAGCGGCGAGCTGAGCGGCGCGCCGGGGTCGGTCGGTCAGGTGCGCGAGGTCGCCGGGCGGATCATGGAGCTCGCGAAGGCTCGCGGCATCGCGGTGATCCTCGTCGGGCACGTGACGAAGGACGGCGCGCTCGCGGGCCCGCGCGTGCTCGAGCATCTCGTCGACTGCGTGCTGCAGTTCGAGGGCGAGCGCGAGCGCCCGTACCGGGAGCTGCGCGCGCTGAAGAACCGGTTCGGCTCGACCAACGAGGCGGGGTTGTTCGAGATGCGCCAGGGCGGCCTCGTCGAGGTGCTCGACGCGTCCGCGCGGTTCGTCGCCGAGGCGACGCGCGCGCCGGGCAGCGTCGTGCTGGCGGCGATGGAGGGCTCGCGCCCGCTGCTCGTCGAGGTGCAGGCGCTCGTCGCGCCGTCGGAGCTCGAGCAGCCGCGCCGCGTCGTCTCGGGGCTCGACCGCAATCGGCTGGCGCTCGTGCTCGCGATCCTCGGCCGCCACGGGCGCGTCGGGACGGCCGGCAGCGACGTGTTCGTCAACGTCGTCGGCGGCGTGCGCGTCGACGAGCCCGGCTGCGACCTCGCCGTCGCGCTTGCGGTCGCGAGCGCGAGCCGCGGCGTGCCGACCACCAGCTTCGCCGGCGGCGCCTCCGGCACGCCGCGCGCGTGCTTCGGCGAGCTCGGGCTGACGGGCGAGCTGCGTTGGGTAGGGCACCCCGAGCGGCGGCTGGAAGAGGCCGCCAAGCACGGCTGCGCCGAGGTGATCGCGCCGCCCGACAGCGGCGCCGGCGCGTGCGAGGTCGCGACGCTGCGCGAGGCGCTCGCGCTGGCCCTGCCGCCAGGCTCGGCACGGCTCGCGGAGGCGGTTGCGTAAGCGCCTGGACAACCGTGTACGAGGCGCTAAAGGAATGCTAAATGCCCTAGAATGAAGGATCGTGGCTCTGCGATCCGGCGAAGATTTGCATACGGAAATAAGGCCGGAGCCGGGGTTGATGAAGGCACTGGAGATGATCGCTCCAGGCACGGCGTTGCGTGAGGGGATCGAGAACATCCTGCACGCGCGCACCGGCGGGCTGATCGTGATCGGCGAGCCGGAGGATCTCAGCTTCCTCAACTCGGGCGGAATCAAGCTCGAGATCGACTACACGCCCGCGTTCCTCTACCAGGTGGCGAAGATGGACGGCGCGATCATCCTCAACGCCAGCGCGACGAAGATCACGATGGCGAACGTCCAGCTGATGCCCGACCCGACGATCCTCTCGCACGAGACGGGCACGCGGCACCGCACGGCCGAGCGCGTCTCGAAGCAGACCGACGCGCTCGTGATCGCCGTCTCGCAGCGCCGCGAGGTCGTCTCGGTGTACGTCGACGGCGCGAAGTACATCCTCGAGGACATCCCGGTCGTGCTCGCAAAGGCCAATCAGGCGCTCGCAACGCTCGATAAGTACCGCAGCCGCCTCGACCAGGTGTCGACGCGCCTGACGGCGCTGGAGTTCGAGGGTGGGGTCACCCTGCACGACGTGCTCACGGTGCTGCAACGCGCTGAGCTCGCGGCGCGGATGGCGGTCGAGATCGAGCGCTACATCGTCGAGCTCGGCAGCGAGGGACGCC
>DATHND010000115.1:0-9817 GCA_035486335.1 Solirubrobacteraceae bacterium
CGCAGAGAAGCCGTAGCGGTTATTCGCCTCCCGCTGCAGCGTCGTCAGGTCATAGAGCATCGGCGCTTTCTCGCGCTGCTCTTTCTTCTCGAGCTTCGTGATCGTGCCCGGCCTGCCCTCGCACGCGGCGACGATCGCCGCCGCCTGGACCTCGGTCGCGATCCGCGGCTTGGCGCCCTCGTGGAAGCGCCCCGCGTAGACGCGTTTGCCGTCGGCCTCGAACGTCGCATCGACGAGCCAATACGGCTCGGGCGTGAACGCTTTGATCTCCTCCTCACGCCGCGCGATGATCGCCAGCGTCGGCGTCTGCACGCGTCCGAGCGAGACCGCCCCGTCGAACGAGCTGCGCAGCCTGATCGTCGCCGCGCGCGTCGCGTTCATGCCGACGATCCAATCCGCCTCCGAGCGCGAGCGCGCGGCCTGCTCGAGGCGCTCGAACTCCGACGCGGGACGCAGCTCCTCGAACGCGCTCTTCATCGCGGCGTTCGTCATCGAGTTCAGCCAAAGCCGCCTGACGGGCTTGTCGCCTTTCGCCTTCTCGTACAGGTACGCGAAGATCAGCTCGCCCTCGCGCCCGGCGTCGCACGCGTTGACGACGTCGCCGACGTCGCCGCGCCCGATCTGCTTTGTCACGACCGACATCTGCTTGCGCGAGCGCTCGTCGCGCACGACGAGCTTGAAGCGATCGGGCACGATCGGCAGGTCGTCCATCTTCCAGCGCTTGAACTTCGGGTCGTACTCGTCCGGCTCGGCGAGCTGCACGAGATGGCCGACGGCCCACGTGATCACGTGCTCGGGACCTTCCAGCCAGCCTTCGCCCTTCTGGAACGGGCCCTTCAGCACGCGCGCGAGGTCCTGCCCGACGGAGGGCTTCTCGGCGATCACGAGCGTCTTCGACATGGCGGCAGCGTAGCGGGTAGCAGAAATGCGAACGCGTCGAGCGGCAGGCGGGCGCCGGAGCGGCGCCACGCCGATCGGCGCTACCCGCCGATCGGCGCGCGGGGGTTGGCGCCCCAGAAGATCTGCGTTCCAAGCATCCCGATCAGCGTCACGAACACGAGGTTGAGCACCATCGACTTGGCCGTCGCCGTGCCCACGCCGACGGGGCCGCCGCTCGCGGTGTAGCCGTAATAACACGCGACGAGCACGATCGCCGTCGCCATGAACATGCCCTTGATCAAGCTGAACAGCAGGTCGGGCGGATTCTGAAACTGCCAGAACAGCAGCAGGTAGCCGCCCGAGGAGACGAACCCGAGCTGCTCGACGACGCCGAGGAACGAGCCGAGGAACGCGATGCCGATCGCCGCCAGGTACATGAACGGCAACACGATCCACGCGGCGAGCAGGCGCGTCGCGCAGAGGAACACCATCGAGTCGACGCCCATCACCTCGAGCGCGTCGATCTCCTCCGAGATCCGCATCGCGCCGAGCTCGGCGACGATCCCCGTGCCGACCTTCGCCGCCATCATGTAGCCGAACGCATACGGGACCGCCTCGCGCAGGTCGCACCACGCGGAGAACACGCCCGAGTACGCCGGCGTGCCGGTCGAGAGCGTGAAGTACGCGCCGCCGATCCCGCAGACGCCGAGCCCCATCAGGAAGACGAGCGCCCAGATCACGACGGTCGAGCCGACGATCAGGATCCCGGCCTGGCGCAGCGTCTCGCCGAAGAAGCGAAACACGCGCAGGCCCCACACGTCCGCGAAGATCCGACCCGCGAAGCGCGCGATCTCGCCCGTGTTTTCGAGCCATTCGCGCGGTGTCGCTTCGTATTCGTTCACCGGTCCGCTCCGCCTCGGCTCACTTGATGACCAGGATCTGCGGATGCGTCGCGAGCAGCGTCTGCGTGAACACGTAGTTCATCGCGCCGAAGCCGAGGAACGAGATGACGACCGCCTCGTTGACCGCGCGCCCGACGCCCTCGGCGCCGCCGGAGGCCGTCATGCCCTTGTAGCAGCAAACGATCGCGATGATCGCGCCGAAGCACGTCGTCTTCAGCACCGAGCCCCACAGGTCGGTCGTCGACGCGTTCGCGAACAGCGTCCCCCAGAACGGCCCGAGCGGCTGGCCGTTGACGAGCTCGGCCGCGATGCCGCCGAAGATGCCGAACAGCAGCGAGTAGATGTCGAACAGGCCGGTCACGACCATCAGCGCGAGGAAGCGCGGCACGACGAGGTTCTTGACCGGGTCGACGCCGAGCACCTGCAGCGCGTCCAGCTCCTCGCGCACCTTGCGCGCGCCGAGGTCGGCCGTGATCGCCGTGCCGGCGACGCCGGCGACGACGGTCGCGGTGATCAGCGGGCCGATTTCACGGATCGCCGCGAGCACGAAGAAGCCGCCGAGGCGGTCGAGCGCGCCGAACAGCGTCAAGAAGTTCGCGGCCTGCAGCCCCGGGGCGCCGTAGCTGATCGCGACGGTCGTGATCAGCAGTGGGAACCAGACGAGCCGCAGCGCGAACAGGAACTGCGAGACGAGCTCGCCGCCGTACGGGTAGGGCGGGCGCACCGCCGAGGAGATCGTCCGACCGGTCAGCAGGACCATGTCGCCGAATTCCTCAAGCACGCCGCGGCCCGACGCGAACACGCCGCGCGCCGGGTCGAGCAGCCCCTGTGCCTCCTCCGACATTGTGCGAGTGTACTAGTTGACTAGCACATTAGGCAACGACGTTTTCTACCGGTACCTTGCTTAGAGGCATGTCACGACCAACTGACAACGTGCGCTCGGGCGCGATCGCGGTCGACCGCAAGGCCGACGTGCCGGTCGGCGTGCAGCTCGGCTGGGCGATCTGCGCGCAGATCCGCGACGGCCGCCTGACGCCCGGCCAGCAGCTGCCGACGTTGCGTGAGATGGCCGTCGCGACGGGGCTGAACGTCAACACCGTCCGTGCCGTGTATCGACGGTTGGAGCAGAAGGGGCTGATCGACAGCCAGCAGGGCAGCGGGACGTTCGTCGCGACGGCGCCGCGTCACGCAGCCGCGCTCGCCTCGATCGCCGCGAACGCGGCGCACGAAGCGCGCGAGACCGGCCTCGACCCGCGCGACGTCGCCGCCGCGCTGTACGTCGCGCCCGGCGACGCGACCGCTGCACGACGCGCGCCTGCCGACGTGCCCGTCGAGAGCTCCGAGGCCGTGCGCCGGCGCGCGCTGCGCGATCAGATCGCGACGCTCGAGCGGACGGTCGCCGAGCTCGAAGCCGAGCACCCGGGCGTCGCTCCCGCACCGGCCCGCGCGCGTCGCGGGATCGGCCCAACGCTGCTGACGGTCGACGAGCTCGCGCAGGTCAGGGCCACGCTGATCCGGCGCCTGACCCTCGTGCAGGCCGCGATCGACGGGCACGTCGAAGAACAGCGCGCGAGCGCTCGAAGCAAGGCGCCCGCACGCAAGCCCGCCGAGGCCAAGTCGCAGACGGCGAGCGGTCGAGCGCGCGCCGCGAAGCCGCGAGCGACGACGCGGCCTGCGCCGGCCGGCGGCTGAGCCTTACAAAAGCGAGCAGACGTACCAGGCGGCCGACGCGAGCACGGCGACGTACACGTTGATCACGACGACGCCCTCGAGCGAGGTGAGCTGCGGGACACGCCGTGCGCCCGGCGACTCCGGCGGCGCGCAGAGGCGGCGGATCCAGGTCACTTCCACTTCGCTGCGCCGCAGCCCGATCAGCGCGTCGTAGAAGTTCGTCAGCCAGGCGAGCAGCAGCAGCATCGCCCCCTCCAGCAGCGCGAGCACGATCAGCACGACGACGATCGCGGCCATACTGAGGTCGTGCGTGCCGACCGCGCGCGAACCGATCCACAGAGCGAGCAGCGGACATCCGGTCCAGACGTTTACCGTCGCCAGCGCCGTCACGCCGGCCAGCGCCGCCCGCTTGAGCACCATTCCCGAAAACTACCTCGATTTGGCCGACGCGACGGCGCGTGACTTCGACTCAGCCGCCGGCGCACCCTTCGGTGCTGACCTGCTCACCGGCCGCCGCCCTCGCCGCGGCGGTGGGCAGCACGTGCGCGACGGTCGCGTTGGCGACGCCGTAGCCGCCGCTTGGACCGCCGCCGACGGTCCCGGCGAAGATCGTGCTCAGCACTTCGCCGGCGGCGTCGACGAGCGGGCCGCCGGAGTTGCCCGGCCGCACGACGCCGCGCAGCGGCGTCAGCAGCCGGTCGATGGGACCGTGCCCGTAGGCGTCGTCGGTCAGCACCGTCTGCGTGCGTCCGATCCGCGCCGAGCGCGCCGTGAACGGACCGTTTTCCGGATAACCGAGAATCGCGCCCGGCGTGCCCGAGGCCGGTTCGCCGACGAGCCGCAGCGGCGGCGGTTCGAGTTCGGGGACACTCAGCACGGCGATGTCGTTCCTCGGGTCGAACACGACCGTCCGCACGGGCAGGCTCGGCGCCTGACCGCCGACCTCGACGGTCGTGTCCTGCTCGCCGGCGACGACGTGCGCGTTGGTCACGACCAACCCCGGACGGGCGACCCAGCCGGAGCCCTCGATCGCGAGCCCGCACGCCGTGCCGAGCACGCGCACGACGCTGCGCGACGCCGCTCGCGCTCCTGGCGTGCGCGCGATCGCCGGCGGCGGCGGCGCGACGTCGGGCGAGGGGCCGGAGATCGACGGCAGCGGGTCCAACCGCGCCAGCGCGTTGAGGATCGGCCCTGACGGCGGCAGCAGAACGTTCAGCTCGCGCAGGATCGCCGAGCGCTGGACGTCGTTGCGCAGCTGCGTCTCGTTCGGCGCCTGCGCGACGACGGCCGCCACGATCCAGACGATGCCGAGCGCGAGCGCCACGCCGAGGACCGCGCCGAGCAGGCCGTCGAGCGCGCCGATCCCCGGCAGCGCGAGCGCGCGCCTGACGCGAAATCCGAGCCCCTCCATCCCGCTCGCGAGGATCGCGCCGGCGAGCAGCGCGCCGACCAGGCCAAACGCCGGCGCGTACGGCGAGGAGGAGCCATGCGCGAGCAACAAAGGAGCCAGCCGAGTTCCGAGGAATGCTCCTATGGCGAAACCGCCGAACGACAGCACGCCGACGATGAAACCTCGCCGAAAGCCGAAAGCGGCGAGGATTGCGGCGAACGCGACGATGATCCAGTCGAGTCCCGTCACCCGCCATGTTCTATCGCTCTCTCACTGAGGAACAATCGGTACGGGTGCGCCGCGCCCGTCCGGTGATCGCGCTCGCGCTCGTCGCGTTCGCGATCGGCGCGATCGTCGGGGCCAACAGCGGGAGCTCGGCCTCGGACGCGCTCGCCGCCCGCTTCGTCGCCGCGTGGTCGCGTGGCGACTACGCGGCGATGTACGCGGACGTCGACCCGACGACGAAGCGATCGCTGACGGCCGACGGCTTCGCCGCCGCATACGCCGAAGCGATGCGCACGGCGACCGCCACGAGCCTGCGCGCGCTCGGCAAGCCGCGCTCGGCGCCCGGAGGGTACGTGTCGGTGCCGATCAGCGTCAGCACGCGGCTGTTCGGCGCGTTGCGGCTGGAGATGCGGCTGCACGTCATCGGCGACGCCGAAGGCGGCGAAGCGATCGCTTGGTCGCCGTCGCTCGCGTTCCCCGGGATGCAGCCCGGCGAGACGCTCACGCGCCAGACCGCGCTGCCGCCGCGCGCGAAGCTGCTCGCGCGCGACGGCTCGGTGCTGGCCGAAGGCAACCCGAGCGAAGCCGGCACGCGCAGCTCGCCGCTTGGAGCGGTCGCGAGCGCGGTGATCGGCGAAGTCGGCCCGATCCCCGGCTCGCGCCGCGCCGCGCTCGAGGCGCAGGGCGTGCCCACGAACGCGATCGTCGGCACGAGCGGGCTCGAGCGCGCGCTCGACGCGCAACTGCGCGGCACGCCCGGCGGCGAGCTGCTCGCCGGCCACCGCGTGCTCGCGAGCGCGCCGCCGCACGCCGCGCACTCCGTGCGCACGACCGTCTCGCCCGCCGTCCAGCAGGCGGCCGTCGCCGCGCTCGGCTCGCAACTCGGCGGCGTCGTCGCGCTCGACCCGTCGAGCGGCCAGATCCTCGCGGTCGCCGGGATCGGCCTGAACAGCGTGCAGCCGCCGGGCTCGACGTTCAAGATGGTCACGTTGACCGGCGTCTTGAGCGCGCACGTCGCGACGCCGGCGACGGTCTTCCCGTACGCGACGTACGCGACGCTCGACGGCGTCAAGCTGAGCAACGCCAACGGCGAGGAATGCGGCGGCTCGCTCGCGCTCGCGTTCGCCGTCTCTTGCAATTCGGTGTTCACGCCGCTCGGCGTCAAGCTCGGCGCGTCGCGGCTGGTCGCGATGGCCGAACGGTTCGGCTTCAACCACGAACCGGGCGTCGAAGGCGCGGCCGAAAGCACGCTGCCCGCCGCGTCGAGCATCCAGGGCGAACTCGACGTCGGCTCGACCGCGATCGGCCAGGGCCAGGTGCAAGCTAGCGCGCTCGAGATGGCGATCGTCGCTGCGAGCATCGCCGACGGCGGACGGCGGCCGCGCCCGACGTTCACGCCCGCGCCGGCGGCGGCCGGCGCCTACGTGACGAGCACCGACGTCGCGCACACGGTGCGCCGCCTGATGATCGAAGTCGTGCGCAAAGGCACCGGCGCCTCGGCGGCGATCCCCGGCGTGACCGTCGCCGGCAAGACGGGCACGGCCGAACTGAAGACCGAGTGCAGCTCCTCGCCGACCGGCGAATCGCAGTCCGGCGAAGCCGCCAAGCACGAAACGGAATCGGGTTCCGGCTGCGCCGGCGCCGCCAACGAAGCGAGCAACACCGACGCGTGGTTCGCGTCCTTCGCGCCGGCGCTCAGCCCACGGATCGCCGTCTGCGTGCTGCTTGTCAAAGACGGCGCCGGCGGCGCCACGGCCGCGCCGGTCGCCCGCGAAGTGCTCGAGGCCGGCCTGAAGGCGAGCCGCTAGACGTCGAGCTCGGCCGAGGCCGTCTGCGCCGCGTCGGTCGGGTCGACGATCTTGAACGTCAGCGGCCGGTTGTCGAGCGAGACGACCGGAATCTTGAACAGCAGCAGCGCCCCCTGCGTGGGGCCGTTGGCCGCGACCGTGTCGAGTTCGGGCACGCGGCCGTTGCCCGGGACCGACCCGGCGTGGTAGGCGAACTGGTTGGTCGGCCCAGGGACGATCGGCGTGTAGATGTTTTCCTGCGTGTCGGTGATCGTGAAGTCGCTCGCCGTCGGCAGCGGCCGCGAGTTGTCGTTGTAGACCTGCACGAACACGCCGAACCACTCCTGGCCGGCTTCGAGCTTGCGCTGTTCGGGCATCAGGCCCTGCAGGTACTGCGCGTCTTCGGTGTCGTACGGGTTCAGCTCGCGTGAGAGCTGAACCTCGTAGACGAGCCGGCCGACGTTCAGGTACGGAGCGTTCTTGCCCGACTCGCCGGCGTACGTGCCGGTGCTCACGCGCGTGTGCGAATCGCCGCATGCTCCGAAGGCGATCGCCGCGAGCACGACGAGCGCGAGGAGCGACAGCTTGCGCAGGCGGGTGAACATGCGACGCGGCAGTCTACCCGGCGGCGACCGTCACGCGACTTCCGCGATCCTCGTCGCGCTCGATGATCGAGCGCAGGCGCCGCATCGCGCGCGCGTTCTTGCGCCGCGTCCAGCCGCGCGCGCCGAACGACTCCATCAGCCGATCCGACAGCGTCGCCGGCCGCGTCTCGAGCGTGAAGCGCACGCGCGTCGAGTTGTGCGTCGCCGGCGCCAGCTCGTAGGTCCCGAGCGTGCGGATCCGGTTGTTCTTGCCCGTGCGACCGACCTCGACGATCCGGTGCGGCCGCTCGACCTCTACGAACGTCACGTCGGCCCAGCTGAAGCGGTTGGCCGGCGCCTTCACGCGAAAGCGCGCCCCCGCCCCGCGCCCGACCGAGTCGATCCGCGTCAGATGCCAGTCGACGAGGTAGTGGTCGGTGAACTCCTCGTGGTTGGCGATGTCCTGCAGGTAGTCGAAGATCTCCTCGCGCGGCGCGGAGATGACTGTCGAGACGGTGATCGGGTCCACGGCGCCCGCCAGTCTAGAGCGGCGCGGCGCAGGGCGCGACAGGGTTACGCCGCTACGCGGCTCGCGCCGTCAACCTGACCGTCTGGCCGTGCTCGGAGTGGCGCACGATCTCGCTCGCAACCGGCGACTCGCGGCGCAGCGTGCGACACAGCTCGCACACGAGACCGCCGCGACGGCCGTCGTACAGGTGGACGTGCTCGCCGGTCAGCGGCGTGCGCCCGCAGTCGGCGCAGCGCTCGCGGTCGGCCTCGAGCGCGCCGAGGCCGCGGCGCAGCAGGTGGCGCTCGAACTGCTCGACGTGGGTCACGGCGGAGGCCATCGGCAAGGACTTCGCCGCGACGGCGCGCGCTCCTTCACGGAAAATGCGGTCATTCGGGAGCTGCCGCGATGGGCAACTTGTTATGATCGCCACGAGCTTTCCCCTCGACGAGCAACACGCGACGAAGAGCACGTGGCTCGTCCACGCGGAGCGCCAATTGAGAAGGGAGCAGATGATGGACCTACTCAGCGACGGGACCCGCGAGAGCTTCATTCCGTCCGGGTCGTTTTATTGTCGACGGTGCGGTTACGTGCTCACGCTGAGCGCCGACGACGCGCTGACCGACTGCCCGAGCTGCGGCGGCAGCGACTTCGCTCGCGCGTCGCTGTTCAGCACGAGCCCGCGATCGGCCGCCGAGGAGACGGCGCGCCACGGCGGCGTTCTCTCCGAGCCGGCGCCGCTCGACCTCGACGCCCAGCTCGCCGCCGCTCGTGCGGCGATCGAGCGCCCCGGCGAGTACCTGTGCTTCGACGACGGCGGCCGCCGGCCGCGGATCGTGCCGCTGACGCGCGAGTGGACGCGGATCGGGCGCAGCCTCGCGGCCGACGTGCGCTTCGACGACCCGACCGTCTCGCGCCGTCATGCGCTGATCGTGCGCCAGCCCGACGGCGTGCGCGTGCTCGACGATCGCAGCCTCAACGGCGTGTTCGTCAACGGCGAGCGGATCGAAGGCAGGCTGCTGCAGGACGGCGACGAGATCATCGTCGGCCGCTACCGCCTCAGCTATCTCGTCATCGCGCCGTAGCGCGTCGCCGTCGCGCCGTAGCTCCGGGGCGCCACGCGACCGCGCGTTGAAGCGCGGACACGTACCATCGACCGATGCCTGACACGATCGCCGTGCTCTCGCAGAAGGGCGGCACCGGCAAGACCACAGCCGTGCGCACGTTGACCGACGCGTTCCGGCGCAGCGGCGTGCGCACGCTCGCAATCGACCTCGATCCGCAAGGCAATCTGTCCGACTACTTCGATCTGCCGCCCGACGTCGAGCCGACGATCGCCGACGTGCTCGCCGGACGCGCGAGCGCCGGCGAGGCGATTCACGAAGACCTGATCCCGGCAAATCTTCTGCTCGCCGAAGCCGAGCTGATGCTCGGCGGCAAGATCGGGCGCGAGCTGACGCTCCGTCGCGCGTTGGCGAAGGCGCCTGAGCGATACGAGCTGATCCTGATCGACTGCCCCCCGTCGCTCGGCCTGCTGACGGTCAACGCGCTTGTCGCGGCCGACCACGCGCTGATCACGGCCGAGGCGCAGTACTTCGCGCTGCAGGGCGTCGAGCAGGCGATCGAGCTCGTCGAGCTGGCGCGCGACGGGCTCAACCCCGAGCTGTCGCTGCTCGGCGTGCTGCTGAACCTCGCCGACATGCGCACGGTCCACTCGCGCGAGGCGCTCGCGTCGCTGAAGGAGCGCTTCGGCGAGCAGGTCTTCGACACGACGATCCGCTCGTCGATCGCCTACGCCGAGTCGGCCGAGCGAGCGCGCTCGATCCTCGATCACCGGCCGGACCTCGGCGGCGACTATCTCGACCTCGCCG
>DATHND010000116.1:0-12512 GCA_035486335.1 Solirubrobacteraceae bacterium
TTGGAGTTGACGAGCAGTTCCTTGGCGTGCAGGTCGCCGCGCTCGATCCGCTGAGCCAGTTCGATCTCCTGAGCCGGCGTCAGCAGCGGGTAACGGCGCGAGTGCGCCAGCAGCTGGTCGACGGCCTCCGGGATGAACGTGTCCGGCGTGCTCAGGTCGAGCCGCTCGATCGGGCTGTCGAGCCGGCCAACGGGCGTCGCCGCGGTATCCGTCGTGGTCTCCTCCGTGTCCCGCTCGCCGCCCTCGGGGGTCGTCGGCGGGTCGATCGTGGGGGTGTTCGTTGAGAAATCTGACATTTCAGCGCCTTCTAATCCGATGCTTGGAGTCGGAATTATACGCCCTAGTAGTTGCGTTGTCAATTATATTCGCGGACGTCCTGTGTCCGCGGGCCGTTCGACCGTTCGGTTCGACGTTCCCTGTGCAACTACCTGCCCGCGCGGGCCGAAAGTATGCGGGCCGGCGGGGGATGTAAACCCGCGCGACGCCCGAAAAGCTCTAGTCCGCTCGAAAGCGTTGTGAACGAGGCCTGCGACGGTGATCGGCGCTCCGTCGCCGGATCTGAGTCTAGCGCGACCAAGCTCAGCGAATGACCATCGACCCGTCCAACGAAGCGATCGCCGTCAGCGGCGCCTCGTCGGGGATCGGCGAGGCCGGGGGCCAGCGCGTTCGGGAAGGTTGCGCGCGAAAGCGCGTCTATGGGGCTGAGCACGACGCACCGCGTCATGCGAGCGACCCTACGACCAGGAGGAGACAGGTGACACGTTCCCTAGGCCTTGCCGCGACCGCTGCCTCGGCCGTCGCGCTGTTCGCGGGCTGTGGCAGCTCCAGCAGCAGCAGCAACTCGACGGCGGCGTCGACCGCGGCGAGCACGCCGACCCAGAGCACGGCCGCCGCGACGACCGCGGCGGCAGGCCCGGGCGTCACAGTGCAGACGAAGCACGGCAAGCTCGGCACGATCCTCGCGGCGGGGCCGAAGAAGCTGACGGTCTACTTGTGGGAAGCCGACAAGGGCGCGACGTCGGCGTGCAGCGGCGAATGCGAAAAAGCGTGGCCGCCGGTGACGACGGCGGGCGCGCCGGTCGCGTCCGGTGGCGCCGTCAGCGCCGACCTCGGCACGATCACGCGCCCCGACGGCACGAAGCAGGTCACGTACAAGGGGCACCCGCTGTACTTCTTCGAGAAGGACGGCGACTCGGGTGACGCGTACGGTCAGGGCTCGAAGGCGTTCGGGGCGGGCTGGTATGTGCTGAAGCCGAGTGGCGGCAAGGTGGACAACAGCTAGCCGCGTGAGTCGACGGGTTGGCCGTTGGCGCTGAGCGCGACGTCGATGTTGCCGCGCGTGGCGTTCGAGTACGGGCACACCTGGTGCGCGGCGCGGACGAGCTCGACTGCCTGCTCGGCGTCGTCGACCGAGGGCAGCGTGACTGCGAGCTCGACCGCGATCGTGAAGCCGCGGTCGTCGGTCGTGATCAGCGTCACCTTCGAGTCGATCGCGACGTCGCCGACCTCTAGGCGGGAGCGACGCGCGACCGTGCCGAGCGCGCCCTCGAAGCACGCGGCGTAACCGACCGCGAACAGCTCCTCCGGGTTCGTGCCGCCGCCCTGGCCGCCCATCTCCTCGGGCAGGCGCAGGTCGACCTCGAGCGCGCCGTCGGCCGTGCGCCCGTGGCCGTCGGCGCGCCCGCCGGTGACGTGCGCCGCGGCCGTGTACAGAGCTTTCGTCGTCATCTCTGATCCCTCCTGTCGGGTTGCTGGTCGGGTGTCTGCGCGCCGGCGCGAGCGGGCGCGACCTCGAGTTGCAGGATCTCCGATTCCTCTCCCGCATGATCGACCTGCAGCGTCGTGTGGTCGAGGCCGAAGCGGCCGCGCAGCATCGCCTCCATCGCGCGGCGCGCGGCGTGGCAGTCGCTGTCGGCGCCGACGAGAACGTGCGCAGAAAGCGCCGGGAAGCCGCTCGAGATTTCCCAGACGTGCAGGTCGTGGACCTCGACGACGCCGGGCGCGCCGACGAGGGCGGCGCCGATCGCCTGTGGGTCGAGCCCTTCGGGCGCCGCCTCGAGGAAGATCCGCCCCGACGCGCGCACGAGCGCTATGCCGGAGCGAAGCATCAGCGCGGCGATCAGCAGCGAGACGATCGGGTCGGCGCGCTGGAAGCCGCTCAGCAGGATCACGCCGGCGGCGACCGCCGTGCCGATGAACCCGTACAGGTCGGTCAGCAGATGCTGGAAGGAGCCCTCGATGTTGAGGCTCTCGCGGTTCGCGCGAGCGAGCGTCCACGTCGCGAGCAGGTTGACGAGCACGCCGACGAGCGCGACGATCAGGATCAGCCAGCCGCGGACGATCGGAGGGTCGAACAGGCGGTGGATCGCCTCGTAGGCGATGAACGCCGCGAGGATCAGCAGCGTCACGCCGTTGGCCTGCGCCGAGAGGATCTCCACGCGCCGGAACCCGAACGTCATCGCGCCGCGCGCCGGGCGCGCGGAGAGCGTCAGCGCGAGCAGCGAGAAGCCGATCGCGGCGGCGTCGGTCAGCATGTGGCCGGCGTCGGACAGCAGCGCAAGCGAGTGCGCGACGACGCCGGCGCCGATCTCGACGGCCATCAACGCGACGATCAGGCCGAGCGCGAGCGCGAGCCGGCCGCGGTCGGCGTCGGCGCGCACGGCGTGCGTGTGGGCGCCGTGGGCGTGTGCGGCGTGGTCGTGAGCCATCGACTCACGATACGCGCTGATTAGTCTCTAGCGATGGCGCTCGCCGCGGAGAGCAACGCGTCCGCCGGGGACGGCGATCAGACGCTGATCCCGCAGCGCGCGACGCTCGTCTCGATCGCCGCCGCGTCGCTGCTCGTCGCGCTGAAGCTCGGCGTCGGCCTGGCGACGGGCAGCCTCGGCCTGATCTCGACCGGAATCGAGTCGAGCGGCGACGTCGTCGCGGCGGTGCTGACGTTCTTCGCGGTGCGTCTCGGCGGACGGCCGGCCGACCCCGAGCACCCGTACGGCCACCGCCGCGCCGAGAACCTCGGCGCGCTCGGCGAGGCCGCGATCCTGCTCGCCGGCGGCGTGTTCGTCGCCGTCGAAGCGATCGACCATCTCGTGCGTGGGGCGAGCCCGCCCGGGATCCACTGGTACCAGTTCGCCGTGATCGCGGTCGCGCTCGTCGTGGACCTCAGCCGCACGCTCGTCTCGCTGCGCACGGCGCGCCGCTACGCGAGCGCGGCGCTGCGCTCGAACGCGTTTCACTTCGCCGGCGACATGGCCGGCTCCGTTGCCGTGCTGATCGGGCTCGTGCTCGTGCAGGCGGGCTTCGCGCAGGGCGACTCGCTCGCGGCGCTGCTCGTCGCGGCGATCATCCTCGCCGCGGCCGCGCGGCTGATCTCCGAGAACGCGAACGTGCTGATGGACCGCACGCCGGCCGAGGCGCGCGAGGCGGCTGAGCGCGCGATCGACGCGCTCGGCGCCGACATCGAGCTGAGCCGCCTGCGCCTGCGCGAGTCGGCCGGGCGCTACTTCGCCGACGTCGTCGTCACCGTGCCACCGGGGCAGGCAGTCGTCGAGGGGCACCAGTCGGCGAACCTGATCGAGGAGGCGGTCGAGTCGGCGCTGCCGGGCAGCGACGTCGTCGTGCACGTCGAGCCGCGCCGGCGCGGGCTGGACCTGCGCGATCGGATCCTCGCGATCGTGCTCGCCGAGCCGCTCGTGATGGAGGCGCACGACATCACGATCATCGAGCAGGGCGAGGAGGTGAACGTCTCGCTGCACCTGAAGTTCCCGGCCGATCTCGACCTAAGGGGCGCGGCGCAGATCGCCGACCGCGTCGAGCGCGCGATCTGCGAGCGCCCGGGGGTCGCCGCGGTGCAGACCCATCTCGAGCCACTCGAGCGCCCGCTCTCCTCGCGGCCGGTCGACGTCAGCGCCGACATCTCCGCCGAACGCGAGATCGAACGGCTCGTACGCGAGCGCGCCGACGTGCGCCCGCGGCGCGTCAAGCTGCTGTCGACCGACGCCGGACGCGTCGTCTTCCTGACGCTCGAGCTTGACCCGCGCGAATCGCTGACCGCGGCGCACCGTGTCGCGAGCGAGCTCGAGGAGGAGCTGCGCCAGCGCGTGCCCGGGATCGCCGACGTGGTGATCCGCACCGAGCCCTGACGCACACCGGGAAGGTTCGACGTGGCCCGGCGTCTTGGTGTGCAGTGGACACCGAGCAAAGGAAGTCGAGCATGTCGAAGCAAGCGCAGAACGGCAGGCCGGCGCGCGCGTCGCGCCGTGGAGCAGAGCGCGGCGGACGGCGCGCGCGGATCTACTTGGTCGGGCTCGGCGCGCTCGTCGTGGCCGCGCTGGTCGCGGCGGTCGCACTGGCGAAGAGCACGAGCGCGCCGACTCTCGGGACGGCGACGAACGCGAAGCTCGGCGCGACCGTCGTCGTCAATCCGCAGGGGCGGACGCTTTATTCGCTCTCGTCGGAGTCGAGCGGGCGCCTGCTGTGCAAGAGCGCCGAGTGTCTTGCGACGTGGCCGCCGTACACGGTCAGCTCGAGCAAGGTCAAGCTGAAGGCGGGCGGCGGCGTGCAGGGTCGACTCGGGCTCGTGCGCCGCGGCGCCGGCAGGTTCCAGGTGACGCTGCGCGGCAAGCCGCTGTACCGCTTCGCCGGCGATCACGGCAGGGACGAATCGAACGGCGAAGGGATCGCGGCGTTCGGCGGCACGTGGCACGCCGTCACGGCGAGCGGCGCCGCGGCGAAACCGGTGCAGCCGACGACGAGCACGAGCGAAGCCGCGCCGACGCCATACCCGCCGAGCGCGCCGCAGACGACGCCGAGCACGCCGACGTACCCGAACACGACGAGCACCCCGACGACACCGACGACGACTACGACGCCGACGACCACGACGCCGACGTACACCTACCCCACCTACTGATCGGCGAGCTGCGAGGGGACGATCGCGAAGAAGCCGCAGCCGAGGAAGCCGAGCAGCGCGAGCACGCCGAGGCCGTGCGCCCAGCCGGCTTCGGCGACGGTCAAGAGGCCGAAGCCGGCGAGCAGACAGGCGCCGGCGAGGCGCGCGAGCATCCCGGCGCGTGAGGCCTCGAACAGACGTCCGAGCTGGGCGCCCGCCGGAGCCGCGGCGCCCGCCGCGGCTCTCTCGCCGCCATGGTCAAGCCGTCCGGCGAGCACCAGCCGGAACAGCAGCGCAAGCGAGGGGAACAGCAGCAGCGCGCCGCCGAGCACGGCGACGATCACGAGCACGAGCGTGTCGTGCGGCGCGGCGGCCTGCCGCACGGTCAGCCCTTTGAGCAGGACCGGACGCTGCGCGAGCGCCCAGCCGGCGATCACGGCGGCGACGGCGAGCGCGGCGCTGTAGCGCGCGGGCTCGAAGCGCTCGCGCGCGACGAGCGCAAGCGTTGCGAAGCCGGCGAGCGCCGAGAGGATCACGACGGCGAGCGCGCTGCCGCGCAGGAGGCGCGTGTAGAGGAAGTGCGCGTCGGAGTGCAGCACGAGCAGACCGGCGAGCGCGACGGCGCCGGCGACGAGGCCGGCGATCAGCGCGCGCGTGCGCAGGCCGTCGATCAGCGACCGCTCGTCCTCGCGGCCGTGCGTCGCGCGCTCGATCCGCTGCGCGTCGGCGGCCATGAACACAGCGGCAAGGTATGCCGAGGTGACGACGGCGAGCGCGCCGACGATCAGCGGCGTCGCGCCGGTCCAGCTGCCCCACAGATTGCCGGCGGCGTTGCCGACGGGGACACGGCGCGCGGCGATCGCGCCGATCACCGTGCCGAGCGCGAACGGCGTGATCACCGAGGAGAGCGCGAAGACGAGGTCGATCGGGCGCCGCTCGCGGGCGCTCTGCGCGCCGGCGCGCAGCGCGTAGGCGGCGCCGCGCAGGACGATGCCTAGCGCGGCGATGAACAGCGGGATGCAGAGCGTCGAGGCGATCGCGCCGAACGCGCTCGGGTAGGCGGTCCAGGTGACCGTCAGGACGAAGATCAGCCAGACGTGGTTGGCCTCCCAGACGGGACCGATCGAGTCGTGCGCGTGGTCGCGCACGCGCTCGCCGTGCGGTCCGGCGAGCAGCTGCCAGAAGCCGGCGCCGAAGTCGGCGCCGGCGAGCACGACGTACAGCACAAGCCCGATCAGGACGAAGATCAGCGGGATCTCGTAGAGGTGCATCTCAGCTCGCCGGACTCGCCGCCGGCGGGAGCGGGGGAGGGTCGCGTTCGCGCAGCGGCGCGCGCGCGAGGCGCAGCAGGATCCAGGCGACGCCGCCGGCGACGGCGAGGTAGACGAGCGCGAGCGCGGTGTAGCCGACGACGATGTGCCCGGCGCCGGTGACGGCCTGCGAGGTGAGCATCACGTGGTAGACGACCCACGGCTGGCGGCCTACCTCGGTCGTGACCCAGCCGGCGATCAGCGCGACGAGCGAGGCGGGTCCGGCGAGCGCGACGGCGCGGTAGAACCACGCCGACTCGGGCAGGCGCTTTCGCCTGATCCGGACCGCCAGCAGCCAGACGCCGAGCAGCGCGAGCAGCGTGCCGATGCTGACCATCATCTGGAAGGCGAAGCGCACGACGTTGATCGGCGGCTGGCGGTCCTTCGGCACGGTGTCGAGGCCGGCGACGGTCGCTTCGGGGTTGTGGTAGGCAAGGAACGAGAGCAGTTTCGGGATGCCGATGCCGTATTTGATCTTTTCGTGTTCGTACCAGCCGAGGATGTGCTCGGGCGCGCCCTTCGTCGTGTGCGCGAGGCCCTCCAGGGCGGCGAGCTTGATCGGCTGCGAGCTCGCGACGTCGCGCGCGGCCCAGTCGCCGACGAGCACCTGCACGGGCGAGGCGAGCGCGGCGATCGTCAGCGGGATCGCGAGCGCCGTGCGCTCGTAGCGGCTCCATTTGCCGCGCAACCGGCCGATCGCGTAGGCGCCGGCGAGCAGGAAGCCGGCGACGATGTAGCCGGCGATGTACATGTGCGTGAGCTCGGGCCAGAGGAAGCTGTTGGCGAAGAGCGCCGTCAGCGGGTGGATGTCGACGGCCTTGCCGTGAACCATGCGAAAGCCGCCGGGGTGGTTCATCCAGGCGTTGACGGCGATCACCATCAGCGAGCCGGTGACGCCGGCGATCGCGATCGGGACGCCGCTCCAGAAGTGCGCGCGCGGGGAGAGGCGGTCCCAGCCGTACACGTAGATGCCGATGAAGATCGCCTCCATGAAGAACGAGAAGCCCTCGATCGCGAAGCCGAGCCCGAAGACGCCGCCGAACGTCGCGGTGAAGTTCGGCCACAACAGACCCATCTCGAAGCTGAGGATCGTGCCGGTGATCACGCCGACCGCGAACAGCGCGGCCATGATCCGCGTCCAGCGCCGCGCGATCGTGCGGTACAGCTCGTCGCCGGTGCGCAGATACAGCCACTCGGCGAACAGCACCATCGCCGGGAGGGCGATGCCGAAGCAGACGAGCGGGATGTGCACCGAGAACGACAGAGCCTGCATCTGCCGTGCCTGCAGCAGGTAGACCTGATGCGCGGCCGTCATCGCATCAGCTTGTATACCCCGGGGCGGTCGCTCAGTCTTCGGCGAGGCGCTCGAGCAGTGGCAGGACCTCGGCGAGCAGACGCTGCTCGCGCGGGGTGAGGTCCTCGGCGATCGTCCGCGCGAGCCAGCCCTCGCGCTCGCGGCGATCCTCGTTCAGCGTCTGCAGTCCCCTGTCGGTCAGCTCGACGAGCGTGCGCCGCCCGTCGCTCGGGTCGGCGCGGCGCTCGATCAGGCCGTCGGCCTCGAGGTCGTCGACGATCTGGGTCATCGACTGCGGGCGCACGCGCTCGGCGACGGCGAGATCGCCGATCGAGGACGGGCCGGTGCGGTCGAGACGCCCGAGCACGGATGCCTGCGAGAGCGAGAAGCGGTGGCGCTCGGCGCGCAGGCGGCGGATCAGATGCCCGAGCGCGAGGCGCAGCCTGCTCGCGAGCATCGTCGTGTCGATCGCCGTCGCCATGTGGGAAATGATACAGATCTACAGGCAAACTGAACAGTTTTCCTGTATATATTGAGATGAATGGACGGCGTCGCGGCAAACCGAGCACAGAGCAACGGAGCCAGCTCGGCGCGCGACGACCGCTACAAGTGGATCGCGCTGTCGAACACGACGCTGGCGGTGCTGCTGGCGACGCTCGACGGTTCGATCACGCTGATCGCGATGCCGGCGATCTTCCGTGGCATCCACCTCGACCCGCTGCAGCCGGCGAACAGCTTCTACCTGCTGTGGATGATCCTCGGCTTCCTCGTCGTCACTAGCGTGCTGATCGTCAGCCTCGGGCGCCTCGGCGACATGTACGGGCGCGTGAAGATGTACAACATCGGCTTCGTCATCTACACGATCGCGTCGCTGATCCTGACGGTCGACTGGATGACAGGGCAGGCCGGCGCGATGTACCTGATCGTGTTCCGCATCGTGCAGGGCATCGGCGCGGCGTTCCTGCTGGCGAACTCGGCGGCGATCCTGACCGACGCGTTTCCACTCAACCAGCGCGGGATGGCGCTCGGGATCAACAACATCGTCGGCGTCAGCGGGATGTTCGTCGGGCTCGTGCTCGGCGGCGTGCTCGCGCCGATCGACTGGCGGCTGGTCTTCCTGATCTCGGTGCCGGTCGGGCTGTTCGGCACGGTCTGGGCGTACCTGAAGCTCGAGGAGCGCTCGAAGCCGCGCCGCGCGCCGGTCGACTGGTGGGGCAACGTCACGTTCGCGCTCGGGCTGATCTTGATCATGGTCTCGGTGACGTACGGGATTCGGCCGTATGGTTCGAGCTCGACCGGCTGGAGCAGCCCGCGTGTGCTCGCGCTGCTCGTCGCCGGCGTCGCGTCGCTGATCGCCTTCGCGGCGATCGAGGCGCGCGTCGAGAACCCGATGTTCCGCCTGCCGCTGTTTCGGATCCGCGCGTTCACGTTCGGCACGCTCTCGACGTTCCTATCCGCCGTCGCGCGCGGCGGCCTGATGTTCATGCTGATCATCTGGCTGCAGGGGATCTGGCTGCCGCTGCACGGCGTCGACTACGTCGACACGCCGCTGCGCGCCGGCATCTACATGCTGCCGCTGACGCTCGGCATGCTGATCGCGGGGCCGACGTCGGGCTACCTCTCAGACCGCTTCGGCGCGCGCTGGTTCGCGACGGGCGGGATGCTCGGCAGCGCGCTCGGCTTTGGCCTGCTGCTGATGTTGCCGATCGACTTCGACTACTGGCTGTTCGCCGCCGTGCTGTTCGTGATCGGCGCGTCGATGGGGCTGTTCGCCTCACCGAACCGCGCGGCGGTGATGAACAGTCTGCCGCCGGGCGACCGCGGCGCCGGCGGCGGCATGAACCAGACGTTCCAGAACTCCGCGCAGGTGCTGTCGGTCGGGGTCTTCTTCACCCTGATGATCATCGGCCTGTCGGCGAACCTGCCGCACGCGCTCGCCGCGGGCCTGCAGGCGCACGGCGTCTCGGCGGCGACGGCACACGGCGCCGCGACGATCCCGCCGGTCTCGATCCTGTTCTCCGCGTTCCTCGGCTACAACCCGATCGAACACCTGATCGGCGCGCACGCGCTCGGCTCGCTGCCGGCCGCGAGTCACGCGATCGTGACCGGCCGCTCGTTCTTCCCGCAATTGATCTCGGAGCCGTTCTCGAGCGGCCTGCACGAGGCGTTCCTGTTCGCGATCGCCGCCTGCATCGTCGCGGCGGGCGCTTCGCTGCTGCGCGGTGGCACGTACCACCACGAGGACGAGCCGCGCGCGGGGGCGGGTCCTACATTCGAGCAGACGGTCCAACCCCGAATCGAACCGAGAGAGGAGCAGCATGCGCGTTGAGTGGTACGGCCAATCGGCGTTTCAGCTGAGCGCCGACGGAACGTCGGTCGCGATCGACCCGTTCGGCGACATGTCGGCGATGACGAGCAGTCGCGGGATCCAGTGGGACTATCCCGCGATCGCAGGCGTAGAGCCAGATCTGCTGCTCGTGACGCACGAGCACGGCGACCACAACGCGGTCGAGGCGATCACCGGCGAGCCGACGGTGCTCCGCTCAACGGCCGGGACGCTGCAGTCGCCAGTCGGCGAGGTGACGGCGATTGCGTCCGAGCACGATGACGTGGCCGGCACGCAGCGCGGCCCGAACACGATCTTCTGCTTCACGCTCGACGGCCTGCGTACGTGTCACATGGGCGATTTCGGCCAAAGCGAGTTGCGCGAGGAGCAGGCGCAGGCGATCGGCGAGCTCGACCTGCTGTTCGTGCCGGTCGGCGGCGGCTTCACGATCGGCGCCGAGCAGGCGGCGCTCGTCATCGATCGCCTGCAGCCACGCTGGGTCGTGCCGATGCATTACCGCACGCCGCGGATCGGCTTCCTCGAGACGGCGGACGAGTTCCTCGCGGAAGCGAGCGCCGTCGAGCGACTGTCGGAGAGTGCGTTCGAGACCGCCGCGCTACCGAGCGCCGACGGCCCGCTCGTCGTCGTGCCGGCGGCGCCGTGAGTCGGACGCGGACGGCCTGCGTAGCCCCCATCGCAAAGGACCCTGGAACGAGGAGCGCGTATGCTCGGAGCCACGACGCGCGCGGCGCGCGCGCTCGACCTGGGAAGGATCCGCATCGAGCGGAGTCGTAACCGCGACACCCCTACCTATGGAGGACTCGTGAGGCAGATGGCAGCAGAGCACGCAACGAGGCGTTCGGTCTTCTCGATTTCATCGCTGGCACTGTTCGCGGCGCTCGTCGCGCTGGCGGGCTGCGGCAGCTCGGGTTCGAGCTCCAGCTCGTCGAGCACGACCGCGGCCGCGCCGCCGACGACGAGCTCCTCGACCGCGGCCGCGCCGACGACCAGCTCCTCGAGCGCAGCCGCGCCGACGAGCGCCTCCGGCAGCCTCGGCCTCGAAGCGAACAAAGAAGGCCAGCTCGAATACAACACGAAGACGCTGAGCGCGAAGGCGGGCAACGTCTCGATCGACTTCACGAACGCCTCGCCGCTGGCGCACAACGTGACGATCGAATCCTCCTCGGGCGCGAAGGTCGGCGCGACGCCGACGTTCTCGGGCGGCTCGAAGACGCTGTCGGTCAACCTCAAACCGGGCACGTACAAGTTCTTCTGCTCGGTGCCCGGCCACCGTCAGGCCGGCATGGAAGGCACGCTCACCGTCAAATAGCCCACAGGCTCTCCGGACGTGTGCGCGGCGACGCGCTCAGCCGCGCGTCCAGGCGGCGTCCGAGCGCGAGGCGGCGTGCGCGGCGAGGCCGACGCCGCTCGACAGCGCGAGCGCGAGCGCCAGCGTCGCGGCGACCGATACGTTCAACGCCAACAGACCGCCGACGAGTGCGCCGAGCAGCATCATCGCGATCGCGATGCCGCGCCGCCCGGCTTTCGCGCCGGCGCCGCCGAACGCGCGCGCTTCGGAGGCGATGCCGGTGAGCGTGCGCGTCAGCACGGTCGTCGTCAGGTCGGGCACGGCGAGGCGCTGCGCGGCGGCGTTCTGTACGCCCATCGCAAGCGCAAGAACGACGATCAGCACGTAGCGGATGCCCTCGCGCAGCGGTTCGTGCGCCAGCAGCGCGATCACCAGCGCGAGCAGGATCAGCGTCGCCTGGCCGATGTTCGCCGCGCGCAGCAGCCGTCCGCGATGCGCATGGCGCGAGCCGAGCCAGCCGCCGACGAGCGCGCCGAGCAGAAACGCGCCGAGGGCGAGCAGCGAGGCGATCGCCGAGAGCCCGCTCGCGCCGGCGAGCGCGAAGCCGAGGAAGACGACGTTGCCGGTCATGTTCGCGACGAACACGTGGCCGAGCATCAAGTAGCTGACGGCGTCGACGGAACCAGTCAGGAAAGTCAGGACGACGAGCATCGGCACGAGCGGCCCGTGCTTGTCGCCGGGCGGCGGGCGCAGCGTCAGCGCGAGCTCACGCAAGGCGCTCATCCGGTCAGGCTAGCGCGGCGTCAGCACCCCTTCGCGACGGCCATCGGCCTTCGCGCGGTACAGCGCGGCGTCGGCCTCATGGACCAGCTCGATCGGGCTCTCGTGGATGCCCGTCGCGACGCCGATGCTGAGCGGGACGCCGTCGGGCAGGCCGATTCCGTCGAGCCCGATCGCGGCCGCGGCGCCGCGCAGCCGCTCGGCGGTCGCGCGTGCGCCGTCGCCGTCGGTGCTCGCCAGCGCGACGAGGAACTCGTCTCCGCCCCAGCGGCCGTAGACGTCCTCGGCGCGCAGCACGTCGCGCAGGCAGTCGGCGACCGTGCACAGCACCTGGTCGCCGGCGTCGTGGCCGAACGTGTCGTTGGTCTGCTTGAAGCGGTCGAGGTCGATCATCATCACCGACAGCGGCTCCTCGTGCCGACGCGCGTGCGCGCCCGCGCGCATCAGCTGCTCGGTCAGCGCACGGCGGTTGTGCAGCCCCGTCAGCGAGTCGGTCTGCGCCGTGCGGCGCATCCGCGCCGAGAGGCTCGTCAGCCGCGCGCGGTCGGCGAGCGAGCGGGCGAACAGCAGCACGAGCAGCGTGCCGAGCAGCGTGACGAGCG
>DATHND010000117.1:0-13870 GCA_035486335.1 Solirubrobacteraceae bacterium
CCAGTCGGTGCTGGCGATCGACGCCATGATCGGCGAGCTGCAACAGGCGGTGGCGGCGATCGGGGCGGCCGACAACACCTACTTCGTGTTCTCGTCCGACAACGGCTATCACATGGGCGAGCACCGCATGATGCCAGGCAAGATGACGGCCTACGACACCGACATCCACGTGCCGCTGATCGTCACCGGGCCGGGCGTGCCGGCGGGACGGGCGATGACGCAGATGACCGAGAACGTCGATCTGTGCCCGAGCTTCGAGCAACTCGCCGGCGCGCCTGTGCCGCCGAGCGTCGACGGCCACAGCCTCGTCGCGCTGCTCCATGGCCGCGCCGGCGCCGACTGGCGCCGCGAGATCCTCGTCGAGCATCACGGTCGCGTGCTCGACGCGGGCGACCCCGACCTGCCGACGAAAGGGTCCGGCAACCCGCCGAGCTACGAGGCGATCAGGACGGCCGACAGCCTGTACGTCGAGTACGTGACCGGCGAACGCGAGTACTACGACCTGCGCCGCGACCCGTTCGAGCTCGACAACATCGTCGCGAGCCTGTCGCCGGCGAAGCTGCGTGGGCTGCATCGCGCGCTCGTGCGGATCGAGCGCTGCCACGGCGCTCGCGCGTGCTGGCGCGCGGAGCACACGCTGACGTGAGGTCGTAGGGTTGCCAACGATGAGCGATCAGCGCGGCCCGGCCGACTATCGCGACGCGGGCGTCGACTACGACGCGCTCGACGCCGGCAAGCGCTCGGCGATCGCGAAGGCGCTGTCGACGTCGTCGCTGCTGCTGGCGCGCGGCGCGCGCGCGCTCGACTCCTCGCGCGGCGAGCCGGCGTTCGTGTTCGAGCTCGACGGACGCACGTTCGCGTTCGTCGTCGAGGGGCTGGGAACGAAGTCGATCATCGCGCGTCGCGTGCTCGAGGACCAGGGCGTCGACCGCTTCGGTGACGTCGCGTACGACACGGTCGCGGCGATCGTCAACGACCTCTGCTGCGTCGGCGCGCTGCCGCTGGTCGTCAACGCGTACTTCGCGACCGGCTCCTCGGACTGGTATCGCGACGCGGCGCGCGGCGAGGCGCTGATCGAGGGTTGGCGCCGGGCGTGCGTCGACGCCGGCTGCGCGTGGGGCGGGGGAGAGTCGCCGTCGCTATCGGGGCTCGTCGAGGAGCGCGACATCGAGCTGGCCGGCGCCGCCGTGGGCGTGATTGCGCCGGGCCGTGCGCCGATCCTCGGCGAGCGGCTGCGCGCGGGCGATGAGATCGTGCTCGTCGCCTCCAGCGGCCTGCACGCCAACGGCGCCTCGCTCGCGCGGCTGCTCGCGGCGCGCCTGCCGGAGGGCTACGCGACGCGCCTGGAGGACGGCCAGACGCTCGGCGAGGCGCTGCTTGCGCCGTCGACGATCTACGCGCCGCTCGTCGTCGCCGCGCTCGATCGCGAGCTGCCGCTGAGCTACATCAGCCACGTGACCGGCCATGGCCTGCTGAAGCTGATGCGCCCTTCGGCGCAGCTCACGTACCGGATCGAACGCCTGCCGCCGGTGCCCGAGGTGCTTCGCTTCCTCGTCGCCGAGGCCGGCCTCGACGCGCACGCGGCGTACTCGACGTTCAACATGGGCTCCGGCTATGCGCTGTACTGCGCCGCCGGCGCCGGCGAGCAGGCGGTGCGAATCGCACGCGAGCTGGGACTCGACGCGCTCGTCGCCGGACGCGTCGAGGAAGGGCCGCGGCGCGTGATCGTCGAACCGGTCGACGTCCTCTATGGGAGCGACGAGCTCGAGCTGTCGGTCGGGGTAGTGGGCGGCGCCGTCGATCGCCAACGGTAACCCTCTGGTCGAGCTTCAGCCGCTGCTGGTTGCGCGGATTCGAGTCACTCGTCGGGGCTGTCCGCACCCCCGCCGCGCAGCGAGCCGACGATCGACCGCTCCCGCGTTGCAACGCCCGGCCCACACGGCGCTTGCCACTTGCGAGCGTCGCGATCGATGGATAATGTCTGCGGCAGTACGTCGCCACTGTTCTCCGGCCAGGGTGGTCGGAGATCTCGATATCGCCGGACCGGCATGGTTCCGGAGCTACCCGGATCGAGGCGGACCTGTCCATCAACAGAGGAGAGAAACTGATGCGCAGAGCATCCACCTGTCTGGCCCTGCTCGGCAGCCTTGCCGTCCTCGGCCTGCCGGCCGTGGCCTCGGCCGCGCCGACGGTCACGTTCAAAGCAAAGGCCGTCCCGATTCCGAAGCCGGGCGGCGGGACCTACCCCGGCACCGGGAACATCCTCGGCGCGGGCTCCGCGCTCGAAGCCAACTTCGTGCTGACGGGAACGGGCTATGGCGCAACGCCACAGAACCCGGCCGGCGGCATCCCGCCGCTGGCGGGGGTCAACTTCTTCCTGCCCGCGGGCGCGAAGATCAACAGTGCCGGCTTCCCGACGTGCGCGGAATCGGTGCTGAAGAACACCGGCCCGAGCGGTTGCAGCAAGGGATCGGTCGCTAGCCCGAAAGGCAACGCGCTCGGCGAAGTCACGTTCGGCACCGAACGTGTCCCTGAGGAAGCGTCGCTGCAGGCGTTCTTCGGCTCGAACAAAGGCCTGCTGTTCTACGTCAACGGAACGACCCCCGTGTCGCTGGAATTCGTCTCTTCGGGCACGTACGTCAACTCGGGCCAGCCTCCGTACGGCCTCGAGCTGCAGACGACGGTCCCGGCGATCAAGACCGTTCCGGGCGCGCCGCTGGCCTCGACGAAGAACATCAACATCAAGGTCGGCGCCGCGATCAAGAAGGGCAAAAAGCTGATCTCGTACGGCTCGTTGCCGACGAAATGCCCGAGCGGCGGCTTCCCGCTGAAGGCCGAACTGATCTTCGGCGGCTCCTACGGCGGCGAACGTGAATTCGGGATCCCCGCAGAAACGGTGACGACGACGTATAAGGCGCCGTGCCCGCCGAAGGGCAAGAAGTAGGCGAAGCGGTGAGCCGCGCCCTCGTTGGGCGTAGGTGGGCCGGAAGGAAAACTGAGCACGGGCGGCCCCATCGAGATGATGGGGCCGCCCGGCTCATGTAGAAGCAAGGAAGGAAAGGGTGAGGAGCAAGCCGACCGGGGGGGAAACCAGAAGAGTGGCCGCGGTCGCGGTCCTCCTCGCCGTGGCCGCAATCGCCGCGGTTCTGCTGACGAGCGCCGCCGGCGGCTCCAACGGGAGCTACGAAGTCCGCGCGATCTTCGACGACGCCGGCAACATCATCCCCGGCGAGAACGTCAAGATCGACGGCGTCAAGGTCGGCACGGTCGGCTCGGTCACGCCGACGCCGCAGGCGAAGGCCGCGGTCGTCCTCAACATCACCGACGAAGGCTTCAAGGACTTCCGCGCCGACGCGAGTTGCACGATCCGTCCGCAGGCGCTGATCGGCGAGAAGTTCGTCGACTGTCTGCCGACCCAGACGCGCGTGGCCGGCACGCCGCTGCCGCCGCCGTTGCGCAAGATCGCAAACGGCCAGGAAGGCGCCGGCGAGCTGTTGCTGCCGGTGCAGAACACGCACAGCCCGGTCGACGTCGACCTGCTCGGCGACATCTCGCGCCTGCCCGAGCGCCAGCGCTTCACGATCATCCTCAACGAGCTCGGAGCCGGGCTCGCCGGGCGCGGCAGCGAGCTTCACGAAGTGATCCAGCGCGCGAACCCGGCGCTGCAGGAACTCGACAAGGTGCTCGCGATCCTCGCGAGCGAGAACAAGGTGCTCGCGCGGCTCGCCGTCGACTCCGACCATGCGCTGCAGCCGTTCACGGCCGTACGCAACCAGGTCGCCGACTTCATCCAGCAGGGCAACACGGTCGCGCAGGCGACGGCGCGCCACCGCGGCGCGCTCGCGCGCAACCTGGCGCTGTTCCCGCCGTTCCTCGAGCAGTTCGGGCCGGCGATGCAACGGCTTGCAGCGCTGGCTGACCAGACGACGCCGGTCTTCACGGACCTGAAAACGGCCGCCCCGGGGATCAACGAGGCGTTCACGAAGCTGCCGGCGTTCTCGCGGAGCTCGACGAAGTTCTTCAAGAGCCTCGGCGCGACGGCGAAGATCTCCGGTCCCGCGCTGACCGCGGTCCAACCGCTGCTCGCGCGGCTCGCGACGCTAGGCAAGGAAGCCAAGCCGTTCGCCTTCAACGCATCCGAATTGCTCACGAGCCTGCGCTCGAGCGGTGGGCTCGAGCGAATCCTCGACTTCATCTTCCTCGGCGCGAACGCGGCCAACGGCTACGACCAGCTTGGCCACTTCCTGCGCTCGGAAGCGGTCGGTGACCCCTGCCTGACGTACTCGATCATCCCCGAATCGAAATGTGCGACCTCGAAACTGTTCAACACCTCCGCGAGCGGCGCCGCGGAAAGCACGAGCGCCTCCTCGGCGCACGCCGCCAGCGCGACGAGCACGACGAGCGTCGTCGAGGCGCGTACGCTCGCCGTCCTGCACGGCGCGACGCCCGCCGAGGCGATCGCGAAATACCCGGGTTCGACGACCGTCTCGACGGCAGGCGCGACGGCCACACCGTTCGGCGGCGAAGCGAGCGCGAGCGCGAAGCCGGTCGGCGGCGCGAGCGCCGGCACGACCTACTACACGCCGTCGGCCGAAAGCTCGGGCGCCGACGGGATGCTGCTCAACTACCTCCTGGGCAACTGAGCGATGAGCCCGCGCACGCCGATCGTCCTGTTCTTGGTCGCAGCCGCGCTCGCGCTCGCGCTGCTCGCGCCGTTCGCCGCGCTCGCCGCCGAACGAGGATCTTCGGCGAGCGGCGAAACGACGACGAGCGCGACCGAAGCGCCGGCCTCCTCGACGGCGAGCCCACAGGCGCCGCCCGCTCCGGCGCCCGCCCCGGCGACGACGCAGCAGGCGACGCCGACCGAAACGGCGCCCGCTCCGACGACGACGACCGCGCCGCCGGTTGCGACGACGCCGCAGGTCAGCGGCCAGAGCGCGCAGGGCGCGACGCCGGCGGGCGCGCCCGCCGGCCGACACACGACCGGCGCCGGCGCCGGTCACGCCGGTCGGAAACGAGCGGCGTCGAGCGGCGGCGCGACGGCCACCCCGCATCGCGGCAAACGCGCGCCGAAGCCGTCGGCGCTGACGCCGCCGCTGCCGCTGTCGCTGTCCTCGTCGATCGCCGGCGTGCCGGCGTTCTTCATCGAAAGCTTCCGCATTCCGCCGTTCCTGCTGCCGATCTACGAGGCCGCCGGCACGGCGTACGGCGTCCCGTGGCAGGTGCTCGCGGCGATCAACGAGGTCGAGACCGATTACGGGCGCGACCTCAGCGTCTCCAGCGCCGGCGCCGAGGGCTGGATGCAGTTCCTGCCGTCGTCGTGGGCGACGTACGGAGTCGACGCCAACGGCGACGGCTTCAAGGACCCATACAACCCGGCCGACGCGATCTTCGCCGCGGCGCGCTACCTGCGCGCGGCCGGGGCCGCGACGGACCTGCGCGGCGCGATCTTCTCCTACAACCACTCGCAGGCGTACGTCGAATCGGTGATGCTGCGCGCGAAACTGCTCGGCGGCACGCTGTCCGGCCTCCTCGGCGCGATCACCGGCCTGACCGAGTCGCGCTTTCCGGTCCACGCCAAAGCGCACTTCAACGATGGCTTTCCGACGGTCGCGACGAAGTCGATCCCCGGCACGACGATCTACTCCGAAGCGAACGCGCCTGTGATCGCCGTGCAGGACGGCAAGGTCGTGCAGATCGGCGACTCGCCGACGCTCGGCCACTTCATCTCGCTGCGCGATGCGTACGGCAACACGTACACGTACGCGAAGCTCGGCAGCGTCGCGCAGCTTTATCCCGTGCTCGAGCCGCACGACGCGGCGGGGGCGCGCGCCGGCCGCAGGGCCGCGGCGCAGCCGAGCGAACCGCGGCCGACCGCTCCTGCGAGCGCCGGCACGCAGGCGCACGCGGCGCCGTCCGAAGAAGCAGGCGCGGGCATCTCCGCGCTGTCGCTCGGCGCCGGCGGCTACCTCGTCTCCGCCGCGCCCGGGCCGGCGACGAGCACGACCGAGACGCCGCGCGCGCCGTCGAGCGCGACCGCGCCGGAAGCGACCTCGCCCGCCTCGCCGACGACGCCGGCCTCGCCGACGCCGTCGCCCGGGCCGGCCGGTTCGAGTACGCCGCGCGTGTTCCGCGACGGCCCGAACGACGTCTACTTGCACGACCTCCGCGCGGGCGTGCAGGTGATCGCCGGGACGGTCCTCGGCCGCGTCGGTCCGGCGGAAGGCGCGAGCGGTGCGGGCGACGAACCGCGCATCGTGTTCCAGATCCGGCCGGCCGGCGTCGGCGCGCCGCTGATCGACCCGAAGCCGATCCTCGACGGTTGGGTGCAGCTCGAAAACACCTCAGTGTTCCGCGCGAGGGGGCGCAGCCCGTTCGCGGCGGGCGCGCCGAGCGCCGGGCAGGTGCTGCTCGAGTCCAAGGAACAGCTCCAGCAGCAGGTGCTCGCGAACCCCGGCATCGAGATCTATCCGTGCGGGCGCCAGGACATCGAGACGGGACAGATCGACCGACGCGTGCTGGCGACGCTCGAGTTCCTCGCCGTGTCGGGCCTGCGGCCGACCGTCTCGGCGCTGAAGTGCGGGCACTCCGAAGATACGCCCGAAGGAAACATCTCCGAGCACTCCAGCGGCGACGCGGTCGACATCTCCGAAGTCAACGGCATCCCGATCGCAGGCCACCAGGGCCCGGGCTCGATCACCGACACGACGATCCGCAAGCTGCTGACGCTGCAGGGCGCGATGAAGCCGCACCAGATCATCAGCCTGATGAGCTATCCGGGCATGGACAACACGATCGCGAAAGCCGACCACTACAACCACATCCACGTCGGCTTCCGACCAGCGGACGCGACGAGCGCCAGCGTAGCCGGCTCGCTGAGCTCGTCGATCACGCCGAGCGAGTGGATCAAGCTGATCGCGCGGCTCGGCGAAATCCCCGATCCGAGCGTGGCGAATGGGCCGTCGGCGGCCGCGATCCCGGTGCGCGCCGCCGCGAGCGGCGCCTCGACGGGGGCGTCGAACGGGAGCGGGGGGTAGGACGATGGCGACGACGACTCCGCCCAGGCCCCCCGGCGCGCCGCCGCCGCGCGAGCCCTCGCCACAGCCGCCGGCGCGGCCGACGCGCGCCGGCTACGGCCGTCCGCTCGCCGTCGGCGCGCTCGCGATCGTCGTGCTGGTCGTCGCCTACCTGGTGTTGGCGGGCGGCGGCGGCGCGACGTACAAGCTCGAATTCGCCGAAGCGGACCAGCTCGTGCGCGGCAACCAGGTGCAAGTCGGCGGCGTGCCGGTCGGCAGCGTGACGAACATCGAATTGACGAACGACTTCAAAGCGATCGTGACGATCCACGTCGAGTCGTCGCTGACGCCGCTGCACGCCGGCACGACGGCCCAGGTCAGGGTCCCGTCGCTGTCGAGCGTCGCCAACCGCTATATCGCGCTCAGCCCGGGCCCCAACAACGCCCCCAAGTTGGCGGATGGCGCGAGGCTGCCGGCGAGCGCGACGAAGCCGGTGACCGATCTCGACCAGCTGTTCAACACGCTCGACCCAAAGACGCGCAAGGGCCTGCAGCAGTTCATCCAGGGCACCGCCGAACAGTACGTCGGCACGAGCAAGGCGCTCGGCCCGGCGACCGAATACTTCGCGCCGTCGCTGTTGGCGACGAGTCACTTCTTCGGCGAGCTCGTGCGCGACCAGTCGACGTTCACGGGCTTCCTCGTCGAAACGGCGAAGGCGGTCACGACGATCGGCGCGCGCAAGGAAGCGCTCGCGAGCTTGATCGAAAACGCGAACACGACGTTCACGGCGGTCGGCGAGCAGCAGTCGAACCTCGCGCGCGGGCTGAAAGAACTGCCGGTCGCGCTGCGGCAGGGCAACCGCACGTTCGCCGAACTGCCGTCGACGTTCAGCGCGCTGACGAAACTCGTCGACGCGTCGAAGCCGACGGCGAAGCCGTTGACGCGGCTGTTCACGAGGCTCGAACCGCTGGTGAAGACGGCGACGCCGGTCGTCACGAACTTCTCGACGGCGTTCAGCAAGCCCGGGCCGAACAACGACCTGACCGACTTCGTGCTCGCGCTGCCGAAGCTCGCGAGCGTACTCGAAACGGCGACGCCGGCGGCGGTTCGCTCGCTGCAGGAATCGGTTCCGATCACGGCCTTCTTCGGCCCGTATGCGCCCGACCTGCAGGGCACGCTGCGCAATTTCGGCCAGACGGCGGCGTACTACGACGCGAACGGCCACTACGCGCGCGTCAGCCCACTGTTCCCGGACTTCACGCTCGGCGCCAAGAACAACCTGACGCCGGCGAGCATCTCCCAAGCGCTCGCGCCGCTGAAGAGCGGCCAGCTCCGTCGCTGCCCGGGCGCCGCAACGCAGCCGGCGGCGGACGGCTCCTCGCCGTTCACCGACAACGAACAGCTCAGCTGCGACCCCACGCAACACCCATGAACCGCCGACGCAACACATCGCTCGCGGGGAGCCCGCTGCTGATCGGGGCGGTGACGACGCTGATCGTCGTCGTCGCGGTGTTCCTCTCCTACAACGCCAACAACGGGCTTCCGTTCGTGCCTACGTACGACGTCAAGGTCGCGTTGCCGGAGGGCTCGGGGCTGCAGCCGTCGAACCAGGTGCGGATCGCGGGCACGCGCGTCGGCATCATCGGCTCGTTGACGCCGCACCAGAACCCGCGGACCGGCGAAGTCACGGCGATCGCGAACCTCAAGCTCGAAAAGAAAGTCGAACCGCTACCGGCCGACACGAAAGCGATCGTGCTGTCGGTCTCGGCGATCGGGCTGAAGTACCTCGAACTCGAAAAGGGCACGTCGAGCAAGACGATCAAGGCCGGCGGCGAGATCCCGGTGGACCAGTCGAAGGAACCGGTCGACATCGACCAGCTGTTCAACATGTTCGACGAACGTACGCGGACGGCGATCCAGCAGAACACGAACACGTTCGGCGACGGTCTCGCCGGGCGCGGCGTGGAACTGAACGAAGCGATCGGGACGCTGAAGCCGCTCGTCGACCGTGCGATCCCGGTGCTGCGCAACCTCGCCTCGCCGCAGACCGACCTGCGCGCGTTCTTCCCGGCGCTCGAGCGCGTCTCCGAACAGGCGGCTCCGGTCGCGCAGCAGCAGGCGGCGCTGTTCGTCGACCAGGACACGTTCTTCAAGGCGTGGGCGAGCGTCTCGAAATCGCTTGAAGAAGCGACGGTCGGCGGGCCGCCGGCGCTCGAACAGGCGATCCACTCGCTGCCGTACGAGGCGCACGCGACGGAACTGACGACCGAGTTCATGCGCCTGCTGCGACCGAGCGCGAAGACGCTGAGCACGCTAGCCAAGCCGCTCGGCGACGCGATCGCGGCCGGCGCGGTCAACCTCAACGAAGCGACGTCGTTGAACACGCGTCTGGCGGCGTCTTCACAGGCGTTCGAGAAGTTCACGCAGGACCCGATCGTGACGGCCGGTCTCGAAGACTTCACGCAGACGCTGCAGTACGGCAACCCGGTGCTCGCCGGGCTCGCGCCGGAGCAGGCGTACTGCAACTACGTGACGCTCGCGTTCCGCAACGTCGCGAGCCTCGAGTCCGAGAACGTCGGCGTAGGCACGGTCGCGCGCGCCGGGCTGGTGCTCGCGCCGACGGGCCTGAACAACGAGGGCTTCCCGTCCAGCCGACCCGCCAACGGCCCGTCGATCGAAAAAGCGGCCATCGGCTCGAACGTGATCGTCGACAACAACCACGTGCACCTGAACCCGTACCCGAACGTCGCCGGCCCCGGTCAGCCACGGCTATGCGAAGCGGCCAACGAGAAGTACGAAGCCGGCAAGCTGGTCGACGGCAACAACCTCGCGGGGAACGTCACGACGAACCGCGAACTGACCGGCCGCGAACAGAACATGCTCGGCGAAAAGTATGCGAGCGCGACGCTGAAGGACCTCGGGCTGCTGAACAGCACGCCGCCGAAAGCGACGAAGAAATCGAAGAAGACGTCCCCGACCGGCAAGGGGAAGCGCAAATGAGCCGAGTCCGCTGGTGGCGACGCCGCGACGAGACGCCGGTCGTCGAGCTGAACCGCACGAGCCCGGTCCGCTTCGCGATCGTGTTCCTGCTCGTGGTCGCGATCGCGATCTACTTCGGCTTCACGAAGGCGATCCCGTTCAAACACGGCTACCGGCTGAACGCGCAGTTCGCGAGCGCGCTGAACATCAAACCGAAGTCGCCCGTGCGGATCGCCGGCGTCGACGTCGGCAAGGTGACGGGGATCGAGCGGCAGGGCTCGGCGGCGCTCGTGAAGATGGAAATCGAATCGAAGGGCCTGCCGATCCACTCCGACGCGACGGTCAAGATCCGCCCGCGGATCTTCCTCGAAGGCAACTGGTTCGTCGAACTTCAGCCGGGCAGCCCGTCGGCAACGACGCTCTCCTCGGGCGCGACGCTGCCGAGCACGCAATCCTCGGACCCGGTCCAGATCGACCAGGTGCTCGACGCGCTGAACACCGACACGCGCAAGAACCTGCAGGAATTCCTGATCGGCTTCGGCGACGGGCTGACGCGCAAGCCGTCGGCGGCGGACAACGCCGAACAGGAACCGGAAGTGCGCGAAGTGAACGCGGCTGAAGCGCTCAACAAAACGTACCTGCGCGCGCCGGCCGCGGAGCGCGGCGGCGCAGTGCTCAGTCAGGCGATCGCCGGCACCGAACCGCACGACCTGTCGATGCTCGTTCGGAGCATCGGCAAAGTGACGGCGGCGCTGAACGTGCACGAGCAGCAGCTCGGCGAACTGATCGGCAACTTCAACACGTTCTTCCGGATCCTCGCGAATCAGTCGGCGAGCCTGCGCCGCGCGGTCGCCGTGCTGCCGAGCTCGCTGCACAACGTCGACGCGGGGCTGCGCGAACTGAACGCGGCGTTCCCGTCGCTGCGGACGTTCGCGCTCGACATCCTGCCGGGCGTCAAGAACACGCCGCAGACCGTGGCGGCGACGCTGCCGTGGATCGAACAGGTGCAAGCGTCGCTCGCGCCGAACGAGCTCGGCGGCGTCGCCAAGGGCCTGGAGGCGGCGACGCCGCAGCTCGCGACGCTGACGGCCGAACAGGTCCCGTTCCAGCGGCAGGGCGAACTGTTCAACAAGTGCCTCTCGAACGTCTTCATCCCGGCCGGCAACACGAAGCTGCAGGACGGCCCGGCGACGAGCGGCGTCGAGGACTACAAGGAATTCTGGTACAGCATGACCGGCCTCGCCGGGATCGGCCAGACGTTCGACGGCAACGGCACGATGGGCCGCTTCCTCGTCGGCAGCGGCGGCCCGACGATCCGCTCGGCGCCGGCGTCGGTGCAGGGCGGCTCGATCCAAGGCCTGCGACTGCTCGCGCACGCGTCGCTGCCGCCGCAGGGCACGCGCCCGGCGTTCCCGAAGACCGAGCCGCCGTACAAGCCGCTCGTGCCGTGCTACACCCAGGCGCTGCCCGAATTCAACGGCCCGCTCTCGCAGGGCCCGGCGGATGGGTCAGGTTGATGTCGACGCCCGAGCCGAAAAAAGCGCACAAACACGAGGGCGGGCTCAGCGTCCGCGATCAGATCGAGCGCTACCGCACGGCGTTCATCGCGGTGATCGCGATGGTGGTCATCGCGGCGGCGGTCGGCGGCTACATCCTCGCGCACGAGAACCTCAAGCTCCCGGGATGGGTGCCGGTGCTGGGCCGCAACTTCTACACGCTGAAGGCCGACTTCCAGACGGCGCAGGCGGTCACGCCGGGACAGGGGCAGGCGGTGACGATCGCGGGCGCGAAGATCGGCGAAGTGGCGAGCGTCGACCTGCACGACGGCGTCGCGACGGTGACGATGAAAGTGACGCCGAAGTACGCACACATCTTCCGCAACGCGACGGCGCTGCTGCGCCCGAAGACGCAACTGCAGGACATCACGGTCGAGGTCAACCCGGGCACGCCGTCGGCCGGCAAGCTGACGAGCGGCGGGACGATACCGCTGTCGCAGACCGCGCCGAACGTCAACTTCGACGAATTCCTCTCCTCGCTGGACGCCGAAACGCGGGCGTATCTGCAGGAGCTGTTGGCCGGAGCGGGCGGTGCGCTGAAAGAAAACGGGAAAGCGCTGTCGGCGACGTTCAAGCGCTTTGACCCGACCACGCGGATCATCCAGGAAATCGCCTCGCAGCTCGAACAGCGGCACGCGAACACGGCGCGCGCGATCCACAACTTCCGCCTGCTGATGGAAGCGCTCGGCGGCAAGGACAAGCAGCTGTCCGAGCTCGTCGACGCCTCGAACGCCGTGTTCGCGACGTTCGCGCAGGAGGAAAAGAGCGTCGAAAAGACGGTCAAACTGCTGCCGGGCGCGCTCGAAAAGGGGAGGACGGGGCTCGGCAAGCTGGCGACGGCGGCGCACGTGCTCGGGCCGACGCTGCACGAGCTTCAGCCGTTCGCGAAGGCGCTCGGACCGGCGAACGAAGCGACGCGCAAGCAGGCGCTGGCGACGACGCCGATCATCAAGAACGAGGTGCGTCCGTTCGCACGCGAAATCCTGCCGACGGTCAACCTCGTCGCGCCCGACACGAAGGCGCTGGCGGAAGCGTTCCCGAAGCTCGCGACGAGCTTCGGCGTGCTCAACGAACTGTTCAACGAGATCGCGTACAACCCGGGCAAGAGCCAGGGCGGCTTCCTGTTCTTCCTCGATTGGGCGAACCACAACCTCAACAGCGTGCTCAGCTCGGCCGATGCGCACGGCGTGCTCGGACGCACGCTCGTTTACCTCAACTGCGAAATCGCCGGGCTGTTGAAAGGCGTCTCCGAAGTCAACCCGAACGTGAACCTGCTCGTCAGCCTGCTGAACCCGCCGACGAAGTCGACGTGCCAGGCCCAGGGCATCACGAAAGGCACGGTCGCCGCGGCGCACACGCTGACGCGGCCGAAAGAACCCGCCGCCGGGCTGCTCTCGGGCCTCACGCCGAAGGCCGTCGCCACGCCGGGAGGTGGTCGTTAGATGCAAAAGCGCGCGCCGACGCTCGGGAACATGTTCGTGATCATCCTGTTCGTGCTCAGCTGCTTCGGGCTGCTGCTGTTCCTGTGGGAGTCGTTCGGCGGTCCGGTGCCGCTGAAGCCGAAGGGCTACCGGATGACGGTCGCCTTCCCGGCGTCGCTCGCGCTCGCCGAACAGTCGAACGTGCGGATCAGCGGCGTCGACGTCGGCCACGTCGTCGCGATCAAGCTAGGCCGCAGCGGACGCACACGCGCGGAACTGGAAATCAACCAGAAATACGCGCCGATCCGCGCGGACATGCACGCGATCCTGCGCCAGAAGACGCTGCTCGGCGAGACGTACGTGCAACTGATCCCGGAGAACGGGGGCCACAGCGGGCCGTTCCTGGCGGACAACGGCCAGCTCTCCAACAGCCAGGTCGAACCGTCGGTCACGCTCGACGGGATCCTTTCGGCGTTCGACAAGAAGACGCGCGCCGACTTCCAAATCTGGCAGCAGGCGCTCGCCGAAGGGACGAACGGTCGCGGCGAACAGGTCAACGCCGGCTTCGCCGCGATCAACCCGTTCGTGCAGCACGCGAACACGCTCGTCGGTCTGCTCGATTCCCAGGAAGGCGCCGTGCGCGCGCTCGTCAAGAACACCGGCGTCGTGTTTGACGCGCTCGCCAGCCGCGACCATCAGCTCGAGGGGCTGATCGTCAACGGCGAGCGCACGTTCCACGCGGCGGCCGAAGGCAGCCAGGCGTTCGCCGAAGCATGGCGTGCGCTGCCGACGTTCGAGCGCAACTCAAGCACGGCGCTGAAAGAACTCGACCGCTTCTCCGCCGTCGCGGCGCCGTTCCTCGTAGAATTCCAGCCGGTCGAGCGCAGGCTCTCGTCGC
>DATHND010000118.1:0-15147 GCA_035486335.1 Solirubrobacteraceae bacterium
GGATGGGGCGAGTTTCAAATGACCTATCAACCCGGCGTGACGATGGGACGCGACGACCTCCCCAAGGCCCTGTTCGATACCGTCGAGAGCGTCGTCAAACATGGCTGGGACGGCCTAGTAGTGCTGCTCGACGAGGCCCAGGTGATCCGGGATGAGACCCGCGCCACGGGCGAGCATCCGCTTTCGTTGCTGATCTCATCGGTTTCGTCGCTGCAGAAGGCTGAACTTCCGGTCGGGCTCGTTCTTTGCGGACTGCCGACTCTGACGGGAAACCTGCTGCGAGCACGCTCGTACACCGAGCGGATGTTTCGCGGCGAGGAGATCGGGTCGCTCGGCGCGGAGGATGCAAAGCAGGCATTCCTGCGGCCTCTCGAAAGCACCCCGATCGCGGTCGAACCGGGGTTGGCCGAGCGGATCGTCGACGAAGTCGAGGGATACCCCTACTTCGTCCAGCTCTGGGGCGCCGAGCTCTGGGACGCGGCTTACGCAGCTGAAACCGACCGGTTCTCCCAGCCGTTGCTGAACGAGGCGCGGAGTGAGATCTTCCGCCGTCTCGACTTCGACTTCTACGAGCCGCGCGTGAACACGCTGACTCCTGCCGAGCAGGACGTGCTTCTCGCGAGTGCCGAGTGCAGCTACCCACCCCTCGTCGTCGCCGATCTAAACGAGGCGGTGCAGAAGACGCCCGGAAACGTCAACGTCCTCCTCGGCCGCCTCGTCGAGAGTGGCGTCCTGTATCGAGTGAGGAAGGGTCAGTACGAATACACGGCCCCGAAGTTCAGGGACTACCTGTTGCGACGCACTGGTCTGAAGCATCAGCCACCACTGCCTCTCGGAGCCAACGACGAGTCGCCGACCGCGACTCGGGATGGTTGATCGCCGCTAGGACTGCTGGTGCTCGACCGGCGCCGGCGGCGTCGGAGTCGGCTGTGCCGGAGCCTGCGCCGGCGGCGCGGCGGGGGCGGGCGGCGCCTGTTGCTGCGGCGCCGGGAGCGTCGTCGTCGGCGACGTGCTCTCGCCGGTGACCGACTGCTTGAACTCGCGCATGCCGGTTCCTAGTGAGCGACCGATCTCCGGCAGCCGCTTCGCGCCGAACACGAGCAACACCAACACCACGAGAACCGCGATGTGCAGTGGGTTATCAAGGCCCATCGAGGCACAAGTCTAGCCGATTCGCTCGCCCGGCCCCGTCAGCGCCCGCCGCACGAACTGCGCGGCGACGAGCAGCAGCAGCGCGGCGAACGCGTCGCGCAGGACCGCGCCGGAGAGGGTGTTCGCAAGCACCACGCCGCCGGTCGCGCCGAGCAGCGACAGCGCGCCGAGCAGCAACGCGTCCGAGCGGTGCACGTTGCCGTGACGATCGTGGTCGAACGCGCCGACGATCGCCACCGGGACGATCGCCAGCAGCGACGTCGCCTCGGCCTGGTGCTGACTGAGGTTGAGGAAGATCACGAGGCCGGGGACGAACAGGACGCCGCCGCCGACGCCCAGCAGACCGGCGATCACGCCGCCGGCGAGGCCGATCGCGATCGCGCCGATCATTTGAGGACCAGCTCCGCCGCGCTCGCGACGAGCACCGCCGCGAACATCAGCGAGATCGCGCGATTGTGCATGCGCCGGTGCAGCCACGTGCCGAACAGCACGCCGCCGACCGCCGGCACGCCGACGAGCAGCGCGTCGAGCACGTGGACGTTGCCGTACACGCTCTGCGTGGCCGCCGCGAACGCCGCGATCAACACGATCGCCGCGAGCGAAGTCGCCGTCGCAGCGCGCTCGTCGTAGCCAAGCCAGAGGACGAGCAGCGGGACGATCACGCTACCGCCGCCGACGCCGAACAGGCCGCTGAACAGGCCGGCCGCCGTGCCGATCGCGGCGAGCTTCAGCGAGCGATTCGCGGCGCCCGCGGACGCGTGCTCAGCAACCACGCTTGCGAGGAAACTGGCCGGCCACGATGCGCGGCATACTAGACGTCGTGTCCCCCGCTGCCACGCTCGTGGAGACGCTCGAGCCGATCCACGCCCACCCCGATCGTGGCGCGGTTCTGCTCGACATCGACGGGACGCTCGCGCCGATCGTGCGCCACGCGGCGGACGCGCACGTGCCCGAGGCGACGCGCTCGCTGCTGATCGAGATCGCCAAGCGCTACCGACTCGTCGGCTGCGTCAGCGGCCGTCGCGCTACGGTCGCGCGCCAGATCGTCGCGATCGGAACGCTTGCATATGTCGGAAACCACGGCGGCGAGCTGCTGCGCCCGGGCGCGACGCGCCCCGAGGTCGACCCCGAGCTCGCCGCATGGACCACGCGCGTGCGCGAGTTCGCGGCGCGCGCGCTGACGCCCGACTGCCAGCGCCTGCGGATCCGCGGCGAGGACAAGGACGTGATCGCGGCGTTCCATTGGCGCGGCGCCCCCGACGAACAAGCCGCCGAGGCAGCCGTCCGCGAGATCGCCGAGCGGGCGCAGCTGGAGGGCTTCGTCGTGCACTGGGGCCGCAAGGTGCTCGAGGTGCGACCGCCGGTCGCGCTCGACAAGGGAATCGGCGTCGCGCTGCTGCTGCGCGGCGCGCCGGTCAGCGCGGCGATGTACGTCGGCGATGACACGACCGACCTCGACGCCTTTCGCGGGCTGCGCGAGCTGGCGCAGTCCGGCGCGCTCAGCTCGGCGCTGTGCGTCGCGGTCGACTCCGACGAAGCGCCGCCGGCGCTCGCGCGCGAGGCCGACCTCACGCTCGACGGGCCGTCGGGCGTGCGCGAACTGCTCGAGGCGCTGCTTCAGTAGGCGTGCGCTTCGTCGACTTCCTGAGAGCGACCGTCCTGCTCAGCGCCGCCGCCGCGACAGCGCTCGCGCTCGTGACCGTGCTCGCGCTCGGCGCCAACTCCGACGAAAACGTGCTGCCGATCGCGCTCGGCTGGTGGGTGCTCGCGACGTTGATCGGCCTGCGCCTCGGCCGACGCGCCGAGACGAACCCGCCGATCGCGCGGCTGCTCGCGAGCGCCCGCGCGAGCAGCGCGCTGCCCGAGAACCACCCGAGCGCGATCCTGATCAACCGCCTCTGGCCGCTGCTGCTGTTCGCGCTCGTCGCCGGCGGACTCGCGTTCCTCGCGCCGCAGATCCCCGGCATCGCGGCCGGCTTCGCGATCATCTGGGCGCTCGCCTGGCGGCGCCAGGACGCGGCTGTCGCCGCGATCGAGGAGCGCGACGGCGTGTTCTTCTACGTACGGCGAACCTCGCCGGTGCGCCCGATGGCGCTCGAGCGCACGCCCGGCTTCAAGGCGTTGCGCCCCGAACGCGCCAACGGCGCCGTCACCTGAGATGCCGCGCGCGCACGCGGCCGACGTGCTGCTCGTCTCGCTCGGCTCGACCGCAGGCCTGCGCCGCGCCGACGACGAGCTACAGGACTCGCTGCGCCGCGCCGGCGCGCACGTCGCGATCGCGCGCGTCTTCCCGCCCGAGCCGGCGCCGACGATGATGCTCACCGACCTCGCGTGGGCGAGCGCCGCGCGCCGCGCGGCCGGCGAGATCATCGAGCAGCAGCGCTCGTCGCCCGCGCGCGCGGTGATCTACTCGACGACGACCGCCGCGCTGTTCTGGCATCGCGCGGGCGCGATCCGGTTCGACGCGCTCGCCGCCGGCAACCGCCGCGGCCGCCACGGCCTGTGGCAGCGTCCGCTGGAGCGCCGGCGTCTGCGTCAGGCGCCGCTGCTGCTGCCGTGGAGCGACGGTTCGCTCGAGGGCAGTCGCGCCGCCGCCGCGCGCGATCACACGCTCGTGCTGCCCGTGCCCGTCGCGCCCTCCGGAGCGCCGGCCGAGCAGCGCGACATCGCCGCGGTCACCTACGCCGCGAACCCGTCGAAGAAGGGGCTCGACCGCGTGCTCGCCGCGTGGCGGCAGCTGCGCGCCGGACCGAGTGCGCGCGGCGCGGGTGACGGTCGCGGCGGGGACGGCGAGGAACTGGTGATCGCCGGCGCGTCCGCCGCGCAGCTCGAGCTCGCCGGGCTGCTCACCGCCGGCGAGCCCGGCGTGCGTGTGCTCGGCGCGCTGACGAGCGACGACTTCCGCGCGCTGCTGCGCCGCGCGCGCGTGTTCGTCTGCGCGCCGCGCCGCGAGGATTACGGGATCGTCCAACTCGAGGCGCTCGCCGACGGCTGCCAGCTCGTCACGACGCCGGCGCCCGGTCCGTACGCCGCGCTGCCGATCGCGCGCGAGCTCGACGCGCGCCTCGTCGGCGACGATCTCGCCGGCGCGCTGCGCGTCGCGCTCGAGCAGCCGCTCGCCGACTACGCCGCGCGCGCGCGCGTCGCGCTCGCGCCGTTCACGCGCGAGGCGGCCGACCGGGTCGTCGCCGAGCGGCTACTGCCGCGACTGCTTGCGTAGCCGCTGAAGCTCGGGCCACGCGCGCGTGTTGGCGACGGCCTCGCGCGTCAGCCACGCGCGGCGCGCGGTCGCGATCCCCCATCGCATGTTCTGCAGCGTGCGCGTGCGGTGCGCGTCGGAGTCGATCACCAGGCGCACGCCCGCGCGGACGGCGGCGCGCGCGCCTGAGTCCGACAGGTCGCGACGCTCGGGATTCGCATTGATCTCGAGGAATGTCCCCGTGCGCGCGGCCGCGGCGAAGACCGCGTCGAGATCGATCGCGTACGGTGCGCGCCGCTCGATCAGCCGCCCGGTCGGGTGCCCGATCGCATCGACGAGCGGATGCTCGATCGCCGCGATCACGCGCTCGGTCATCGCCTGCTCGGACATCGCGAACGACGTGTGCGCGCTGGCGACGATCCAGTCGAGCCGCGCGAGCAGGTCATCCTCGTAGTCGAGCGAGCCGTCGGGCAGGATGTTGACCTCCGAGCCGGCGAACAGCTCGATGCCGTCGATCTGCGCGTTGCACTCGTGCACGAGCTCGATCTGGCGGCGCAGCTGCTCGGGCGAGACGTCGTTGCCGAAGCCGTGCGTCGCCGAGTGGTCGGTGATCGCCAGGTACTCGTAGCCGAGCGCGAGCGCCGCGCGCGCCATCTCGCCGATCGTGTTATGCCCGTCGGAGGCGACCGTGTGGCAGTGCAGGTCGCCGCGAATGTCCTCGAGCTCGATCAGCTTCGGCAGCGAGCGCTCGCCGTCCGCGTCGCTCTGGAAGTCGGCGAGCGCCGCGGCGAGCTCGCCGCGGTCCTCGCGCAGCTCCGGCTCGATGTAGGCGAGGCCGAGCAGCTCGTACAGCTCGCGCTCGCTCGCGCATGTGCGCGTGCTGCCGATCGCGTCGTCGAGCACGCCGTACTCCGAGACGTGAAGCCCACGCCGGACGGCCATTTCGCGCAGCGCCGCGTTGTGGCGCCCGGAGCCGGTGAAGTGCTGCAGCAGGTTGCCGAGCTGCGCCGGCTTGGCGATCCGCACCTCGACGCTCGCGCCGGAGTGCGTGCGCCCGCGCGCACCGGCCTTGCCGGCCGAGCTGACGCTCTCGATCTGCGGCAGCTTGCCGAGGCTCTTGGCGAGCGTCGTCGGGCGCGTCGTGACGGCGATCAAATCGATGTCCTTGACGCTGTCGGCCCGCCGACGGGCCGAGCCGGCGATCTGCACGTGCGTGCCCGCGCCGCCGCGCTCGGCGAGCCCCGCCGCGAGCGCCTCGCCGAGCTCGAGCGCCTTCGGCAGCAACAGCCGCGCCCGCGCGCGCTCGCCGGCGCCCTGCTCGAGCGCCGCGAGCACGTTCTCCTCGAGCTTCGGCCCGAGCCCGCGCACGGTGCGGATCCGCTGCGCGAGCGCCGCCTCGCGCAGCTTCTGCAGCGAGTCGACGCCGAGCTCTGAGTGCAGCACGCGCGCCCGCTTGGCGCCGAGGCCGGGCAGGCGCGTGACCGCGATCAGGCCCGGCGGGAACTTCGCGCGCAGGCGCTCGGCCGCCGGGATCGAGCCGGTCTGAAGCAGCGCGAGGATCTTCTCTTCGAGCGTCGCGCCGATCCCGGGGAGCTCGTGCGCGCGGCCCTCGTGCGCGAGCGCCGCGACCGAGACGGCGGCGTCTCGAACGGTCTTCGCCGCGGTGCGATACGCGAGCACGCGATGGACGATCGCGCCGTCGAGCTCGTACAGGTCGCCGAGCTCTTCGAGCGCGTCGGCGATCGCTCCGTTGGAGAGCTGGGAGGCGGCCACCACACCCAGGTTATGCGCCCGCCGCTGCGCGTGGAGTCGCCGCCAGGTTCTAGGGTACGCCGACTCATGTCCGGCGAGCCGTGGTTGATCCTGCCTACGTACAACGAGGCCGAGAACGTCGAGCGGATCGTCCGCGCGTCCGCCGACGTGCTCGCGCGCGCGACCGCCGACGGCTCGTTCGCCGGCGCGTTTCGCGTGCTGGTAGTCGACGACGGCTCGCCCGACGGGACCGGCGAAATCGCCGATCGCCTCGCGGCCGAGAACGACTCGGTGCAGGTGCTGCACCGGTCCGAGAAGAACGGCATCGGACCGGCCTACCTCGCCGGCTTTCGCCACGCGCTCGAGCACGGCGCGGGCTATGTGATGGAGATGGACTCCGACTTCTCGCACGACCCCGCCGACCTCGCGCGGCTGCTCGCGGCGGTCGATCGAGACGCACCCGACAGCGCCGACCTCGCGCTCGGCTCGCGCTACGTGCCGGGCGGCGGCGTCAGCGATTGGGGCTGGCTGCGGCGCTTCGTCAGCGAGGGTGGCTCGACGTACTCGCGCTGGGTGCTCGGGCTGCGGGTGCGCGACCTCACCGGCGGCTTCAAGTGCTTCCGCCGCGAGGTGCTCGAAGCGATCCACTTCGACGGCGTGCGCTCGCAGGGCTACGCGTTCCAGGTCGAGCTGACCTACCGCGCGGTGCGCGCCGGCTTTCGCGTCGTCGAGGTGCCGATCGTCTTTCGCGACCGCCAGGAGGGGCAGAGCAAGATGTCGTGGAGGATCGCCGCCGAGGCGATGTGGCTCGTGCCGCTCCTGCGTTTCAGATAGTCGCGCGCGACGCCGATGCAGAGGCGATGGACGCCTCGGCATACGCATTCGCCCACGGCGTTCGCCACACCCGTGAGACGTTGCGCGAGTGGCAGCTGCGGCCGTGTCGTGTGCTCGTGCGCTGGCTCGCCGGCTCGGCGCTCGCAGCCGTCTGCCTGCTGCTCGCCGTGTGGGCGATCTCCGCGCTGAACCACGGTCAGGAACAGGTCATCGTCCTGCGCCCGCCGTTCGCCGTCGGCAACCTCGGCAACGTGCTCGCCGTGCTCGAGCGCAACACGCTCGTGCTCGCGCTGCACGCGATGGCCTGCGTCGCCGGGTTCATCGCCGGCAGCTCGTTGCCGCTGCAGGCGGAGGGTCGCACCGGTCTCTCGCGCTGGGTGCACGAGCACGGCGGGCGGATCGCGATCGCGTTCGTCGTCGCCGCGACGACGTTCTCGCTCGGCTCGCAGGCCTACCTGCTGGGGACCACGCTCGGCCGCGTCGCCGCGTTCCTGCGCGTCTCGCCCGGGTTGCTGCTGCTCGGCGTGCTGCCGCACGCGATCCCCGAGCTGCTCGCGCTGTTCCTGCCGCTCGCCGCCTGGATCATCGCGAGCCGGCGTGGCGAGTGGGAGCAGCTGCTCGCGGCGACCGTCGTGACCGTCGCGATCGCGATCCCGGTGCTCGTCGTCGCCGCGCTGATCGAGGTCTACGTCTCACCGCACCTGTTCACGGCGCTGACGCACATCGAACCGCCGATCGTGCGCGCGAGCGGCGGGTGGACCGTGACCGTGCGGTAGGCGTCCCCGGCACGCCCACGGCCGCTCGGAGCCTTCCGCCGCGCCTCTCCCGCACCCCTTCCTTCACTTTGTATAGTGGTAGGAAAGCGACCGAGAAGGGAACCCAAATGGCAGGCACGTTGAGCGAAGTGACCGACAGCAACTTCCAGGCTGAGGTGATCGAGTCCGACAAGCCCGTGCTCGTCGACTTCTGGGCCCCGTGGTGCGGTCCGTGCCGCGTCGTCGCTCCGGTGCTCGAGGAGATCGCCGCCGAGCGTCCCGACGACCTGCGGATCGTCAAGCTCAACACCGACGAGAACCAGCAGACGGCCGCCGCCTTCCAGGTGCTGTCGATCCCGACGATGATCCTCTTCAAGGGCGGCCAGCCGGTCAAGACCGTGATTGGGGCCTATCCGAAGAAGAAGCTCGAGCAGGAGCTCGAGCCGGCCCTGTCGGCCGCCTGAACGCCGATGGTCGGCGCGGAGCGGCGTCCTCGGTCGCTCGCGTGCTATAGCACGCCACGCTTCCTGCGTCCTTGCTCCGCTTGACCTTCGACGCTCAGGCCTTCGGCGCTACTCGGAGATACGCTCGAGCAGCCAGGCCGCCAGGCCTCGCTCGTCGAGGACGTTCGCCGCGACGTCTTCGATCGTTTGGGCCGTGCCTGCGAGGCCGCTCGGGGGATGTGTGAACACGACGCCGTTCCGGTCGAGGAACTCTCGCATGACGTCGTAGGCCGTCCGCTTGTTGCCATCTGGCAGCGGGTGGTAGCTCGCGATGCGAGCGCAGTAGACGGCGGCCTTTTCGTGGAGCTGCGGGAACGCGTCGTAGTCGCCGAAACCGGCGAACGGGGCGGCGAGCGCCGCCTCGGCGAGGCTGCGGACGCGTGGGATTCGCGCAAGCCGCTCGGCCGCGACACCGCAATGCAGCTCGGCGATCACGAGGAAGTCACCGATCTCGATGCGGTGCACTGTGCAATCTAATCATGCATGGTGGCATGATAGCAATATATGAAGTCTGAATATTCATTTCTGAATACAGCTTGACATCTAGCCCCTAAGATCCTTGACACCGAGCTCACCGCCGCCTATCATCGGTTGCCGCGGCGGGAGATTTCGAGCTCCCGCAGAGAGGTTCCGATGCCCAGGACGATGACTTTGCGACTCACCGACGAGCAGGCGGCCGCGCTCGATCTCGTCGCGCGCGCCGACGACCAGACCGTCACGGAGGCCGTTCGGACCGCGATCGACGCCCACATCGAGGAGCGCCGTCGCGACAAGGACTTCAGAGAGCGTCTGCGACGCCGGCACGAAGACGAGCGCGCCCTCTACGAGCGCCTGTCGAAATAGCCCCTGAACGTCGATCGTCGAGGCTCGACGCTCAGGACTTGCGCGGCTTGGCCTGGCGCAAGCTGATCGTCAACTCCAGCCCGTCGATCTCGATCTCGCACGAGTAGTCGCGCTCGCTCGCGCCAGGCGCCGCGCCGTCGTCGAGCACGAAGCCGACGGCGAGCGTCTCGCCGGCGATGTAGTCGCGGTGCGCGGCGGCGGCGCGCGTCAGCGCGGGATCGCCGTCGAGCGCGAGCTCGATGCGGTCCTCGACGTCGAGCCCGGCGGCCTTGCGCGCGGCCTGCACGGCGTGCACGATCTCTCGCGAAAAGCCCTCCTCGCGCAGCTCGTCGTCGATCGCCTGCTCGAGCGCGACCGCGTGCGCGCCCTCGCGCTCGACGCTGTAGCCGTCGGGCGCGACCATCGTCAGGATCACGTCGTCGGCTGACAGCGTGTGCTCGCGTCCGTCGACGGTGATGCCGATCCCGACGCCGCCGTTGGCCGTCGCGCCGCCGTCCGCGTCCGTGCCGTGCAGCGCAGCCGCGACGCGCGCGGGATCGAGCGCGGCGATCGCGTCGGCGGCGAGCGGCGTCGCCTTGCCGAAGATCGGCCCGAGCCGGCGGTAGTTGGCCTTGACCTCGTAGCCGCCGAGCTGCTCGGCGGCGGCGACGAAGCGCACGCGCTTGACGTTGAGCTCGTCGCGCACGATCTCGACGAGCCGTTCGATCGCCTCGCGCTCGCGGCCAGCCGCGACGACGACGGCCTCGCCGAGCGGCTGGCGCACCTTGATCTTCGACTTGCCGCGCGCGCCGAGGCCGAGCCGCACGGTCTCGCGCGCGAGCGCCATCGCGCGCTCGAGCTCCTCGTCGCGCGGCGCGCCTTCCGCCGCCAGCGACCCCGAGCTCGGAAAGTCGCAGAGATGGACGCTCGCGAGCGTCCCGTCGAGGTTGTCATAGATCTCGTCGGCGATGAACGGGCAGAACGGCGCGAGCAGCTTGGCGACGGTCAGCAGGCACGTGCGCAGCGTTCGGAACGCCGCCGGCTCGCCGTCCCAGAAGCGCCGACGCGAGCGGCGCACGTACCAGTTGGAGAGGTCCTCGACGAGCTCGGCGATCGCGCGGCCGGCGCTCGTCGCGTCGTACGCGTCGAGCCGCTCGGCGACGAGCTCGGCCGTCGCGGCCGTGCGCGACAGCGCCCAACGGTCGAGCTCGTCGGCGATTGCCGGCGGCGCGTCGCCGCCGGCGCCCGCCGCGCGAAGCCGCTCGGCGCCGGCGCGCGCGTACAGCGCGTAGAAGAAGTACGTGCTCCACAGCTGCTTGAGGAACAGGCGCACGCCCTCGCCGATCGTCTCGGCCGAGAAGCGGTAGCCGTCCCACGGCTGCTTCGAGGTGAAGAAGTACCAGCGAAACGCGTCGGCGCCGTATTTGTCGAGCACGTGCCACGGCTCGACGGTGTTGCCTTTCGACTTCGACATCTTCTGCCCGTCCTCGTCGAGGATCAGGCCGAGGCAGACGACGTTGCGATACGGAGGCGCCGAGCGGGCGCCGACCCCGGCGGGGTTGGCGAGCGTTGCGACGGCCAGCAGCGAGTAGAACCAGCCGCGCGTCTGATCCTGCGCCTCGCAGATGAAGTCGGCCGGGTAGCCGAGCTCGAATCGCCCGGCGTGCTCGAACGGGAAGTGGTGCTGCGCGAACGGCATCGCGCCGGAGTCGAACCACACGTCGATCACCTCCGGCACGCGCCGCATCGGCTCGCCGCAGTCGCCCGCGCCGCCCGCGTCCTCGTGTGGGCACGCGAACTCGATCTCGTCGACGAACGGGCGATGATGGTCGGACAGCTCCGCGCCCGAGCGCTCGGAGAGCTCCTGATAGGAGCCGACGACGTGGACGTGGCCGCGCGCGCAGCGCCAGACCGGCAGCGGCGTGCCCCAATAGCGCTCGCGCGAGAGCGCCCAGTCGACGTTGTTGCCGAGCCAGTCGCCGAAGCGTCCGTGCTTGACGTGCGGCGGGTGCCAGTTGACGATCTCGTTCGCGGCGAGCAGCTGCTCGCGCAGCTTCGTCGTCGCGATGTACCACGATGGTTTCGCGTAGTACAGCAGTGGCGTGCCACAGCGCCAGCAGTGCGGGTAGGAGTGCTCGTACTGCTCGACGCGCAGCAGCAGGCCGCGTGCGTCGAGGTCCTCGGTCAGCTCGCGCGTCAGCCCAGGGTCCTTGACGAAGCGCCCCGAGTACGGTTCGCCGGCGCGCGAGCGCGGCCGCTCGTCGTACGTCCCGTCGGGCCTGACGGGGTTGTACAGCGTGCGCGCGTCGTCGCCCCTGAAGATGCCGGCCGCGGCGGCGACGCGGTAGTCCTCCTCGCCGAACGCCGGCGCCAGGTGGACGATCCCCGTGCCGTCGTCCGTCGTCACGAACTCGTCGGCGAGGATCGGCAGCGGGCCGGGCTCGCGGTCGGACGCCGCGAAGATCGGGCCCTCGTAGCTCCCGTAACGTTCGACCAGCTCGGAGCCGCTGAAGCGCTCGAGGACCTCGGCGTCCTCGCCGAGGACCGGGCCGACACGATCGTCGACGATCACGAAGGAATCCGCCCCCGAGCGCACCCTCGCGTACGTCGCGCCCGGCGCGACCGCGACGGCGACGTTGCCGGGGAGCGTCCACGGCGTCGTCGTCCAGACGAGCAGGCGATCGTCGCTCCTCGCGCCACGATCGGAGGCGACCGGCAGCTTCAGGTAGACGCTCGGATCGACGACGTCGCGATACCCCTGCGCGACCTCGTGCGAGGAGAGCGTCGTCTCGCAGCGCGGGCAGTACGGGCTGACCTTGTGGCCCTCGTACAGCAGCCCGCGCTCCTCGATCCGCGAGAGCGCCCACCAAACCGACTCGATGTAGCTCTCGTCGAGCGTGCGATAAGCGTCGTCGAGGTCAAGCCAGAAGCCGATCCGTTCGGTCAGCCGGTTCCACTCCTCGAGGTACGTGAAGACCGACTCGCGGCAGCGCGCGTTGAACTCGCCGATCCCGTACTCCTCGACTTCCGCCTTCGATTTGATCCCGAGCTGCTGTTCGACGGCGATCTCGACCGGCAGCCCGTGGCAGTCCCAGCCGCCCTTGCGCTCGACGAGGTGGCCGCGCATCGTCTGAAAGCGCGGGTAGATGTCCTTGAAGACACGCGAGAGCACGTGGTGGGAGCCGGGCGGCCCATTCGCGGTCGGCGGCCCCTCGTAGAAGTTCCAGCGCGGCGCGCCCGCGCGCATCCGCAGCGACTCGGCGAACACGTCGCGCGCGCGCCAGCGCTCGAGCACCTCGAGCTCGAGCTCGGGCAACTCGCGGCGTGGATCGACCTCGCGAGGCGGGATCAGCGGGTGTCGGCTCTCCCCCGTCATGAGGCCGCCCATTCTAGGTGCGCTCGCTCGCCGTACTTACGATGAGAGTGTGCGCCTGCGCCTCTACCACCACTCCGACGGCGCGCGCGTCGCCTACCGCGAGCTCGGCGCCGGGCCGCCGCTCGCGCTGCTGCACTCGGGGCTACTGTCGCACAAGGAGTGGGAACCGGCCGTCGAGCCGCTCGCCGAGCGCTTCCGCGTCGTGCTGCCGGATCTGCCACTGCACGGCGACTCGGAGGATCACCCGCGCCATCCGTACACGCTCGACTGGCTCGCCGAGGTGCTCGGTGGCTTCTCGCACGAGGTGCTCGGAGCGCGACCGATGCTCGCCGGGCACGACGCCGGCGCGGAGATCGTGCTGCACGCCGTGCGCACCGGCAGCGTGCGCCCTTCGCGCCTCGTGCTGATGAGCAACAGGATGCACGCGAGCGGCGAGCGCAAGCGGTTGCGCTCGCTGTGGCGGGCGAGCGCGCGCGCGGCGGCCGTGCCGGGGCTCGATCGCCTGCTCTCGTACGGCGCGCCCGCGCTGTTCGCGCCGGCGCGTGGGCTTGCGCTGTCGGCGCGTGGCAACCCGGCTGCGGCCGACCTCGTGCGCCACGCATTCGCCGACATGCCCGGCAACGCGAACCTCGCGCGTTCGTGGGCGAAGTGCGCGCGCGCGTGGCCGCGCGGCGCGCAGACGCACCTGCTCGACCTCTACCCGCGCCTGCAAATGCCGGTTCTGCTGCTGTGGGCCGACCGCGACCCGATGTATCCGCTGTCGATCGCCGAACAAGCGCTCGCGCTGCTGCCGAACGGGCAGCTGCGCGTGCTCGAGAGCGCGGGCTTTTTGCTCGCGTACGACGACCCTGTTGGCTTGGCCCGGGAGCTGTCGGCGTTTTGCGGGTGAATCGTGACCGCCGTCCGGGCTTCTAGGTCGTGTCGGTCTCCGCTTCAGTGTTGACCGGATACGCTCCGACCGCCACGACAAGTCACCGTGGCCGGCCTTCCGGGCCGGCCTTTGGAAGGCGCCAGGCTTTGCCGGCGCGATAAGGAGAACAACCGATGCCGGAAAAGCAGCTTTGGGGCGGCGAGACGTCGAAGGCCGTCGAGAACTTCCCGATCTCGGGCGAAACGGTTCCACTGTCGATCGTGCACTGGCTCGCGCGTGTGAAGGGCGCGGCGGCTGCGGTCAACGGCGAACTGGGCCTCCTCTCGAAGCGCACGGCCGCGAAAATCGAGAAGGCGGCGAACGAGATCGCGGCGGGCAGGCACGACGGGCAGTTCCCGATCGACGTCTTCCAGACGGGTTCGGGCACGTCGACGAACACGAACGCGAACGAGGTGATCGCGGCGATCGCGGGCGACGGAGCGCACGCGAACGACCACGTCAACATGGGTCAGTCCTCGAATGACGTGTTCCCGTCGGCCGTCCATTTGGCGGCGCTCGACGCCGCCCAGAACGAACTGCTGCCGGCGCTGAAGCAGCTCGAACGGTCGCTCGCGAAGAAGTCGAAAGCCTTCCAGAACGTCGTCAAGTCGGGGCGCACGCACTTGATGGACGCGGTGCCGGTGACGCTTGGCCATGAGTTCGGCGGCTACGCGACGCAGATCGCGCTCGGCCAGGAGCGCGTGCGCTCGGCGCTCGTTCACGTGGGGCAGATCCCGCTCGGCGGCACGGCGACGGGGACGGGACTGAACACGCACGCGAACTTCGCCGAGAAGGTGCGCGCGCGCCTGCGCAAGGAGTCGGGGCTGAGGCAGATCGCGGCGCCGCTCGACCCGTTCGAGGCGCAGGCGAACCGCGACGCGCTGGTCGAGCTGTCGGGCGCACTGAAGGTGATCGCCGTGTCGCTGATCAAGATCGCGAACGACATCGCGCTGATGGGCTCGGGGCCGCGTGCGGGGATCGGCGAGCTGTACTTGCCGGAGCTGCAGAAGGGCTCGTCGATCATGCCGGGCAAGGTCAACCCGGTGATCCCGGAGGTCGTGCTGCAGGTCTCGGCGCAGGTGATCGGCAACGACACGGCGATCACGATCGGCGGTATGCAGGGGCAGTTCGAGTTGAACGTGCGGATCCCGCTGATCGCGCGCAACCTGCTCGAATCGCTGCGGCTGCTCAGCGCGACGTCGCGCGTCTTCGCGGAGAAGTGCATCGACGGGATCAAGGCGAACAAGAAGGGCACCGACGCGTCGGCCGGCGCGACGCTCGCCGTCGCGACGGCGCTGAACGGGGCGATCGGCTACGACAAATTGACGGTGATCGTCAAGAAGGCGACCGACACGGGCCGTCCGCTGCGCGAGGTGGCGCTCGAGGAGGGCGTCGACGCGAGGCTGTACGACGAGACGATCGACCTGCGCAAGATTGCGCGCGGCAATCGCGGGTAACGACGATGCGCGCCAGGCTGACGACGATCTGTCTTGCAGTCGCGCTTATGGCCGCGCCGACGGCCACAGGTGCGACGCCGCCGCCGGAAGCAGCGTGCGGCACGGGCGGGGCGGAGGCGCTGGCGACGAGCATCGGCGAAGTCGCCGAGCGGATCTACGCGGCCGAGCTGGGCAGCGCGGAGACGGCGAGCGACAGGCGTCAGATCGAAAGCTACAAACCGCTCTTGAGCGCGCTCGAAAGCGGTGAACGCGGGGCGATCGAAGCGGCGGTGCACAGCCTCGTGTACTCGCACACGCACATCGTGCGCCTGCGCGTCGACCGCGGATCGCAACTGGTGGCCGACGTCGGCGGCCCGTACATCCTCGCGCCGGTCGCCGGCGCGCTGC
>DATHND010000119.1:0-15361 GCA_035486335.1 Solirubrobacteraceae bacterium
GTGCGAGCCCGAGCGGTATCCCAGCAATGCCGGGCCGCCATGCTCGAGCACGCTCAGCGAAGCGCGCAGTTCGCTCGCGCGCGACGGTTGGATGCGCCACGGGTCGGGCGCGATCAGATAGAGCGCCAGCGCGCCGAGCACGGCCCACAAGAGGCCCCACGCGAGCGCCCTGGCGAGCCCGCCACGCGACGCGCGGTCGAGCTCGCTCGGCGCCCGGTCCAGCGCGCGCGGGGCCTGGTCAAGTCGCTGCATCGCGGGCGACCCAATGGTCGTGCCAGGCGCTCACGTTGTAGAGGTTCCACAGCTGGAAGCTCCAGTTCGCGCGCCCGCTGCGATGCGCGCGCCACAGCTCGTCGATCCGCGCGTAGTCGAGCAGGCCGCGCTCGGCCAGCGAGGAGTCGCGGATCTCCCGTTGCGCGCGCCTGCCCAGCTCGCCGCGAAACCACTCGGCGACCGGCGCGCCGAACCCCTGCTTCTTACGATCGACGATCTCGCGCGGCAAGAGACCGTCGACAGCTCGCTTCAACAGCCACTTGCCGACGCCGTCGCGGACCTTCATCTCCATCGGCAGCGCGATCGCGAACTCGACCAGCTCGCGATCGAGGAACGGCACGCGCGCCTCGACGGACGTCGCCATCGTCATCTTGTCGACGCGCATCAGCAGCAGCTCGGCCAGCCGCAGCTTCAGCTCGAGGTAGGTCATCTTCTGCAGCAGGTCCGCGCCGGGACCGTCGCGCTCGGCCTGATCCCACAGGCGCTGCACGATCCGATAGGCGTCGGGGCGCGCCCCGTTGGCGCTCAGGATCTGGTGCTTGAGCTCGCCCGTGTAACAGATCGCGCCGCCCCAGAACGGCAGCCGTCCCGACGCGGCGTCGACGATGTACTGAGCGTGGAGCAGGCCGCGACCCGTGTGGCGCGCGAGCTCGACCGCCGAGCCCGCGGCGAGCGTGCGCAGTGGCCCCGGAACGCGCTGGAAGGGCTCCCAGTAGCGCCGGCGTCGCGCAACTGCGTCGATGTAGCCTTGATAGCCGTGGAACAGCTCGTCCGAGCCCTCGCCGACCTGCACCACGATCGTCCCGCTGTCGTGCGCGAGCTTCGCCACGTAATACAGCGGTACGCAGACCCAGTCGGCGATCGGCTCGTCCTGGTGGTGCACCATCTCCGGCAGGAACGAGACGAGGTCCTCGGCGTCGATCACGACCTCGTGGTGCTCGGTGCCGAAGCGCCTCGCGATCTGGCGCGCGTACTCGAGCTCGTTGTAACGCTCGTGCTCGCGAAAGGCGACCGAGAACGTCCTCACCGGCTCGGACGTCAGCTCCGACATCAACGCCACGTTCGTCGAGCTGTCGACCCCTCCCGAGAGGAACACGCCGAACGGCACGTCGCTCATCATCCGCTTGGCGATCGAGCCGCGTAGCAGCTCCAGCAGCCGCTCGCCGAGTTCGTCGGCGCCCTGCTCGGCCAGCTCCGCGCTCGCCTCCGTGGACATCGGTGTCCAATAGATTTCACTGTGAATGTTTCCCTCTGAGCCCACCGTCAGTCGCTCGGCGGGCGCGAGCTTGCTGATCCCGGCGAACATCGTCGCCGGCGCCGGCGTGCAGACGAACGTGAGGTAGTCGTAGAAGGCCGTCACGTCGAGCTCCGCGCTGACCGCCGGATGGCGCAAGAGCGCCTTGATCTCAGACGCGAACGCGAGCCCCGCAGGCGTCCGCGTCCAGTACAGCGGCTTCTTGCCCAGCCGGTCGCGCGCGAGCAGGAGCTCGCGTCGGCGCGCGTCCCAAACGGCGATCGCGAACATCCCGTCAAGCCGCTCCACGCAACGCGCGCCCTCCTCCTCGTAGAGGTGGACGATCGTCTCCGTGTCACAGTGAGAGCGGTAGCGGTGGCCGCGTTCTTCGAGCTCTGAGCGCAGCGCGGCGTGGTTGTAGATCTCGCCGTTGAACGTCACCCAGACGCTGCCGTCCTCGTTGCACATCGGCTGGCGGCCGTAGTGAGAGACATCGACGATCGACAGGCGCCGGTGACCGAACGCGACGCGATCGGCGGGTGAGCTCCAAACGCCCGCGTCGTCCGGACCGCGATGCGTCATCGTGTCGCGCATCGCCACGACCAACCGCTCGTCGCAGGGGAAGCTGTCGTTGAATGCCAGGACTCCGCAGATGCCGCACATGACACATCGCGCCGGGCGGTCGGGAGGATCGATTCGACGGCGCCCGAGGCGTGCGTCGATCATATTTCGGGGACGTCGTGGCTAGCGCGGCGTCGCCGGTCGAGCGCGGTCTGCGCGGCGACGTTCTGCTGATGCTGCTCGCGAAGCTCTGCGTGCTCGTGTTCGGCGCTGCGACGTCGGTGATCCTCGCGCGCACGCTCGGCCCCGCCGGCCGCGGCTCGCTCGCGGCGGTCTACGCGCTGATCACGCTCGTCGTGCAGCTCGGGACGTTCGGGATCGCCTCGGCGAACCCCTACTTCGCCGCGCGCGAGCCGCACCTGCGAGCGCGCATCGCAGGTAACTCGCTGTGGCTCGCGGGCGTCCTCGGGCCGGCGCTCGCCGCGCTCCTGTTCACCGTCAAGCTGCTCGCGCCGAGCGCGCTCGGCGGGATCGGCTGGGCCGAACTGTCGCTCGGCATGCTCGCCGTGCCGATCATGCTGAGCTCGCTGTTCCTGCAGAGCATCCTGCTCGCGGAGGGGCGCACCGTGCTCTACAACGCGGTCGACGTCGGCGTCGGGCTGCTCACGGTCGTGCTCGTCGGCGTCTTCCTGAGGCTGGCCGGCGGCGGTGTCCTGCTGGCGCTCGCGTTGCTCGTCGCTCCGCACGTGCTCGCGCTGCTGATCTTCGTTTCGGCGATGCGCCGGCACGGCCCGCTTGCGCGGCCGCCCGATCGCGCGCTGGCGCTGCGGATGATCGGCTACGGCACGCGGGCGTATGCAGCTACGTTGCTCGCCTACCTGCTGATCCGCGTCGACCTGCTGCTCGTCAACGGCATCCAGGGACCCCGCGCGGCCGGCCAATATTCGGTCGCCGTCGCGGTCGCCGACGCGCTCGAGCTGCTGCCCCTGGCGGTCTGCGTGAACCTGTTCGCGCGCGTCGCGCGCGGATCGGCTGACCGCGATGTGAGCCTCAGTGTCTTTCACCTGGTCGGGGTCGGCTACCTGCTCGTCTGTGCGCTCGCCGCGGCACTCGCCGGTCCCGCGCTCACGCTGCTGTTCGGGCACGCGTATCACCCGGCGATCGCGCTCTTGCTGTGGCTGCTGCCGGGCGTGTACTGCTTCGGACTGCTCAACGTGATCGCCTACTACTTCGCCGCCCACGGGATGCCGCGCGAGCTCGTCCTCGTGTGGGCGCCGGGCCTTGCGATCAACCTGGCGCTGAATCTCCTGCTGCTCCCCAACCACGGGACGTACGTCGCCTCGCTTGCTTCGTCGGTCGCCTACGCGCTCGTGCTCGCGCTGCACATGCGGCTGTTCGCGCGCGATCTCGGAGGCTGGTCGCCGCTGCGGCCGACGATCGCCGGCGCGGCCTCGGTCGTGCGCCTCGCGCTCCGGCGCCCGCAGCCGATCTCGCCGTTGGGGCCGGATGGATGATCAGGTTCAAGCTCGACTGCGAGGCGAAGTACCTCGCCGAGGAGGACCCATGGGGGATCGGCGAGGCGGACTCGGCGCGCTATGACCTCTACGTCGACGCGATCCGGCTACACGCGCGTGGTCACGGCAGCGTGCTCGACGTCGGCTGCGGCTTCGGCGCGATGCTCGCGCGCCTGCGCCCCGACTTCGACCGCCTGCACGGCATCGAGCTGAGCGCCGAGGCGGTCGCCAAGGGCGCGACGCGCTATCCGTTCATCGACTTCGAGCGCGGCTCGATCGACGCGCTCGAGCGCACCGACGCGGACCGCGACCGGTTCGACGCGATCGTCTTCAGCGACGTCATCTACTACGTCGACGAGGCCGCCAGGCGCGCTTCACTGCACTGGATCGCCGAGCACCTGCGGCGCGACGGTCTCGCCTTGATCGCCGCGTACAGCCCCGGCGGGCGCGAATACCTGACGCCCGCGGAGGTCTGCACGCTGGTCGAGCGTGAGTTCGTGATCGAGCGCCTCGAGCTGCTCGAGAGCGAGCACCTGATGCTGCTGGCGCGTCCCCGCCGGCGGCTCGCCGCGCTGACGCTCGACTACGAGACGTGGCAGCCGATCCCGGCCGAGCGGCGGATCGACTGGGACGCCGACGTCTTCGCGCCGACCGAGGCGCTGCTGGACGCCTGCGACGCTGCGGGCGCGCGCCTGACGATCTTCGCCGAGCTCGGCGAGCACGCCTTCCTGCGCGAGCACGAGCCCGAACTCGCCGATCGCATGGAGGCGCAGTGGCGGGACGCGGTGCGCCGTGGCCACGACGTCCAGCTGCACCTGCACCCCAACTGGCTGCCCGAGCTCGGCGCGCGGCTGCAGGACAGCCGCTACGTCTGGAACGAACGGCTGACGCGCGCCGAGGACCACCCCGACCTCGTGCGCTTGATCGCCCGTCTGAAGCAGACGCTCGAGCGGGCGATCCGGCCCGTAGACCCCGACTATCAAGTAGTCGCCTTCCGCGCCGGTGGCTACGAGGCCCAGCCGTTCCGCCGGCTCGCCGAGGCGCTGCGCGCGAACGACGTCCGGTGCGACTCCTCCGTCTATCACGGTGGGCGCCGCCCCGGCGTATATCACGACTACAGCTGGCCGTTCGACCCGCACCAGCCGTGGTTCGCAAGCCACTCCGATCCGCAGCTGCAGGCGCCGCCGGCCGAGCGGGGGATCGTCGAGTTGCCGGTGGCGACGTTCGCGCGCAACGACCGCTGGACGTTCGACCTCAGCGAGGGCCGGCGCTTCGGCGAGCGGCTGCTCGCGCTGATCGAGGCCGAGCGCACGGCCGGCCCAAGCACGGAGCTGGCGCGGCGGAGCGCGAAGGCCCGCCAGCTGCTCGGCGCGGCGCACTACAAAGCGCGTTCGCATCGCCGGGCAATCAACCGCGTGGTCCCGCGCGCGCTTGCGCATGCGCTCGTCGACTATCCGCCGCCGCGCCTGCTCGACGACGACTTCTACGTGGCCGTCGGGCACTCGAAGGCCGACCTTGAGATCCCGGCGATCCGCGAGCAGCTGCGCCTGCTGCGCGAGGGCGGCGTCGAGCTCGTGCGCCTGTCCGAGCTCGCGGCGCTCGCGCGCGAGCAGCTCGAGCACCACGTCGCGCCGGACGCCGCGAGCGAGGCGCGCCGGCAGGTGCGCGCCGAGCGCGCGACGGTCCTCGGCGCCGAGCGCAACGACGCGCAGTCGCGGTGCCTGCAGACGATGGTTCCGCTGGACCGCGCGCGAATCCTCGACCTCGGCTGCGGCGCCGGCGAGTGGTCGGCGAGGATCGCCGCCGAGCGGCCGTGGGCGCGGGTGACCGGCGTCGACGCCGGTGAGGAGTTCATCCTGGCGGCCCGCCGGCACCACGCGTCCGCGCGGGTCGACTTCACCGTCGCCGACTTTCTCTCGCCGCCTTTCGCCGACGGGACGTTCGACTGCATCTACGCCGACAACGTGCTCGAGCACGCATACGACGTCGACGCGACGCTCGCCGAGGCGCGGCGCATGCTCAGCGAGGGCGGCGTGCTCGTCGCGGCGATCCCGCCCGACGCCTACGACACGCGGCGCGGCGTCGAAAACCACACCTGGAGAACGTCGGCAGGCGACGTCCGCGAGCGACTGGCCCGCGCCGGGTTCGTCGATGTCGCCGTCGCGGAGGCCGACACATACCGCCTCGGCGCCGCGCCGTATCCGCCGGCCGCGGACCGCATGCTCTACGTTCGCGCCTGGCGTCGTGCCGCCGCGACGGCGCCGATCGAGCGCGTCGACGCGCTGCGGCGCTGGGCCCGCGAGCGCTCCGATCCACGTCTGCTCGGCGACGCGCTCGTGCGCGAGGGCTTCGCGCTGCGTTGGGTGACGATGCTTGCCCAGGAGCATCCGCACGGCTACGGCCCGCGCCAGGAATGCAGCCATCAGGTGATCGAGCTGACGCTTCCCGACGGCGCACGCCACGTGCTCGACCCGCTCGCCGGAGTGCGGTTCCCTTACGCACTGCAAGCGCTGCTGGAGAACGCCCTGCTTGCCGACAGCATCGCGTGCAGCGACGTCACGCTCGCGCCCGATCACGAGCTCTACGCGACGTCGTTCTGGTACCGGCGCGTCGTCGCCGTCGCAGTGCGAGAGCGGCTCGATCAGCCGCTGCGCTTCGTGCCCGCACGCTGGATCGACTCGGCGACCGACCCGCGCCGCCAGGCGCTCGCCGTGTTTCGTTTACGCGGCTGGCGCGCGATCCGGCGGCTGCGTCCCGCTTGAGGACGGCGGCGAGTGGACCTCGCGCGATGCGCCCGAGCCAATTGCTTCGAGCGCCGCGAGCGCGACGCTCTGTGCAAGGTAGGCCGCACGCAGGCCGGGGAAGAACGGCGCCTCGCCGCGGCTCGCGGCGAGGACGGCGCGCATCAGCGCGGCGTGGCCCTTGTCGCCGTGGCCTTTCTCGACCACGCGCGAGCCGGCGCCGTCGTAGGAGATCAGCCGCTCGAAGTCGTCGAGCACCCACGCATGTCCGCCGGCCAGGACCTCGATCCGCTCCTTCGGCAGGCTCGCCGGGCCGAGCGCGGAATAGTGCAGGCTCGCGACCGAGCCGCCCTCGTAGCGAACGGTGATGCTCGCGCTCTGAACCGTGCGGACGCTTCCCGACTCGCGCGCCGCGGCGGCGCTGACGCTGAGCGGCACGCCGCACAGCCAGTTGGCATAGTCGAGGAAGTGGCAGCCCTCGCCGAGGATTCGCCCGCCACCCTGCCGCGGGTCGTTCAGCCAGTGCTCGGCCGACAGCGGCGCGTTGACGCGGATCACGACCTGCAGCGGGCCTTCGACCTCCGCGAGCTCTTCGCGCAGCCGTAGCGAGAGCGGCGCGAGCGGGCGGTTGAAGCCGATCGTCAGGCGCGCGCGGTCGCCGCCGCCCGCCTCCCACACCTCGTCGATCTGCTCGCGCGTCAGGCCGAGCGGCTTCTCGACGAACACGTCCTTGCCCGCGCGCAGCGCGGCCGCGGCGATCTCCGCGTGCGAGTCGTGGCGCGTGCCGATCAACACCAGCTCGACGTCGGGGTGCTCGACGACGCGACGCCAGTCGGTGAACGCGTCGACCTCGCCGCCGGCCGCCCGCGCGACGTCGCTCGCGACGAGCCCACGGCGCGCCGCGACGGCGACGATCGGCGCGGCTCCGTCGCGGCGCAGGTTGGGCAGGTGCACGGCGCGCAGGAACGAGCCCGGGCCGACGACGCCGACGCGGACCGTGTCCGACGCGCCCGAGCGGACGCTGCCCGGCGCGGCGGCTGCTCGGGTCGGCTGCGGCGCGCTCCCCGTCCGCTCGACCGCGCCCGCGTACTCGAGCACGGTGGCCAGCGGCGGCCGCTCCGAGCGCAGCGCCGCATACGCCTCGGCCGCGCGCTCGATCGGCAGCGCGAGCTCGATCAGCGGCTCGACCGCGATCGCCCGCGCGGCGAGCAGCCGCAGGAACTCGCCCATGTTGCGGTTCTCGGTCCAGCGTACGTAGGCGAGTGGGTAGTCGACGCCCGCCTCCTCGTAGAGCGGGTCGTAGCGCCCCGGGCCGTAGGAGGTCGAGATCAGCACGTCGGCCTCGCGCTGGTAGAGCGCCGCGCGCGAGAACGACAGGCCGACGTCGCCGACCGGCACGACGCGGCCCTTGCGGCGCACGATCGCCACGGCGTCGTTGACGATCTCGCTCGACGCGCCCGCCGCGGTCACGATCGCCGCGTCGGCGCCCGCGCCGCCGGACCACTCGCGCACCACGGCGACTGCGTCCTGCGGCGGCAACGCTCGCTCGAGACCGAGCGCGACGCCGAGCTCGCGCCGCGCCGCGTTCGGCTCGACGCCGATCACGACGCACCCGGCCGCGCGCAGGATCTGCGCCGTCAGCAGGCCCAGCAGGCCGAGGCCGACGACGGCGACGCGCTCGCCGAGCGACGCCTCGGCGCGGCGCACCCCCTGCATCGCGATCGACCCGATCGTCGTGAAGGCGGCTTCGCGCGCCGCGACGCCCGGCGGCGCCGGCGTTACGAGATTGCCCGGGACGGAGACGATCTCGGCGTGGTTCGCGTGACCGGCGCCCGCGCAGGCGACGGGCTGTCCCACCGAGAAGTCGCCCAAGCCGCCCGTGTCGAGCACCGTTCCGGCCGAGGAGTAGCCGAGCGCGGTGTCATCGGAGACCGCGCCGCGCACGAGCCCGACCGTCTCGCGAACGCCGTGCTCACGCGCATGGCGCAGCGTCAGCAGCACGAGGTCGGGGTTACGCACCGCGCGCATCGGCAGCGACCCGGCGCCGTCAGAGACGGCGGCGCGCTCGGTGCCGCTCGAGATCACCGAGGCGGCGTTCGCGACGAGCACGTACCCGGCCCGCGGCGAGGGCGCGGGGATCTCGGCGAGCAGCGGCTGGCCGTTGCGCAGCACGACCTGCTTCATCACCGCGAGGGAACTAAGTCGGAGGACATCGGGCGCGAGAGAGCTTATTCGCCGAAATCGAGATGATCGACGCTTCCTTATGATCGGCGCCCGGATGAGCGCGCGGTGGAAGATCCTCTCCGTCGTCGGCACGCGACCGAACTTCATGAAGGTCGCCCCGATCATCTCTGCGCTCGCGCAGCGTGACGAGCAGTGCGAGCACGTGCTCGTGCACACCGGCCAGCACTACGACCGGGCGATGTCGGAGATCTTCCTCGCGGAGCTCGGCGTCGGCGAGCCCGATCACCGCCTCGGCGTCGGCTCGGGCACGCACGCGCAGCAGACGGCCGCGGTGATGGAGCGCATCGAGGCGGTGCTGCTCGCCGAGCGACCGGACCTCGTGCTCGTGCCCGGCGACGTCAACTCGACGCTCGCCGCCGCGCTCGTCGCGGTGAAGCTCGGGCTGCCGGTCGGCCACGTCGAGGCCGGCCTGCGCTCGTTCGACCGGACGATGCCCGAGGAGATCAACCGCGTCGTGACCGACGCCCTCTCCGAGCTGCTGTTCACACACTCGCCCGAGGCGCGCGGGCACCTGCTCGCCGAGGGTCGCGAGGAGGGCCAGATCCACGATGTCGGAAACACGATGATCGATACGCTCGTCTCGATGCGCGGCCGGATCGACGCGTGCGACGCGCCGTTGCGCTGGGGCGTCCCCGACGGTGGATACGTCGTCGTCACGCTCCATCGACCCGCGCTCGTCGACGGCCCGCTGCTGAGCGCCGCGGCCGCCGCGCTGCGGCAGCTCGCCGGCGAGCTGCCGGTCGTCTTCCCGGCGCACCCGCGCACGCGCGCGCGGCTGCTGACCGAGGACCCGACGTTGGCGCACGCGCCGGGCCTCGCGCTGCTCGAGCCGATCGGCTACGTCGAGTTCCTCGCGCTCGTCGCGCACGCCGCGGGCGTGCTGACCGACTCCGGCGGGGTCCAGGAGGAGACGACGTTCCTCGGCGTTCCCTGCCTGACGCTGCGCGAGAACACCGAGCGGCCGATCACCGAGAGCATGGGCACGAACCTGCTGCTCGGGCTCGCGCCGGCGCGGATTCGCGAGGCGCCCGACCTGCTCGCGCGAGTGCGCGCGAGATTACGCCGGATTCCGCCGCTGTGGGACGGACGCGCGGCGCAACGCATCGTCGACGTCCTCGCCGACTGGCTTCAGCCGCTCGCGACCTCCTCGAGCAGCGCCGCCATCCGGCTCGCGAGCGCGCGACGGTCGTAGGCCTCCAGACGCTCGGGCGGCGGGCGGCGCACGGCGCCCTCGCGCAGGCGCAGCAGCGCCGCGACGATCGTCTCGGGCCGGTCGAGCCGCGCGCACAGCTCCTCCGCTCCGAGGCGGCGCAGCAGCGCCTCCGTGGCGCCGCCGTCGCTCACACAGACGACGGGCTTGCCCAGCGCGAGGTACTCGTAGACCTTGCTGGCGACGGCCGTCTCGTCGCCCGCGGCGCGGGCCTGCGTGATCAAGCCGGCGTCGGCGGCGGCGATCCGACGGACGGCGTCCGCCCACGGCGCCGGCGCGTGCAGCTCGATCGGCGGGCCGCCACAGCGCCCGGCTTGCTCGACTTCGGCGCGCGAAGTCGGAGACAGATAGCCGTGCAGGACCAGGCGGACGCCGCCGGCCAGCCGCGCGTCTCCGAGCGCCCGGATCACCGGCCCGATCGGGCGCGCCGGCGTGAGCGTGCCGGAGTGCAGCAGCGTGAGGGCCCGCCCGCGGGCCTCGCGCGACGGACTCGGCTGCCACTGCTGCGCAATCGATCTGATCTGCGGGTCGAATCCGTTGGCGATCTCGACGACGCGCGGAGCGAGATCGGGATGGCGCCGGCGCAGGTCGCAGACGGCCTCGGGCGTGCACGCGACGACCCGCCGCGCTCCGTGCAGCAGCCAGTCCTCGACCCGCGCGAGCGTACGACCTCCGGCGTCGAACGCCGGGCTGCCGGCCCACAGGTCGCGCAGCTCCACGACCAGCGGGACGTGTGCGGGCACGCCGATGCGCGCGGCGAGCGGCCCCGCGATCGGCGGTCCGCTCGCGAGGACGAGATCGGGGCGCCGCTCCTCGATCCAGCGGCGGACGCGCCGCGCGCCGCGGGGTGTCCACAGGATCGACAGCGGCAGCGCGTCGGGGCGCATGCCCGCGAGCGAGAACACGGGCTCGCTCAGTCGGCCGACGCGGGCCATCGCCGTGGCGCGCCGCGCCACGGCGCGCGCCGAGCCGGCCTCGAACTCCGCGGCGCCGGCGCGCGCGGCGGCGCTCAAGACGTCGAGCTCCCAGCCGTGTTCGGGCAGGTAGCGGGCGAACGCGCGCCAGCGCGCGGCCGGGCCGCCGTCCTGCTCGATCGAGCGGTGCGTGACGAGCAGCAGGCGTCTCATCGGTCGTATCGTTCCACGGCCTGGGATGCGCCTCACGCTCGACCTAACGTTCAACGGGCCCGCGATCGTGGCGGCCGAGGGGGAACGCGTGCTCACGCTCGCCGAGCTCTCCACGACGGCGCGCGATCCCCGCCGCCTGCGCCGCCTGCTGCGCAACCCGGAGCTCGAGGAGCTGCGCGTGCTGCGCGACGAGCGGCCGCTCAACGGCGTCCAGGCCGGCGCGATCGCGCTCGCAGCGTTGAGCTCCGCGCGCCGCTTCGAGGTGCGCTCGCCCGGCGCCGCGACGAGCGCCGGGCGCGCCGCTATGCGCGCCCGCGCCGCGAGCGCGCTGGCGGCTGCGCTGCCCGCGGAGCTCGCGCGCAGCGCGCGCTGGTATGCGCGTGCGCGCCGCGCCGCGGCGAGCACGTACTCGCTGCCGGCGCGCCCCGCGGGCGAGGTCGTGCGCGTGACATACCTGCGGGCCGAGCCCTCGCTGCGCTGGCTCGGCGAGCAGGTGGGGGGCGCCGCCACGCACACCGCGGGCGTGATCAACGGGCTCGCGGACGCGGGCCTCGAGGTCAACGTGTTCGCCGCCGAACGCCCCGCGGGCGTGCGCGGCGCGCGCTGCGTGGCGGCGCCGGCGCGACACGTCCTCCAGCTCGTCCACTGGCTCACGCTGATCGGCCACACGCCGGACCTGGTGCGCGCGGCGTCGGGCGCGCCGGCCGATCTCGTCTATCAGCGCTACGCGCTCGGCTCCGTCGCCGGGCTCGAGCTCGCGCGGCGGCTGAACGTCCCGCTCGTGCTCGAGTTCAACGGCTCGGAGATCTGGGCGGAGCGCCATTGGGGGAGCGGCGGCGTGCGGCTCGCGCGCACGCTGGCGGCGCTCGAGCGGCGCAACCTGCTCGATGCGTCGCTGATCGTCGTCGTGTCACAGCCGATCAAGGACCAGCTCGTGCAGGATGGGATCGAGCCCGAGCGCGTGCTCGTCAACCCGAACGGCGTCGACGTGCGGGCGCTGGCCGACGCGCGCGCTCACCCCCCGGCGTATTGGCGCACGCAGCTCGACCTGCCGCAAACCTCCACGGTCGGCTTCGTCGGCACGTTCGGGCCGTGGCACGGGGCGCACCTGCTGCCCGAGCTGATCGAGCGCGTGGCCGCGCGCCGCGACGACGCGCGCTGGCTGCTGATCGGCGACGGCCCGCTGCGCGGGGAAGTGGCCGCCGAGATCGAGCGCCGGCGGCTGTCGGGTCGCGTCCGGCTGACCGGCATGGTCCCGCATCCCCGCGCCGTCGAGCTGCTCGCGTGCTGCGAGGTGTGCGTCTCGCCGCACGTGCCGAACCCGGACGGGAGCGTGTTCTTCGGCTCGCCGACGAAGCTGTTCGAATACATGGGCCTCGCGCGCGCGATCGTCGCCTCCGACCTCGAGCAGATCGGCGAGGTGCTGGACGATCGTCGCACGGCGCTGCTGACGCCGCCGGGAGACGTCCAAGCGGCGGCGCGCGCGGTCGCCGAGCTTCTGAGCGACGAGCCGCTGCGCACGCGGCTCGGGCAGGCGGCGCTGAGCGAGGCGGCCGGGAGCCATAGCTGGGACGCCCACGTGGCACGCATCCTCAGCGCCCTGCGATAGCCCTGCGAAGGGTCCCGCAATGTTGGGTAGAAATGCCCGAGAATGCGAATCCTACCGGAAACAGAGACAAAGGTTGTTCGCTGCGAGCGGGTCACTTAGCTTCGACGCGTAGCACTGTCCGACAATCAGCGACATCCAATGTAAGGGGGAGTTTGTGACCCGCAGTAGGTTCACTCGTACCCGCAGAAGGACGCTCGGCCTCGCCACGGCAGTCGTGGCGGCGATCGGGCTTCTAGCAATGTCCGCGTCGGCTTACGCCGTCGAACATCACCCGAAAGGTGAATTCGCAGGGTTCGCCGACTGTCCGCTGAGCAACCCGGAAGCAGGCAACTGCCTGCTCGCCACGACGGAAGGCGGCGAATTCGTGATCGGCAAAGAAACGGTGCCGCTCGTGAAACCGCAGATCCTCCAGGCCGGCATCAAGGGCTTCGCCAGCGGCGCGGAAACGATCATCGCGGCCGAAGACGGAAACACGCTGCCGAAAACGCCTCAGAAAGTGCCGGGCGGCCTCGCTGGCCTCGTGAAGTGCAACGAAATCAGCAACTTCTTCGAGCGTGTCGCCTGCGAACTCGTGTTCGAAAACGGGGTCACCGGCGTCAACGCGACGACCGAACTCGCAGCGCCCGCGAGCTCGATTGGGCTGCACACGTTTGCCCTCCTCGGAGCCGTAGGGACGGCGCTCTCGCTGCCCGTCAAGGTGCATCTCGAAAACCCGTTCCTTGGCAGCGAATGCTACATCGGCTCGAACGCACACCCGATCGTGATCAACTTCACGACGGGTACCACGTCGCCCCCCGAACCGAACAAACCGATCACCGGCAGCCCCGGCGAACTCAAATTCAACGCAGGCGAAACGATCTTGACCGTCGCGAACAACGTGCTGGTCAACAACTCGTTCGCGGCGCCCGGCGCAGAAGGCTGCGGCGGTCTGTTCTCGTTCCTGGTCGACCCGATCGTCGACAGCAAACTCGGTCTGCCTTCAGCGGCCGGCAAGAACACCGCGATCCTGAAGGGCAAACTGCAGGTCGCACTTGCGGAAGCGGTGAAAGCAAGCGAATAGCAGGACCTGCAGGACCCGGTAGCACGAAGTGGACATAGCAGCAGCACGGAATGGGGCCCGCCGCTTGCGGCGGGCCCCACGTGTACCGCCCGTACGTCGCGGAGCTAAATGGGCGCCTTGACCCCCTTGTACTCCTTGCACTCCTGCACGACGTAACCGGGTTGGCAGCTCGTGCGCGCCGACCACTTCGCCGTGAATTCGCGTATGAACCTCGCGAGCGCCTGCTGCTGCTGGGCGCCGGTGAGACCCTTCTGCGACGTGACCGCCTGCTGCAGCTTCGTCGTCATCAGGCTGGCGCGCAGCAGCGCGCGCTCGTCCGAGGCCTTCTCGCCGGTGATCTTCAGGAAGCTGCGAAACGCGGCCTGCGTGGGGAACTGTCGGTCGAGCGCCTGGTTGAGTTCGGCGTCGCTCACCGCGACTCCCCTGGCGGCCCCTTCGCCTTCGAGCCAGTAGTTGGTGATCAGGATGTCGAGCATGTGGTGGCGCAGCGTTTCCTGCTTTTGCCGGCACCGCGCCTTCAGTTGCGCCGTGCTCGGATGCTGCTTGGGGGCGATCAGCGTGGTCGGCGTCTTCGCTAAGTAGGCGATGCAGTCGGCGTAGCTCGGCGGGTCCGGCACGACGCCCTTGGGTACCGGCTGCGTGGGATTGAGCTGGTAGGTGAGGACGGCCTCGATCGCTGCGAACCGGTCGAGCGTGCCCGTCGTGATCGAGTGCGTGCCCACGCGGGCGATGACCGCGTCGGACCCGCCGCCGCCGCACGCCGCTAGGGCCAGCGTGGCGGCGAGCACGCCGACGCCGGCCCCAGCGCGCCAAGCCAGCCTGCAAGTCGGCGTGCCCACCCTCATCCGCCGCCTACATCAGCACGTATTCGGGAGGGTACTTGCCCTTGTACTGCTTGCAGTTGGGAACCACGTATCCGCTTCGGCAACTGGTTTTGGCCGCCCACCTCGCCGGGAGCGCGAGCAGGAACCTGCCCAGCGCGGGATCGTTCGTCGAGGCGACGCTCGTGGCTCCGAACTGCTTTTCGATCTCTTCGGAGAACACCTTCACCTTCGCGCGGAACAGCTGATCGGCGAGCGTTTCGCCGGCGTTGGCCAGCGAGGTCGTGAATTCCGCGCGCGTCGTGTACCCGTTCTTGCGCATCTTCTCGGCGTATTTCCTGATCGCGGCTTCGCTTGCGACCAAGCCGCGAGCTTTTCCTTCGCCGATCAGCCAGTCCGCGGTGATCAAAGACCTCAGCGCCTGCGCGCGGAGCTGTTCGTACTGTTCTTTGCACCGCGTTCGCAGCGGCTTTTCGACGTTGAGGAACGGCTCGGCAAAGCGCTTGGCGGTGCCGAGCGTCTTTAAGTACGCGATGCAGTTGGCGTAGCGCGGCGGATCGGGCACGACGCCCGCGGGCACGGGGGTAAGGGGATGCAGCTGATAGCTCCTGACCGCGAGGATGTGCAGCCAATGCTCGAGCGTCGGCTTGGTGATCGCGGCGCCGTTCACTTCGGCGACGATCTCGGCCGAGGACCCGCCGCATCCGCCCGCGCCCGCGGCGACGGCGACGACGACGGCGGCGAGGACGATCGCGCCCAGCTTACGGGTTCGGGGCATTGCGGCAGTATCATCGGGATGGCGCTCGCGGCTCAAGATATTTGTGGAACTGTCTCCGACTATTCACCGCGCGTTACGCCCGCATCGTGTGGATTTTGCCCTCCGCGTCCGGCGATTGGAACAGAAACAGAACTGCCAGCTTCACCCGCTGCTGAGTAGCCTGCGCGCACGATGCTTGGATGCTTAGGC
>DATHND010000120.1:0-16526 GCA_035486335.1 Solirubrobacteraceae bacterium
GAGCCTGGCGGCCTCGGCGTTCATCTGCGCCACGAACGCGTCGATGCTGCCGGCGTCATGCTGCGCGAGCGCGATCGCGGCGTCGTTGCCGGACGGCAGGAGCAGGCCGTAGAGCATCGTCTGCAGACGCACGTGCTTGTGCAGCGGCAGCACGCCGACCTTCGAGCCGGCGGCTTCGACGGCGGCCTTCGTGACGAGCACGTGCGCGTCGGGCGGCTGGCTCTCGACGGTCAGCAGCGCGGTCATCATCTTCGTGATGCTCGCGATGTGCAGCCGCGCGTAGGGGTTGCGCTGCCACAGGATCTGGCCGGTCGCGACGTTGAACAGCAGCCCGGCGCGCGGCGGATGACGGAAGGCGATGTGAACGGCGTCGCGTTCGGGCTGCCCGATCCCGGCGAGCTCGAGCGGCGGCTTGCCGAGCGGCAGGCCGCTGGCCGAAAGCGCCGGCTTGACGAGCGCTTTGACGCGCGGCGCGCCGGCGTGCCGGCTCGCCGCGCTCGCGGCGCCGTGATGGGGGCTCGATTTGGACAGCGCCGCGGCGGCGGCGGCGACGGCGAGGACGGCGAGCGCGAGGACGCCTGCGAGCGTCGCGCGACGCCTGCGGCGCCGCCGGCGTGCGAGATCGCGCCGGCGCCTGCTCTGCTCGAATGTCATCAACGGCGGGCTCACGGGTCAGCGCGGAGGATTGCGCAGCGCGCCGACGATTCCAACCGACAACAGCAGCAGGATCAGGATCGAGAGCGCGGCCGCGACGCTGAATCCTTGTTCGACGATCGACGCGAGCGTGAGGAAGGCGAAGCCGGCGATGAACACGAGCACGGCGACGAGCACGACGTTGCGCCTCATGCGCGCTCGCGCCTCGCGCTCGCGATCTGCCCGCGGGACGCCATCGGCTCAGTACACCGGCTGCGGCGGCGGCCGATGTCCTTTGGCGGAGATCCGCGCGGCGCTTGCGAACGGCCGGATCAGCAGCAGGCCGAGCAGGAGCGCGCCGACGAGGCCGGCGTACGCGACGCCCCAGTCGCCGGCGAACGGGTCGGCGAGGCCGGCGGCGCCGAGCCACAGCTGCACGGCCCACCAGACGCCGATCAGCAGCACGGCCGGCACGGCGAGGACGGTCGCGAAGAACGGCACGAGCGAGAGCGAGAGGACGTGCGCGCGCGGATACAGCAGGACGTAGCCGCCGAGCACCGCGGCGGTCGCGCCGGAGCCGCCGAGCAGGGGCACGGTCGAGTTGGGCGCGAGCAGGACGCCGAGGCCGAGCGCGGAGAGGCCGCCGAGCAGGTAGAACGCGGGGAAGCGCAGCCGCCCGGTCGCGTCCTCGACGTTCGGCCCGAAGATCGCGAGCGCGACCACGTTGGCGAGCAGTTGGACGAAGCCGCCGTGCAAAACCAGGGCCTCGAAGATCGTCTGCCAGCGACGACCGTGGCTCAGCTCGAACCCGATCGCGCCGTAGCGCTCGGCGACGTGCTTGGACGGTCCGCCGAGGAAGCTCCCGCCGTGGCGGATCGAGAGCACGTAGGCGATCACGTCGGCGAGCACGAGCGCGACGGTTACGAGCGGGAAGCGCGCGAGCGGGATGTCGTCTCGTACGGGGAAGATCGAGCGAGACTATCCGCGCGCGGCGGCGGTCGAGCTAGGCGCGCGCGGCGAGCGGCCCGACGCCGTCACGCACCTGCGGCACGTGCTGGTCGGCGTGGTAGGAGGAGCGCACGAGCGGGCCGGCGGCGACGTGGTCGAAGCCGAGCTCGTATGCGGCCGCCTGCAGCGCGGCGAACTCGTCGGGGTGCCAGTAGCGGACGACCGGCAGGTGGCGCTCGGAGGGGCGCAGGTACTGCCCGACGGTGAGCACGCCGACGCCGTGCTCGCGCAACGTCGCGAACGTCTCGACGAGCTCGTCGTGCGTCTCGCCGAGCCCGACCATCAGCCCGGACTTGGTGACGACATCGCCTTCGCCGAGCTCGCCGGCGAGCTTCAGCACGCGGCAGGAGCGGGCGAACTCGGAGCCGCGGCGCGCGATCGGGTACAGGCGTGGGACGACCTCGACGTTGTGGTTGAACACGTCGGGGCGCTCGGCGATGACCTTCGCGAGCGGCATCTCGTGTCCTTGGAAGTCGGGCGTCAGCACCTCGATCTGGCAGTCGGGCGCCTGGCGGCGAACCTGGCGGATAACGCCGACGAAGGCGGAGGCGCCCTTATCGGGCAGGTCGTCGCGGTCGACGGACGTGATCACGGCGTGGCGCAGGCCCATGCGCGCGATCGAGCGCGCGACGCGGGCTGGCTCGAGCGGGTCGTTCCACGTCGGCTTGCCGGTCTTGACGTTGCAGAAGCCGCACCGGCGTGTGCACGTGTCGCCGAGGATCATGAACGTCGCGGTGCCGCGCTCCCAGCACTCGCCGACGTTCGGGCAGGCGGCCTCTTGGCAGACGGTGTGCAGATTCTCCTCGCGAATCAGCTCGGTCAGCTCGCGGTAGCGCTGGCCGCCGGGCGCGGGCACCTTGAACCACGGCGGCTTGCGCTCGCGCAGCGGGCGCACGTCGGAGCCGAGCACCTTCAGCACGTCGGCGCCGCCGGGGTTGGCGCGCGAGCGCGTGGCGACCGAGTTGACGCCGGTGCTCACGCGGGCGCCGCCTCGCGGAGCCGCGATTTGGGTGACTCCGCCCCTGTCGGGGCTCCGCCGATCGGTTGCGTCGCGGCGATGCCGAGGCGCGCCGGCGAGACGAGCCGCTGGCGGCGGCCGTGCGCGAGGCAGAAGCGGCAGGCCATGCCCTTGCGGAAGCAGGCGACGCCGACTCCGCGAGCGGCCGACTCGTGAGCGGCGGACAGGCGGCCGGCGCGTCGCTCGCGCGGGCGCTCGAGCTCGGCTGCGATCGACGTCATCCGCACGTCGGGCAGCCCGCAGGCGACGACCCGCAGGAACGGGTCGAGGTCGTTCTCGACGTTGACGGCGAAGCCGTGCGTGGCGACGCCGCGCGAGACGTGCACGCCGATCGAGGCGATCTTGCGATCTTCGACCCAGACGCCGGTGTAGTCGATCCCCTCGTCGTGGCGCGAGCGCGCGGCGATGCCGTGCTGGGCGAGCGCGTCGACGATCGCGGCTTCCATCGTGCGCAGGTAGCGGCCGATGTCGTCGAGGCCCATGATCGGGTAGCCGACGAGCTGGCCGGGGGCGTGGTACGTGAGCTTGCCGCCGCGGTCGGTGCTCGCGACGTCGATCCCTTTGGCGCGGTAGAAGCCCTCGGGAAACGGCAGGTCCTCGGCGCCGGCGCGCCGTCCGCGCGTGTACACGGGCTGGTGCTCGAGCAGCAGCAGCACGTCGGGCAGCTCGCCTGCGATGCGCCGCTCGCGGAGCGTCTCCTGGATCGCAACGCCGTCGAGATACGCGACCGTTCCCAGGTGGCAAACCCAGAGGTCGTCAGTCGAATGCTCGCCGCGCTCGCTCGTCATTGCCTGCCTCCAGCGTAGCGCTGCGCGGCTCTACGGCGCAGGCATTCGGCCCATCTGGGCTACCTAGACGCGCATGAGCGCGTAAGCGTCGAAGACGGTGTCGGCGGACACGATGGCGGCGTGCTCGCAGATGGCCTGGGCCGCGAGCAGCGAAGACATCATGATTGCATCACAAATGATGCTATGATGCTTTGATGCGGACGACCGTTACGCTCGACGCGGACGTCGAGGCGAAGCTGAAGGAGGCGATGCGCGAGCGGGGAGTCTCGTTCAAGGCGGCGCTCAACGACGCGGTGCGCGCGGGCCTCGACCACGGCTCGCCCGAGCCGAAGCGATATCGCATGCCGACAGCTCCGATGGGCTTGCAGCCCGGCATCAACATCGACAAGGCACTCAGGCTGGCAGGCGAACTCGAGGACGAGGAGATCATCCGCAAGCTCGAACTCGGCAAGTGAAGCTACCTGACGTCAACTTGCTCGTATACGCAGCGAACGAGTCGGCGGCACAGCACGCGCCTGCGCGCGCGTGGGTGGAGGAAACGCTGTCGGGCAGAGAGACCGTGGCATTTGCATGGTCCGTGCTGATCGGATTCGTCCGCGTGATCACGAACCCACGGGTTCTGCAGCGACCTTGGGATGCGGAGCAAGCACTCGCCGTGGTCGACGGCTGGCTGGCTCAGCCGCCGGCCACGGTGGTGCATCCGACCGGCCGCCATATGGCGGTGTTGCGCGACCTGCTGCTCCCGTTGGGAACGGCAGGCAACCTGACGAGCGACGCGCACCTCGCGGCGCTGGCGATCGAGCACGGCGCGACGCTTTACTCGGCCGACGTCGACTTCTCGCGCTTCGCGGGCCTGCGCTGGATCGACCCGCTGCGAGACTGACGCCCGCGCAACCTCTTACAGCGTCAGCGACGCGGGCGCCTGCAGCAGCTCGCGGATGCGCGCGAGGAACTGCGCCGCGTCGGCGCCGTAGAGGATGCGGTGGTCGCAGACGAGCGTGAGCGTCATCGTGTGGCGCGCGAGCAGCTGCTCGTCGCGCACGACCGCGCGCTGCTCGACGGCGCCGACCGACAGGATCGCGGCCTGCGGCGGGTTGATGATCGCGGCGAAGCTCGCGACGCCGTACATGCCGAGGTTCGAGACCGTGAACGTGCCGCCGCCGAGCTCGGGCGGCGTGATCGCGCCGTCGCGCGCACGCGCGGCGAGCGTGCGCGCCTCGCGAGCGATCTCGCCGAGCGCCTTCGTGTCTGCGTCGAACACGGTCGGCACGACGAGCGCGTGCTCGGCGGCGACGGCGACGCCGACGTTGACGCGCGAGTGCAGTTGCAGCGCGCCGTCGCGGTAGCCGCCGTTCACGCGCGGGTGCTCGCGCAGCGCGAGTGCGCACGCCTTGACGACCATGTCGTTGTACGTCGGCGCGTCGGCGCTCGAGATCCGCTTGAGCTCGGCGCGCAGCTTGACGCAGTGCTCCATGTCGACGTCGGTCGCGATCGAGAAGTCGGGGATCGTCGCCTTCGACTCGGCCATCCGCCGCGCGATCGTCTGCTGCATGCGGGACAGCTCGATCGTCTTCGTCTGGCCCTTGGCGGTCGTCACGTCCTCGCGCGCTCCGCCGGCCGGCGCGCGGCTGGCCGCCGCAGCCGGCGCAGCGCTTGGCGCCGCCTCGACGTCGGCTTTGACGATCCGGCCACCGGGGCCGCTGCCCGTGAGCGCGCGCAGGTCGACGCCACGGTCGTGTGCGATGCGGCGCGCGACGGGTGACGCCTTGACGCGCTCGCCGGACGGTGCTTGCACAGGGGTCGAAGCGCCTCCGCCGCCGGCGGCCTCGACGATTGTCTCGACTGCCGCCCTTGCGCCGCCGTCGTCGGTGCTCGAAAGTGCGACTGGGGCCTCGCCGCCGTCGCCGACGCGCGCGATGACGGCGCCGACCGGCAGCGTGTCGCCCTCGGCGGCGAGCGTCCGCAGGATGCCGTCCTGGTCTGACTCGTACGTCATCGCGGCCTTGTCGGTCTCGATCTCGACGAGCTCGTCGCCGCGCTCGAGCAGATCGCCGTCGGCCTTCAGCCAGCGCAGGATCGTGCCCTCCTCCATCGTGTCGGACAGGCGCGGCATGACGATCTCGGCCATCAGCGGCCTCCTCGCTCGACAGCGGCGGCTTCGGCGCCGGGCGCGGCGAGCCCGAGCGTGTCGAGCACGGCGGCGACGACCTGTGGCTCGTGCGGGTAGGCGATGTCCTCGAGCGGCTTGGAGTACGGCATCGGCACGTCGGCGCCTGACACGCGGCGGACGGGCGCGTCGAGGTCGTCGAACGCCTGCTCGGAGATCAGCGCGGCGAGGTTCGCGCCGACGCCGCCGTGCGGCCAGCCCTCCTCGACGATCACGCAGCGGTTCGTGCGTCGCACCGACGCGAGGATCGTGTCGAGGTCGAGCGGGCGCAGCGTGCGCGGGTCGATCACCTCGGCGTCGACGCCGTGCTCGTCGGCGAGCTTCGCGGCGGCGCGCTCGGCGGTCAGCGCCATCCGCGAGACGCCGACGACCGTCACGTCGGAGCCTTCGCGCGCGACGCGCGCATGGCCGAAGCGCACGAGCGTCTCCTCGCCGTCGGGGACGTCGCCGCGGACGCCGTAGAGCGACTCGTGCTCGATGAAGATCACGGGGTTCTCGTCGCGGATCGCGCTCTTCAAAAGGCCCTTCGCGTCGGCTGCGGTCGCGGGCGTCGCGACGAGCAGCCCGGGGACGTGCAGGAACAACGCCTCGAAGCAGTGCGAATGCGTCGGGCCGAGCTGGTGGCCCGCCCCCTGCGGCATGCGAACGACGAGCGGCACGGTCGCCTGGCCGGCGAACATGTAGTGGATGTGCGCGGCGTGGTTGACGATCTGGTCGAACGCGAGCAGCGCGAAGTTGATCGTCATCAACTCGACGACCGGGCGCAGGCCGGCGATCGCGGCGCCGACGCCGACGCCGACGATCGTGTTCTCGGAGATCGGCGTGTCGCGCACGCGCCGCTCGCCGAACTCGTCGAGCAGCCCCTCGGTGACCTTGAAGGCGCCGCCGAACACGCCGATGTCCTCGCCCATCAAGAAGACGCGCTCGTCGCGGCGCAGCTCCTCGCGCAGAGCCGCATTTAGCGCCTCGCGGTAGCGCAGCTCGGGCATCAGGCCGCGACGTCGGTCGTGCGCACGGAGTACCAGCCGCTGGAGCGCGGGTCGAGCACGTAGACGTCGTCGTACAGCGACTCTGGCGCGGGGAACGGCGACGCCTCGGCAAAGGCGACGGCCGCGTCGACGCGCGCGATCGCATCGGCGTCGATCCGCTGGCGCTCGGCGTCGTCGATCACGCCGGCGTCGATCAGCCGCGCGGCGAACGCGGGGATCGGATCGCGCTCGCGCCACTGCGCGACCTCGTCCTTCGAGCGGTACTGCTCGGGGTCGGCCATCGAGTGACCGCGGAAGCGGTACGTGACGGCCTCGACGAGCAGCGGCCGGCGCTCCTCGCGCACGCGCGCGACGGCTTCGCAGAGCACGGCGTACGTGTCGAGCACGTCCATGCCGTCGCAGCGCATGCCGGGCACGCCGAGGCTCTCGCCCTTGCGCTGCAGGTCGGTGACGGCCGAGTGGCGCTGCAGCGACGTGCCCATGCCGAACTGGTTGTTCGTCACGATGAAGACGACGGGCAGCTTCCATAGCGCGGCGAGGTTGAGCGTCTCGCCGAATGTGCCCTGGTTGGAGGCGCCGTCGCCGAACGTGCACAGCGTGACGTCGTCGGTTCCGTCGTAGTCGGACGCGAGCGCGAGCCCGGCGGCGATCGGCAGGTTGCCGCCGACGATGCCGTAGCCGCCCATGAAGCGGCGCGCGGCGTCGAACATGTGCATCGAGCCGCCGCGACCGCCGGAGCAGCCGTCGACGCGGCCGAACAGCTCGGCCATGACGTTCTCGGGAGGCGTGCCGCGGACGAGCGCGTGACCGTGCGAGCGGTACGTCGAGATCAGGTAGTCGCGCTCGCGCAGCGCGCGCGCCGAGCCGACGATCGTCGCCTCCTCGCCGATCGACAGGTGCAGGAAGCCGCCGACCTTCGCGCGCGCGTACATCTCGCCGGCGCGCTCCTCGAAGCGGCGGATCAGCGTCATCGTTCGGAGCCACTCGCGGGCGACGTCGGGCTCTGGCAGCGCTGCCATCGGTTCCACGTTAGCCGTCAATCGACGGCGCTCCAGCGCGCGATGAACTCGTCGGCGTCGAGCTGCGCGAGCTCCTCACGCAACGCGCGCGCGATCCGCGAGGCGGCGTGCGGCGGCAAGTCCCAGAACAGCACGACTTCGCCGTCGTCGATGTCGACGAGCTCGACGTGGTCGACGCGCTCGGCGTCGGCGAGCAGCGCCGGCGCGCGCCCGCCGCGCGTGACGATCAGCCGATAAGCGTCCTTCGCCCTCATCGCGACACGCCGATCCCAAGCTCGAGCATGTGCGCGGCGGCGGCGTCGATCGCGCGCGCTCCTTCGTAGACGGCGTCGCCGACGACGATCGCGGGGACTTCGTCGATCGATTTTCGGATCGCGTCGCTGGTCGCGTCGGCGAGCTGCGCGCGCACCGAGCGCAGCTCGGCTCCGCGCAGGAGCGCCGACGGGTGCATCTCGCACGCGGCGGCGGCGATCAGGACGTTGTCGGGGTCTTCGAGATTGCGTCCGCCGGCGAACGCCTGACGGAACGCGGCCTGCGCGAACGGCACGGCGCGGCCGATCGACTTCGCGTACGTCGCGGCGCGCATCGCGTAGGCGCTGTCGAACGGGAACGGCGCGGGCCAGCGCACCGGCTGCAGGCCGAGCTCGCTCGCACGCCGAGCGACGTCGCCGAGCAGCGCCTCGCGCTCGGCCTCGCAGCGGAACGCCGACAGCGGGTCGGCTCCGGGCAGCTCGCACGCGAGCACCGGCCGCCACTCGGCGGGGCCGGGCAGCTCGTGCAGCACGCGCTCGGCGGCGAGGTACGCGAGCGGGCTGGCGAGGTCGAAGTGGAACGAGGCGGTGGGCGCGTCCACGGCTCAGCCGTGTATCAACCAGCCGTCGGCCGCGCGACCGGCCTCCATCACGGCCTCCGACAGCGTCGGGTGGCCGTGGACGATGCGGCCGACCTCGGCGAAGCCGCCCTCGAGCGCGCGTACGTTGACGAGCTCCTGAATCAGCTCGGTCGCGCGCGCGCCGACGATGTGCCCGCCAAGCAGCTCGCCGTACTTCGACTCGCCGACGAGCTTGATCATGCCGCTGCGGTCGCCGTAGACGACGCCGCCGCCGACGGCGCCGTACGGGACCTTGCCGACGAGCACGTCGTAGCCCTCCTCGCGAGCCTGCTGCTCGGTCAGCCCGAAGGAGCCGACGTTCGGCGTGCAGAAGGTGGCGCGCGGTATATCGATGTAGGAGATTGGGTGGGTGGGCAGGCCGGCCGCGTCCTCGACGGCGATGATCCCCTCGTCGGAGGCCTTGTGCGCGAGCGCCGGGCCGGCGACGAGGTCGCCGATCGCGTAGACGCCGGGCCGGCTCGTGCGCAGCGCGCCGTCGACGGTGATCAGCCCTCGTTCGTCGAGCTCGACGCCGGCCTGCTCGAGCCCAAGGCCGACGACGTCGGCGCCGCGTCCGGTCGCGAGCACCATGTAGTCGACCTCGAGGCCGGCGTCCTCGCCGTGCGTGAACGTGACGCTCGAGGAGCCCGTCTTCACGTCGGAGATCGGGTCGCCTGTGTGCACGCCGACGCCCTGGCGCTTGAAGCCGCGTTCGACGAGCCGCGAGACGTCGGCGTCCTCGCTCGGCAGCACGCGGTCGAGCATCTCCATCAGCCGCACGTCCGAGCCGAGCCGCGCGTAGCCCGAGGCGATCTCCGAGCCGGACGCGCCGGCGCCGACGACGGCGAGGCGCGCGGGCAGCTCGCTCAGCGCCCAAGCCTCCTCGGTGCCGATGATCCGCCCGCCGTACTCGACGCCCGGGATCGAGCGCGCGACGGAGCCCGTCGCGAGGATGATCGTCGCGGCGGCGTAGGAGTCCTCGCCGACGAGCACGTGCCCCTCGCCGTTCAGCGACGCGTCGCCGTCGATCACGTCGATGCCGTTTTTCTTGAACAGCGTTGCGACGCCGGAGGTCAGCGTCGTCACGACCTTCTCGCGCCGCGCCATCACGCCGGCGAAGTCGACCTCGACGCCGGCGACGCTCAGGCCATACTCGCCGGCCTCGCGAATCTCGGAAAGCAGGTCGGCCGAGCGCAGCACGGCCTTCGCGGGGATGCACGCGTAGTTGAGGCAGCGCCCGCCGAGCTTGTCGCGCTCGACGACGGCCGTCTTGAAGCCGAGCTGCGCGGCGCGGATCGCGGCGACGTATCCGCCCGGCCCGGAGCCGATCACGATGCAGTCATACGTCTCGTTGGCCATCGCGCGCTGAGCCTATCGAAGCCGCTCGGCCTGCTCGCCGGCCTGGATGCGACCCATCACGCGCACGAGCTTCCAGAACAGCCAGCCGCCGAGCGCGACGCCGACGACGCAGATCGCGGCGGCGAGCAGCGTCGAGGCGACGACGAGCGCGAGCGAGGTGACGATGATCTGAAACGCGAGCAGCGCCTCGAATGACAGCACGGCCCAGTAGCGACGTCGGTACATGCCCTGGGCGAGCAGCGCGAGCACGACCGCGAGCAGCGCGGCGCCGGGGATCGAGCCGCCGTGGCGGCTGAGATCGTGGATCGACGCCGCGCCGGCGATCACGGCGATCGCGAGCACGACGCAGACGGCGATCGCGACGCGCAGCGGCGTTGGGCGCTCGTCGGCGCCGAGCGGCGTGAGCGCCGCGCGCACGGCCTCGTCGGCGGCTTGACCGCGCAGGCGTCGCGGCGCGCCGGCGGCCGGACCGGGAGCGGTCGCGCGCGCGCCGCCGGGTGAGCCGGGTGCCGACCGGCGCATGCGCCGCCGCGGCCGCCGCGCGGGCGTGCTCATGGGCCGGTCCGCGCGTCGAGCTTCGCGCGCAGCGCGCGCGCGGCCGCCTCGGGGTCGGCGGCGGCGGCGATCGCGCGCAGCACGACGATCCGCCGCGCGCCGGCGTCGAGCACGTCGCCGACGTTCTGCTCGCTGAGGCCGCCGATCGCGAAGAACGGGACGGACGCGTGCGCGGCGGCGTAGCGCACGAGCTCGACGCCGACCGCCGGTCGACCGGCCTTCGTCGGCGTCTCGTGCACTGGGCCGACGCCGATGTAGTCGACGAGCGGCGCGCCGTCGGCGTCGCGCGGCAGCGCGGAGTCGATCTCGGACTCGGCGTGCGTCGAGAGCCCGATCAGCATCTCCTCGCCGAGCAGCGCGCGGACCTCGGCGACCGGCATGTCGTCCTGGCCGACGTGCGCGCCGTCGGCGCCGACCTCGCGCGCGACGAGCGGGCGGTCGTTGACGATCAACAGCGCGCCGATCCGCTCGCACACGGCGCGCGCGGCGTTGGCGACGGCCGCGAGCTCGTCGTCGCCGAGCTGCTTGTCACGCAGCTGCACGACGTCGACGCCGCCGGCGACCGCCGCGCGGATCACGTCCGCCAGCTCGCGTCCGCCGGGCTTGGCGTCGCACACGAGGTACAGCCGAGCGGCGTCGAGACGCGCACGGCGTTCGACGCCGAGGTCGGTCGCGGGCATCGCTCCAGTCTCGCAGGGCGCGACCGGCGCGCGTCGGCCTCGTCGCGGCGGCGGAGCACGGCGGCGCTGCAGTCTCGCAGGCGCGGGCTAGCATCAACGTGATGTCAAATTCGCACGGCTCGCCTGACCTGCTCGTGATCGGCGGCGGCGTGATCGGCCTGTCGATCGCGTGGCGCGCGCGCCGACGCGGGATCGGCGTGACGGTGCTCGAGCGCGACACGCTCGGGTCTGGCGCCTCGCGCGTCGCCGCCGGGATGCTCGCGCCGGTCGCCGAGGTCGAGTTCGGCGCGGCCGGCCGACGCCAGCTCGAGCTCGGAATGCGCTCGGCCGCGCTGTGGCCGGCGTTCGCCGACGAGCTGCGCGCGGCGAGCGGCGTCGACGTCGGGCTGATGCGGACCGGCACGCTGCTGCTCGCGCGCGACGCGGACGAGGCGCGCGAGCTCGAGCGCCAGATCGCGCTGCGCGACTCGCTTGGCCTCACGACCGAGCGGCTGCGCGCGAGCGAGGCGCGCGAACGTGAGCCGGCGCTCGCGCCGGCGCTGCGGCTCGCGCTCGAAGCGCCCGACGACCACTCGGTCGACCCGCGGCTCGTGCTCGATGCGCTGCGCGCCGCGTGCGCCGACGCGGGCGTCGAGTTGCGCGAGCACGCGCCGGTCGCACGGATCGCGTGCGACGCCGCCGGGCGCGTGCTCGGAGCCGCGCTCGCGCCGGCTGGCGGCGAGGAGGAGCTCGTGCGCGGCGGGCACGTCGTGGTCGCATGTGGCGCGTGGAGCGCGCAGCTCGACGGCGTCGGCGAGCCGGTTCCGGTGCGTCCGGTCAGGGGCCAGCTGCTGCGCCTGCGCGACCCACGCGGGCCAGGCCTGTTGCGCCGCGTCGCGCGCTTCGACGGCGGCTACGTCGTGCCGCGTGCGGACGGCGCGTACGTGCTCGGCGCGACCGTCGAAGAGCGCGGCTTCGACGTGCAGCCGGACGCCGGCGGCGTCTACGAGCTGCTGCGCGAGGCGCACGAGCTCGTGCCGGACGTCGGCGAGCTGAAGATCGAGGAGCTGTGCGTCGGGGTGCGGCCGGGCACGCCCGACAACGCGCCGGCGATCGGCCGCGGCGAGCCCGACGGGCTCGTGTGGGCGACCGGTCACTATCGCAACGGCATCCTGCTCGCGCCGCTGACGGCGCAGCTCGTCGTCGACCTGATCGACGGCGAGCGCGCCGACGCTGAGCTGCTGGACGCGTGCGCGCCGCGGCGATTCGCCGATCTCGCGCCGGCTGCGCGCTCGCGAGACGCTTCGCCGGCCGCGTCCTCCTCCGAAGCGCTATCGGCAGGCTCGCGCGACGACGCGCAGGCGGTGCGCGCGTGATCGTGCTCAACGGTCGCGACGCCGATGTGAGCCCCGGCGAGACCGTCGCGGCGGTGCTCGCGCGGCTCGACCTGCAGCCGGACGCGCGCGGCGTCGCGGTCGCCGTCGATGGCCAGGTCGTGCCGCGCGCGCAATGGCAGTCGTTCTTGCTGGCCGACGACGCGCGCGTCGAGGTCCTGACGGCGATGCAAGGCGGATGATGTCCGGCGCGCGCGAGACGCGTGAGCCCCCGGCGCGAGCGGGCCGCGCCGAAGGCTCGGATGCCGCGCGGCCGGCCGCCGGCGCAGCCTCGGATGCGCTGACGATCGCCGGGCGCACGCTGCGCTCGCGGCTGCTGCTCGGGACGGGCGGCTTCCCGTCGCTGGCGATCCTCGCCGAGGCGATCGCCGCGAGCGCGAGCGAGCTCGTGACGGTCGCGCTGCGCCGTGTCGACCCGGCTTCGCGCGGCTCGCTGATCGACGTGCTGTCGGAGGCCGGCGTCGAGCTCTTGCCGAACACGGCCGGCTGCTACACGGCGCGCGACGCCGTGCTGACGGCGCGCCTCGCGCGCGAGGCGTTCGAGACGGATTTGGTCAAGCTCGAGGTGATCGGCGACGAGGACACGCTGATGCCCGACGCGCCCGAGCTGCTGCGCGCGGCCGAGGAGCTCGTCGACGACGGCTTCGTCGTGCTGCCGTACACGACCGACGACCCCGTCCTCGCACGGCGTCTCGCCGACGTCGGCTGCGCCGCCGTGATGCCGCTTGGCTCGCCGATCGGCAGCGGCATGGGCATCCGCAACCCGTACAACATCGCGCTGATCCGCGAAGCCGTCGACGTGCCGGTCGTGCTCGACGCGGGCATCGGCACGGCGTCCGACGCTGCGCTCGCGATGGAGCTCGGCTGCGACGCCGTGATGGCCGCGTCAGCCGTTTCGCGCGCGCGGGACCCGGTGCGGATGGCGCGCGCGATGCGCGCCGCCGTCGAAGCTGGCCGCCTCGCGCGCGGCGCCGGGCGGATCCCGAAGCGCACGTACGCGACGGCTTCGACGCCTACCGAGGGTATGGCCGACTTCTGAGTCGTCGTGGCCGTTCGGGAGCGCGCATGCGCGCTCCCGCGATCGGCGCATGCGCCGATCGAGGAGGTGGCGCATGCGCCACCTCCCGAATCGATTTACTCGATTATCGGACTACTTCGATCGTTCCGTTCATCGACGCCGGGTGAATCGTGCACTCGTAGTGGATCACGCCGGGCTTCAGCGCCTTGACCGAGAACGTGCCGCGTTCGCCGAAGTTGTTCGACGCGAACCGCTGTGGGCCGCCCTCGCTCGTGACGTTGTGTTCGACGTTGTCGTAGTTCGTCCAGACGATCGTGCCGCCGACCTTCACGCGCACCGTGTCGGGCGCGATCGCGATGTTGCGGTAGGCGATCGACACGGAGCCGCTGTGGACGGGACCGCTCGCCGTCGCGAACTTCGGCTTCGCCGCGATTTTGAGGCCGCCGGTCGCTTCGCCGCTCGAGTGCTGCGTGCTCGCGGGCGTCGATGCGGCGCTCGAGCCGGACGAGCCGCCGCCGGAGGAGCCGCAGCCGGACAGCGCGGCGAGCGCGGCGCATGCGATCAGCGGCGCAGGCAAGCGAGCGATCATCAGGCCGCGCACCCTAGCCTAGACTGGCTGCTCCATGCCTCGGTCATTCCTCACCGGCGCGGAGCTGGCGCCCGACGAGCTCGACGCGCTGCTCGCGCGCGCGAGCGAGCTGAAGGCGGCGCCGCTGTCCTCGCGCGCGCTCGACGGGCGCAGCGTCGCGCTGATCTTCGAGAAGCCGTCGACGCGCACGCGCTTGTCGTTCGACGTCGGCGTGCACGAGCTCGGCGGCCATCCGGTCGTGCTGCGCAGCGACGAGCTGCAGCTCTCGCGCGGCGAGGCGCTGCGCGACACGGCGCTCGTGCTCTCGCGCCATGTCGCCGTCGTCGGCGTTCGCACCGGCGCGCACGAGACGCTCGAGCAGCTCGCCGAGCACAGCTCGATCCCGGTGATCAACATGCTGACCGCGCGGCACCACCCGTGCCAGGCGCTCGCCGACCTGCTGACGCTGCGCGAGGCGTACGGCTCGCTGCGCGGTTTGCGCATCGCGTACGTCGGCGACGGCAACAACGTCGCTCGCTCGCTCGCGATCCTCGGCGCGCTCGCCGGGCTCGACGTCGCGATCGCCTCACCGCCCGGCTACGCGCTCGAGGACGACTTGCAGCTGCCGGCCGGCGCGAGCGGCGCGCTCAGCCTGTGCGTCGACCCGCGCGAGGCGGTCGCCGGCGCGTGCGCTGTGTACACCGACGTGTGGGTCAGCATGGGCGACGAGCAGACCGCCGAGGAGCGCCGCGCCGCGCTCGCCGACTATCGCGTCGACGACGCGCTGCTCGACGCTGCCGCGCCGGGCGCGTTCGCGCTGCACGACCTGCCGGCGCATCCCGGCGAGGAGATCGCCGCCGACGTGCTGTACGGCTCGCGGCAGCACATCTGGGACCAGGCCGAGAACCGCCGCCACGCGCAGAAGGCGCTGCTCGAGCTGCTCGTCGGCGCGCTGTGAGCGTGCTGCTCGTCGTGAGCCGGCCGGCACGGATCGTGTGTGTCGCGTTCTGGCAGCCGATAGCAATCGTATCTACGATCGACCGAATGCGTATATACGGATGCGCTCGCTGACCGTGAACGAGAACACTCTGCACGCCCCCGCTCAGCAACCAGCCGACGACCGCGTTCAGCGCCCGCAGCGCGGCGACGAGCTCGAGCTGACGATCGACTCGCTCGCGTTCGGCGGCGAGGGCGTCGCGCGGCTCGGCGACGGCGGCTACGTCGTGTTCGTCGCCGGCGCGATCCCCGGCGACCGCGTCCGCGCGGTCGTGCACAAGCGCAAGCGCAGCTACGCGCACGCGCGCACGCTCGACGTGCTCGAGCCGAGCCCCGAGCGGATCGCACCCGTCGCGCACCACCCCGGCGTCCCGTGGCAGGTGCTGGCGTACGAGCGCCAGCTGCAGATCAAGCAGCAGCAGGTCGACGAGGCGCTGCGGCGGATCGGGCATCTCGACGGCTTCGAGCTGCGCGAGATCGTCCCGGCGGTCGAGCAGTGGCGCTATCGCAACAAGCTCGAGTACTCGTTCGGCGAGGCAGTCGGCGACGGCGACGGCGAGCCTGGCCAGCTCGTCTGCGGCTTTCACGCGCCGGCCGGCGGCAACCGTGTGACGCCGATCGACGACTGCCTGCTCGCCTCCGAGCGCGGCAACCTCGCGCGCGAGGTAGCGCTGCGCTGGTGCCGCGAGCAGGGCTTGACCGCGTGGGATCGCGGCCGCCCGGCGGCGGTCGAGCCGACCGGCCCGCGCGAGCGCGGCCAACGCGGCGGTCGCGAGCGGCGCGGACGGCGCGAGCGGGGCCGCGAACAGCGGATCGGCCCGGCGCCCGACGGGCGCGCGCGGCTACGCAACCTCGTCGTGCGCGAAGGCCGCCGCAGCGGCCAGCTGCAGGTCCGCGTCGTCACGACCGCAGGCGAGCTCGAGGCCGGCGAGCTCGCCGCGTCGCTCGGCGAGCGGCTCGGCACGAGCCTCTCGGGCGTGCTCTGGACGCGCTCTGACAGCCTCGCCGAGACGACCGGCGGCGGCGAGACCGAGCTCGTCCGCGGCGACGCGAAGCTGCCCGAGCGCCTCGGCGAGCTCGACCTGCAAATCTCCGCCGAGGCGTTCTTCCAGACGAACACCGAGATGGCCGAGCGCCTGTACGGCGTCGTCGCCGACTACGCCGCGCTCGAGGGCTGGGAGCGCGTGTACGACCTGTACAGCGGCATCGGCACGATCGCGCTGACGCTCGCGCCGCGCGCCGGCGAGCTGTGGGGGATCGAGCTGATCGAGCCGGCTGTCGCGGATGCGATCGCAGGAGCGCGTCGCAACGAGATCACCAACGTCCACTTCTTCGCCGGCGACAGCCGCACGGCGCTGCCCGCGCTGCTCGAGCGGGCCGGGCGCCCGGACGTGCTCGTCGTCGACCCGCCGCGCGCCGGCCTCGCCAAGAAGGTCGTGCACCGCATCATCGACGCCTCGCCTAAGCGCATCGTCTACGTCTCG